>DMTS01000202.1 GCA_003477045.1 Candidatus Delongbacteria bacterium
CCTATTTTTTCCTTCCGGGCGGTCCTTGCATGAACGGACTCTTCTGTGAACCTGGCCCCTCGTTTACAGATTCATCTGTTTCTGAATTGGTTTTAGCGTTTAAAATAACTTCTTCATTTTCGGTCAGACCCTCAAGTACCTCGCGGTTGGTTCCATCGGTTGCCCCGGTTTTTATTTTTACAGGCTTGATCTTATCCCCTTCTTTTATCCACACATGATCGGATAGTTTATCTCCGATTTTAAATCCGGGAGCAGGATGCATATTTCCGTCAGGCGGTTTCGGCAATGAAGAAAGATCAGGTTTGAAATTCAAAGCCTTTTCAGGTATGATAAACACATCATTTAATTTCAAAGTGAATATGTTCAAGCTTGCAGTCATTCCGGGAAGTAGTTTACCGTCAGGATTAGGAGCGTTGATGATAACTGAATATGTTACCACATTTGACGATGTTGTAGGTTCAAGTCGGATCTGTGATACAGTGCCGCTGAAAGTTTTATCGGGATAAGCGTCAATGGTAAATTCAACCTCCTGACCGATGGCTACCGATCCGATATCAGCCTCGTCAACACCAGCCTGTACCTCCATCTTGGTTAGGTCGTTCACAATGGTAAATAGTGTCGGAGCACTAAAACTTGAAATAACTGTCTGACCTTCTTCGATGCTGACGGAAAGTACTACTCCGTCAATCGGGGAATAAATAGATGCATACGCAAGATTATCCTTAGCCTTTTCATAGGTAAGTTTTGCTTTTTCTAGCTTTACTTCTGAATTGTCAAGGTTATATTTTGCGGTTTCAATATCCGCTTCATTGGAAAAATTTTTATCGTATAGTTCTTTTGACCTGCGGTAATTATTTTGCTGATACTCAAAATCGTTTTGTGCTGATTTTAATGATATTTCTTCACTTTTTAATGTTGAAATAAGGTTAGTTTTATCTATTTCGGCTATGAGCTGACCTCTTTTTACTTTATCATTATAATTGACATACACTTTTTTGACAATCCCTGATACCTGAGTGCTTATTTCGACCTTTGATATCGGCTCTATCGTCCCGGTAGCTGATATTGAATTTACGATGTTTCCCAAAACCGCTTTCTGAGTTTCATAGTTTATATCTGATACCGCCCCATTTGAATTACTTTTGTAAACAAAATAGGCTCTCAGAATTACTGCTACGATGATTGCGGCTACAGTGATATTTACTTTCATGATGTTATCCTTATAATCTGTTTCAATTTTTATCACTCCGGTTGAGTATACGGAAGTGTTAAATGTTTATTTTATTATTTTAAAAATAGCCGATACTGGTTTTCCCCTTTTTTGTGTGCTTATTTGTGTTACAGTCATAAATCCTGATTGTTTTATCTTGCATTACTTATCATATCCTTTTTCAGCACGAATTTCCAAAGCTTCTGCAAGGGTTATACCTTTTTTACCAGACATTTTGTAGCTGATACCGTCAATTAACGAATAAATCACAGGCAGGATAAACAGCGTAAGCAATGTCGCGAAACCTAGACCGAAAACTATGCTGACAGCCATCGGTTTCCACATTTTTACCGATTCTGACTGGGATATTATCATGGGTACAAGACCAAATATAGTTGTTACGGTAGTCAATATAATAGGCCTGAGCCTTGTTTTGCCTGCGTTTATCAGGCTGTTCCAGCGGTCCGTCCCTCTATTCCTTTCATTGTCGATAAAATCAACGAAAACAATAGAATCATTGACAACGATCCCCGCAAGTGCTACTACTGCAATCATAGAAAGCAAAGAAAACGGAGTATTTGTAATAATCAAACCAAAAATTACACCGATGAATCCGAATGGTATGGCAACCATTACTATAAATGGTTTAATATATGACCTGAACTGAGTGCCTAAAATCATAAAAATCATTATTAATGCAATAGCAAATGCTGCATAAAGAGAATTAAAACTTTTATTCATTTCATCGCTCTCACCACCCACTTCAATCTTGAAGCCCGGATTTTCGTTTTCAAAATTCTCCAGAATACCGGGAGTGTCCTTAACTTTAGAACCAAAAAGGATTTCGTTAACTTCGCTTGGTGATCTCATTACTTTTTTACCGTTATATTCGTATTCACATGTAGATGCGGTAATCGTTACTGTCCTTTTTCCGTCCTTGTGCGATATCCTCGAAATCGTGTTCGTAATCTTAAATTGAGCAATATCCTTAAGAATAACTATTTGACCTGCACCTGTCTTAAATCTGTAGTTCTCAATATGATCAATTGTGCTGAAACTTTTCTCAGGCAGCCTTAGTCTTATATCATACTTATCCGATTTCTCGTTGAATTCTGATACTACTTTACCTGTTGAAGCTATCCTTACAATATTTGCGAATTCCGAAACAGAGACCCCGTATCGAGCCAATTTTTCGAAATATGGGTAGATTTCGAGTTCTTTTTTACCTGAATCAATATCGTCATCTATATCATCTACGCCATCAATTTTTGCAAGTATTTGTTTTATCTCCTCTGCCTTTTCTCTTGTCTTATCCATATCATCACCGAGAATTCTAAGTTCAACATCTTCCCCTGTAGGCGGACCGCTTTCACCGGTTGTAATTTTATAATTTACAATATCCTGCTGTTCGTTCAGGAACTGTCTTATGTCGGCAGATATTGTATTTATATCCACAGTAAGACTGTCGGCATCCGCCAAATCTATTCTGATCTCAATTAAATTGGTTGCTTCATCCCAAAAAGGGCCGTCGGACTGCTGACCGACATTTGTATTAAGAGACTGCAAATTCTCCTGATAAGGAAGCGCAAGAACAGCTTTCTCAATCACTGCTGAAAGCGAATCGGTTCTCTCTAGATTCGTACCTGCAAAAGTTTCCGCTTGGATCGTTAATGTTGTCGGAGTGGTCGCCGGAAAGAATTCAAATTTCACATATCCTGATAAAACAGCTATGAATGATATGATAAAAATAAAAAATAAAGTGACAATAACAAATGCCCGCTTTTTTAAGAAGCTGATAACGAATTTTGTATAAAAATTAACCAGATTTTTATAAAAATGTGTATCTGCTTTCTTTTTATCCGGCTTTGAGTAATCCGCCAAATGGGAAGGTAATATCAATATAGCCTCGAATAATGAAGCAAAAAGAGCCAGTGAGACAACTTTTGGAAATACTGACAGGAACTTACCCATATTGCCTTCCATCATCAAAAGGGGCATAAAAGCAGCAACTGTAGTTAATACGGCTGATGTCACAGGCCATAAAACTTCTTTTGTTCCTATTACTGCGGCCTCTTTTGGACTCATTCCTTCTTCAATGTGCCGGTGGACATTTTCTATTATCACAATAGCATCATCAACCACCATCCCGAGTACAAGAACAAGTGCAAAAAGACTGAGATTGTTGATAGTTATGTCAAAGTATTTCATCAGCCAGAAAGTCATCAAAAATGAAAACGGAATGCCCATTGCGGCAAAAATCGCATTTCTCCAGCCTATGAAGATCAACAGAGTGAAAAAGACAAGCACAATACCAAAGACCGCCGATGAAGAGAGCGTCTTTATATTATTTCTTACATCAATAGAACCGTCATTAACAATACGGGCATTTATTCCATTATATTTCTCCGGCACCGTAGCGATATATTCCTTTATATTATCTATAATATCCAGAATGTTACCGTCGGTATTCTGGTACAGATACAAATTCACACTTTCGCTGCAGTCCAGCCTGGTTATCATGTTTATGTCCTGATATGTATCTATTATTTCGGCTACATCCCTTATTCTCAAAGCACTTCCGTTTTCAAAAGTTCTGATCACCGCATAACCTATCTGATCGACTTCTTCAAACTCTCCCTTCGTCCTGATCAAAACTTCAGACTTGTCGGTTTTTATACTCCCGCCCGGCAGATTCAGATTTCTGGTTTTAATGGTATTCTCAATATCCGTAAATGAAATGTTGAAATATTCCATTTTATTTTTGTCAGGTTCAACTCTGATCTCTCTTAGCTTAGCTCCTTTCATCTCCACTCTCGATACATACTCGATTCTTGAAAGATCATTCTTTAATTCTTCCGCTACGCTTTTTAAACCGTGCGGTGTATAACCTTTCCCTTCAACGGCAACCGTGCATACATCTTTCATATCTTTGAAACTCATATTCTGCATATAGGGATCAGATGCGTCTTCAGGCAGATCTTTTACCTTTTCGAGTTCTCTGGCTATATCGTTCCATGCCTTATCGCTATCCGCGCCTGCGATAAGATTCACTGTAATAACTCCTCTGCCTTCGTATGATGTTGATGTTATATAATCAATAACAGAAATATCAGCCAGTTCGTCTTCGATCTCGTTAACGATCAGCTTCTCGATCTCATCGGGCGAAACCCCGGGATATGTAACAGTTATTATAAAACGCCCCG
>DMTS01000173.1 GCA_003477045.1 Candidatus Delongbacteria bacterium
TACCTTACAGCAGCTTCAGAAAAGAGCTTGACCTCAGGCACAAAGCGTGGATGTCGCTCGATGGTCATTTTATTTCAAATGAACTTCTGCCTGCCTTCAAAGGTAAACTCGAGCTTCTTAACAAATCGCTAGGAACAACTTATCCGTCATGGGATAATATCACGCTTGCAAGAAGGCTTCCTCAGGATAGTTTGAGATCGCACTGGACGCATTATGTAAAAAAGATACTTAATGTTCATCATATCAGCCTCGATTCGGCCGGAACAGAGAGTTACCGTGCATTTCTGAAAGAAAAATATGAAAATATAGGACTGCTCAATGAAACATGGAAATCAGATTTCGCCGGATTTGAGGGTATCTCACAGGATAAAGCTAATTCTACAGGCGCGCCGCTGCTTGATTATATCTTTTTCATCGAGAACCTAGCTGATCCTGCACAATTATTTATTTCAAGTGTAGAATTTGATTACAGAGATCATCTGAAAGCGAAATATCCCGATATTGACAAAATTAATGATATTTATTCCAAGCGGATCAAAAGTTTTGACGACATCAAACTTTCAGCTTCAATTCCCGAAAATAACCTTGTCATGAAAAGAGACTGGATCGAATTTGTAAGATCCGCCGATATAAGTTCATTAGAGCTCTCCCCTGCCTCGCAGTTCGATTATATCGAATTTCTGAAAATGAAATTCGGAGTGAAAGGGATCCTTGATACTGAAATCATCAACAAAGCGATCGGAACAGACTACGATAAAGAGATCAACATATACCCGTCAACTGTGCTCCCCAAAGAAGCCAAACAAGCTGAATTATGGCTTGAATTCATAAATAATCATGCCGATCCGAAGTATCTGATGGTAAGCTCATCCGAAAATACAAATATGCTGAAATTTCTGAAAAACAAATACGGCAGCATTGACAGCCTGAATTCAGCTTACGGATTCATCTACAAAGATTACGATAAAATAGACATTGATTTCCAGACGCTGGATTATTTTATATTCAAAGAATACAAAAAAGAAATATTCCGCGAGCATCTGATTAGAAATTACGCTATGGTCTTAGATGAAATGTTCAATAACGGAAGAGCTATAGTTAATACTCTCTGGTATTGCCTCCTCGCCATCCTGACCGCACTGATCGTGAATCCGCTTGCAGCCTACGCGATGAGCAGATTCAAACTGAGGTCAAATTACAGGATCATTCTGATACTGATGCTGACTATGGCTTTCCCGCCGATGGTTATGGGAATTCCGAATTTTCTTATTCTTAAAAATCTCAATCTGTTGAACACATTCTGGGCGCTTATCCTGCCTGCCGCCGCTGACGGATATTTCATATTCCTTCTAAAGGGATTTTTTGATTCGCTGCCTAAGGAACTGTTCGAATCGGCTACTGTTGACGGAGCCGGCGAGTTCACTATTTTCACCAGGATCGCGATGTCATTATCCAAGCCAATCATGGCTGTGATCGCACTAGGCGCTTTCAACGCGGCATACAGAAATTTCATGTTCGCCTTCATTGTCTGTCAGGATCAGAGCATGTGGACTCTGATGGTTCACATCTATCAGCTGTCACAGCGAGCCAGTTCAGGCGTGGGCTATGCCGCGCTTGTGATAGCGGCTATACCTACTTTCGCGGTATTCATTTTCTTCCAGAATATTATAATCAAAGGTATCGTCGTTCCGACCGAGAAATAAGAGATCCTGCAATTATACTTCAACCTCGATCTGTTTCAGACCGTCCGCCACACCGCCTACACGCACTCTTTTTATGCTTCCGTCAGACACCTCAAGCGATGCGTAAATTTCCGACGGCCTGTTCATTGAATATCCCTGCTCGAAAACAATGTTATCAGCCTGTCTTTCGTTTATTATCCCATATTTGAACATATAGCAGGCAAGTGCTCCCGATGCTGTGCCTGTTGCTGATTCTTCAGGTATATCGTAAAGCGGTGCGAAATTTCTGCAGTGAGCAGTTGAATTGAATTTAGTTTCGGTCGTGAACAGGTGATATCCGGCTCCGTCATATTTTCTGCTGATCTCTTTGATCTTATCAAAGTCAGGTTCGATCGAAAGAAGCTCTTTCAAAGACCTTATCGGAACGATTATATCTTTCAGTCCTGTCGATACTATCTGAACAGGCAGATCTCCAGAAATCAACTCCGGTGAAATATTAAGCGAACCTGCGATCTCGTTTTTATCTATCATTTCATAAAATTCAGGCAGGTTCTGATCCATCAGTATTTTTTTATCCGGCAGTATTTCTATATTAAGAATGCCTGCTTTCGTTTCAAGTTTATATTTACCCGCTGATATTGACCCTTTCATTGCCAGCAGACCGAAAGAGGCGACCGTAGCATGTCCGCAAAGCGGAACTTCGCCTGCGGGAGTAAAATATCTCAGCCTGAAATCGGCTTTATCAGTTTTTAATACAAAAGCCGTTTCAGAAAAACCGACTTTTTTAGCTATACGAAGCATTTCTTCATCAGTTATGAAATCTGCGGACAGAACTACCCCTGCCGGATTGCCGCCGCCTTCCGATCTTATAAAAGCATTCAGCGTATTTACTTTGACCGCAAAGGTGGCGTTTAATTCCGGTGTTTTCGGCTTGAAATAAATATCCTCAAATACAACGCGGCCTAATTCATCAATATTTAGCATTATTGACTGATAAGGCTTAAAATCCAGCCTGACAGGAATATTTTTCCCGTTGAAACTGACCGTTACATCTCTAATTATTGATGATTCCTGAAATGACTGTCCGTAGAGCACCGGATATTTTATTTCTCCCGCTATCGGATTAGCGAAAAATATTTTAGCTGTCTTACCGTCTGTTCTGCACCAGAATAGCGGTATATCTTCACCCTGAACTAAAGCCGGCGGAAATTTCAGCAGCTTTAAATCATTCTTAACATTCGGTAATGATAATAGTTCAGCAATTATAGTATTGAAATCTTTGTTCTTTATAAATCCTGCCTGTTCGGGATGATCCTTCAGGCAGACGGGCAGTCCTTCCGATGCCAGCCTCAGAACTGTTCTGAGTGTTTCAATATCGAGATTATTCGCTTCAATATAAAGCAGCTCGAATTCAAGATCATTTACGAATAGTTTATTGTTCCTGACGATGGCTTTTGAAAGAAATTCATTATTTATCCAGAGCGGATGATATCCTTTCAGTTCAGAGTTGAATTTCTCATAGCGCAGTTCATAAGCTCCCCACGCCCAGGGCATCTGAAGTTCCTTCGGATATTTCCCTGCAGTCCAGGCATCTTCAAGCGGCAGATAAACAGCTATGTCTGAATATGTTCTACCGAATCTCATAGCTGCTGAAACCTTCGTCATGTATGTATTGAACTGCTTCAGCTCGCCTGACAGGCTTCCTGTTTTGCCGACATGAACTGTGGCGTAGAAATTTTGAGTATCTGTCCCTTTGGGATTATAAGGCATTCCGTGCCAGAATATCTGATTCACGCCGCTTGCGAAAAGAGCATCGCAGCAAAGCTTTAGATCGGCCGTCTGCTCTTTTTTGAAATATTTTGCAGGCCAGCCGTAAAGACAGGTAAAAGTTTCGGATGAAACGACTTCTTTGCCTGACAGCGAAGCCGCAGACGCCCCGATCTTAGAGAATTCAGGCTCGAACAGCATAGCCTCAGTTTCAGGCACATCGCAGTTCGCGTAAGCCGTTATAAGATCTGTCGGAGAACCGTGACACTGAACTCTGCTCAATGCGCCGAGTTCGTGCGCTTTTTTATCAAAAGGAATGTAAAATTCGTTTAAAACCATTTCAGCCACGAGTTTCATGTAATCATAAAGCTGATGTTTATTTTCCGCACAGTAAATTTTATCAATGAACGGCTTGATATCATAGCCGAATTTCTTTTCAAATATCTTATCAAAACCTTCAGTCCAGATATGTTTCGTTTCGACTTCCCACGAATCGCAGAATATAGCCGACTTAAAGTCTTTCAGCGCGCCTGAAAGAGCATCTCCCATCACTTTAGCGTATCGTTCAAATGCATGCCTGTCCAGATGATTCAGGACATTCCCTATCTTGGGATGCTCCCAGGAAAGATGATGAGGCTGTTTGAAATCAGGTTTATTCCATACCTGCGTTCTGTCTGTGTCAGGCACAAATGTTCCGCCGAAAGGCCATAACGATCCGAATGTGAAATCGCAGCCGAGTCCGATGCCGTCCGCATAAGTTTTAGCGTATTCAACAGCTTCGCACCATTCTTTTCCCAGCCACTCGATCCTTCCGGCATCCGGATCCCTGTCAACGGGATAAATGAAAGCTATCTCTACTCCGCCGAAATTATTCTCCTTAAGCCAGTCCAGCTGATCTTTGATATCTTCATGTTTTATAATATCGGCGAACCACCACCAGCGGGTATAAGGTTTACAATTTTTGTAATTTGCCATTTTTTCTTTATCCTCCAAAAAAATATCAATTCTTATTATAAATCATTTAAATTTCTAAATCAAGGTAAAACAAGCAAAGATTATTTAGATTGACAAGTATTATTTCTTTTATTAAGTTTAATTATTAAATCCTTTACGGAGAAACAATGAAAAAACAGGCTATAATGGTCACAATAATTGCGATCTTTTTATCTTCAGCGTATTTTTACTTTGCATTTAATGAGAGCAGCCCGAATAAAGATAAAAAACTGTCGCTTTATAAGGAAAAAAAACTCGAGCAGGAGAAAAACAGAAAAGGAAGAAAGAAAACTCCGGGTTCGTTTCATTATCTTAAATTATTTAACGGGATGAGATCATATCCGGATCAGGACATACAAAAAGATGCTTATGCGATTGCGCTGGAACAAAATAAATCAATGAAACATACAAAAAATGGTGAACAATGGGCAAGCATCGGTCCAAAGAACATAGGCGGCAGAACTCTTGATATCGCGATCGACCCGACTAGACCCGACACAATATTTGCCGCATCTGCAAGCGGAGGGTTGTGGAAAAGTATAAATGGTGGTATGGGTGAAAATGCATGGAACAGAATAGAACTCGGATATCCCGGATTAGCTGTATCTGCTGTGGAAATTGATCCAGTTTGTCCCGACACGATTTACGTTGGAACAGGAGAAATTTATGGATACTATGAATCTTACCCCGGAGTTGCCAACAGAGTAACTAGGGGAATGTATGGGATCGGTATATTAAGATCTGTTGACGGAGGAGATTCATGGACTAAAAGCCTTGACTGGTCTTACGATTCAATGCGAGGAATTCAGAGAATTAAGATCGACCCTTCAGATCATAAAGCAATCTGGGCAGCAACCAGCGATGGTGTTTACTTATCAGAAGATGCCGGCGAAAACTGGACACAAATGATGGATATACCAATGGTCACTGATCTGATAATATACCCTGACCTTCCGAATGTGATAATAGCCGGGTGCGGAGGCATGTGGAGCACAGGACACGGAATTTACAGATCAATTGACAGAGGAATCACATGGAATAAATTCAACTTTACAAGCGGACCGGTAACTTTTGGCGGTAAAGTCAGACTTGATTACTCCAGATCAACACCTAATATTGCCTATGCCAGCATAGGTTACAGTGACGGGGAAAATTTAGGAGCTACCTGGCTATGCAAAACAATTGACTATGGTTTAACTTGGTCTGTAGTGAATACTATTAATTTTGCTGACTATCAAGGCTGGTATTCGCATTATGTCGCAGTCCATCCCGATGATCCAAACCAGATATTCTGCGGAGGAATACATCTCTGGAGATCAATTAACGGTGGCACTTCTATGAATGTTTATGAAGGTACCGAAGCCGATGAATTTGACCCTGACTGGCTTCATCTTGATCATCATGATATGGAATTCCATCCGTACAAAAGGAATATTATTTATTCTGCAAATGACGGTGGGATACATAGATCTGATGACGGAGGATATAGCTACATAAGTTGTAATTGGGGCTATCAGACATCACAATTCTATAACGGGTTTACTTGTTCCGAAACTGATTCTTTATTTGCAATTGGAGGACTTCAGGACAATTATTCATGTATTTATAGGGGAAATGGGTACTGGGACAGGGTAATCGGAGGAGATGGTTCATGTTCTGCTATGTCTCAAGCTAATAATAATATCGTTTTCGCATCATGGCAGTACCTGAATATACTAAAATCAACAGATAAAGGTTATAACTTTAGCATAAACGCCACCCCTGTGAATGTTGGAACAGTAAATTTTATATCTCCATTTATTATCTGCCCGTCAAACCCCAGAGTCATGTACGCCGGAGGGTCCATAATAGCGAGAAGCAGAGATCAGGGATTAAGTTGGTACAATTTATCTGAATTTCCAGTGGATGCATTTACTGAGTGTCCTGCGATATCAATGGATGTTTCAAGACAGAATGAACAGAAGCTATATGTTGCAACAATACCGATTTATTCGGCAGGAAAAGTTGAAAAAAAGATTTTCAGAACAGATAATGGCGGTACAAGCTGGATTGATATAACTTCTGGTCTCCCGCGTAATAAACCGACTGACATTGTAGTTGATCCGAATAATGATAATATTGTATATATTACATTTGGAGGATTTGGAAGCAATCATATTTTCAAATCTAATGATTCTGGCACAACATGGATAAACATAAGCGAGGGACTTCCAATTTTACCTGGATGGTCGGTTATACCAGATCCTTTTAATTCTGAACATATTTATTTCGGTAATGATTTCGGTGTATATTTCTCTCCTGATGGAGGTTCTTCATGGCAGTTATTCACAGAAGGCCTCGGAGACGGAGTGTTTGCAATGGATATGAAAATATCTTATCAGGACAAGAAAATCAAGCTTGCTACACACGGTAACGGCGCATATGAAAGAAAGCTTGTAAGCTCATTTTCGGGTATTCAAGATGATCAAGACCTGATAGCTGATTCTTACAAATTATATCAAAACTATCCCAACCCGTTTAATAATGAGACAAATATTCAATTCCGTCTTGATAATTTATCAGAGATAGATCTTAGTGTATTTAACTCTAAAGGCGAGTTCATTCTGAATTTAGCTTCAGGTAAATTTAATAAAGGAACCCACAGTTTTTCATTTAAAGCCGACAAATTAAATGCGGGTATTTATTTTTACAAACTAACAGTCGATGGCACTGTAAAGGACACAAAAAAAATGACATATCTAAAATAG
>DMTS01000036.1 GCA_003477045.1 Candidatus Delongbacteria bacterium
AGCCCTTTTGCTCTTTTTATACATGAATTATCGAAAATATAAATTCCCGGTACTGCGTAATTTGATCTGGGTTTCTTAGGTTTTTCTTCAATAGAAATTGCCTTGCCTGACTTATCGAACTCGACAACACCGTATCTCTCGGGATCTTTTACATAGTATCCGAACACGGTTGCAGTTTTATTGTTTTGTACCGCCTCTCTTAAAAAATTCAGATAACCGTAGAAAATGTTGTCGCCGAGTATGAGAAAAGCATTATCTTTTCCGATAAATTTTTCTCCGATAATGAAAGCCTGAGCGATACCTTTGGGAGCAGGCTGGACAGCATATTCAATGTTCATTCCAAGCTGCCTTCCGTCCCCGAAAAGCTTTTTATAGTGGGGTATGGTCTCATCGTTTGAAATTATTAGAACATCCTTTATTCCGGCCAGAATGAGCGTACTTAAAGGATAATAGATCATCGGTTTATCGTAAACCGCAATAAGCTGCTTGCTGTACAGGCTGGTCATAGGATGCATTCTTGTGCCTGAGCCACCCGCTAAAATAATTCCTTTGGTTTTTTTCATTTTCCGCCCTTATAAAATTCTTTGATCTTATTGCAGATATATTCAATTTCATTTTCCTTTAATCCGTAATACATGGGAAGCCTGAGCAAAGTTTGCGATACTGAATCTGTAACCTCAAGGTTCAGATTTTCATACTTTCCTTTCCAGTACGGCGCTCTATGGAGAGGAACATAGTGAAATATAGCTCCGATCCCGTTCAGGTTAAGAAGATCGATCAGGCTTCTTCTCTCTTGAAAGCTTTCGCACATCAGATAGAACATGTGAGCGTTATGAACGCAATGATCCGGAATTACCGGTAATTTTTCTTCTTCTATAAATTCTGAAAGATATTTATAGTATAAATCCCAGCTCTTGAGCCTGTCCTGATTGACAATTATTGAATTTTCCAGTTGCGGGTAAAGAAAAGCAGCCTGCAGTTCTGACATGAGAAAGCTGGATCCCAGTTCCACCCATGTATATTTATCAACAAGACCTTTGCTGAAATGGATCCTGTCTGTACCTTTATCCCTAATAAATTCAGCTCTTTCAACCAGGCCGTGGTCATTGACTAATAAAGCCCCGCCCTCTCCGCATTGTATGTTTTTCGTTTCATGGAAACTGATGGCAGCCATGTCCCCGAAAGAACCCAGAGGCTTGCCATTGTAAGAGGCATCAATACCCTGCGCATCATCCTCGATCAGAATAAGGCCGTGCTTTCTGCATATTGAAACGATTGCATCCATATTGCAGCCGACACCAGCGTAATGTACTACAACCACCGCTTTTGTTCTTGAAGTAATAAGAGATTCGATCTTATTTTCGTCAATGTTCTTTGTATCAGGTCTGATATCGCACCAGACAATATTCGCTTTTCTTAGTTCGAATGCGCTTGCTGTTGTAACAAATGTAAATGACGGCATTATCACTTCATCTCCCGGCTGTATGTCAGCTAGAAGCGCTGTCATCTCAAGGGCATCGGTGCATGATGATGTTACGATAGATTTTTTACAGCCTGTCTTTAGTTCAAGAATGCTGTTACATTTTTTTGAGAATTCGCCGTTCCCGGAAAACTGATCAATATCAAATACTCTCTTGATGCAATCCAATTCTTTGTTAAGTATAAGCGGTTTATTAAATGGTATTTTCATACTTTCCATCCGTTAAATACGATAACAATTTAATATTATTTTTATAGTATGTCCACATTTTTATATAATAATTCGGTATTGAATTATTTCTGATAAGATCCGTCAATTATCGAACTTACCCAATTTTGGTTCTCTACATACCATTGAATTGTATCTTTTATCTTCTCTCCGAAACAGTATGCAGGCTCCCAGCCAAGTTCATTTTTTATCTTTGTCGCATCTATTGCATATCGCCTGTCGTGACCGAGCCTGTCCTGAACATAATTGATCAGACTGTGAGGTTTATTCAGGCTGTCTAGTATCATCTTTACTATCTCGATATTCTGAATTTCGCAGTTGCCGCCTATGTTATAAACTTCACCTGTTTTCCCTTTCTTGAGAACTGTCAGGATCGCTGAGCAGTGATCTTCAACATAAAGCCAGTCCCTTACATTCAAACCATCGCCGTAAACTGGAAGTTTCTCGTTATTCATCGCTTTGCTTATCATAAGCGGTATAAGTTTTTCAGGGAACTGGTACGGCCCGTAGTTGTTTGAACATCTTGTTATCAGAACAGGAAATCCGAAAGTATCGAAAAATGATTTTGCTATCAGATCTGCTGAAGTTTTTGAAGCGGAATAAGGTGAATGAGGATTTAAGGGTGTTGTTTCAGTAAATTTTATCTCAGGCTTATCTTCGGGTAATGTTCCGTAAACTTCATCTGTTGATACCTGCAGAAATCTTTTATTGTTAAAGAAGTCTTTCCAGCACTTTCTCGCAGTATTTAACAATGTAGCGGTTCCAAGCACATTCGTTTTTATAAATACATTCGGATCTTCGATCGAGCGATCAACATGGGATTCAGCCGCGAAATTTATAACCGCATCAGGAACATTTTCTTGAAAAATCTTTTCAACTGATTTCTGATCACAGATATCGCCTTTTATAAAAGTATATCTGCCCGGATATTCATGTTCTATTTCTGCCAAATTTTTCGGATTCCCCGCGTATGTCATGCTGTCAAGATTAATTATTTTAACTCCTTTCTCTGTCGAAAGAATATATCTGATAAAATTTGAGCCTATAAATCCAAGCCCGCCGGTAATTAGAATTATATTAAATGGATTTACAATCATATTTTACAACCTTCCGTCAATTTCATTTTTATTCAAAATGTTCTTCACATCGTAAACTACCGAATACTTATCTTTTTTCAGCTTTTTCAGATCCAGTTTCTTAAACTCATTATGAGCAACGGCAGCTACTATGGTGTCGTATTCTTTTCCGGGTTTCGCTATAATATCAACACCGTACTCTTCCTTTACTTCATGCTTATCCGCCCAAGGATCATAAATATCAACATTACATCCGAATTCTTTAAGTTCATTAATTATATCAATTACTCTTGAGTTCCTGATGTCCGGACAGTTCTCTTTAAAGGTCATACCCAGAACAAGCACTTTAGAACCTTTGACAACTTTACCTTTTTTGATCATGAACTTTATAACTTTATTTGCTACGAAAATACCCATATTGTCGTTTATTCTTCTTCCCGCAAGTATTACTTCAGGATGGTATCCGATTTCTTCAGCTTTGTGTGTCAGATAATAAGGATCAACGCCTATGCAGTGCCCGCCGACAAGTCCCGGTCTGAAAGGAAGAAAATTCCATTTAGTACCAGCGGCTTCAAGTACTTCGATTGTATCAATGCCCATTCTGTCGAACAGAAGAGCAAGTTCGTTAACGAAAGCGATGTTGATGTCTCTCTGCGAGTTTTCGATCACTTTTGCAGCTTCAGCTACTCTTATCGAAGAAGCTTTATGGGTTCCGGCTTTAATAATTTTTTTATAAACCTGATCAATTTCTTCAGCAGATTCAGGAGTTGAACCGCTTGTGATCTTTTTTATAGTAGTCAGAGTATGAACTTTATCGCCCGGGTTGATCCTTTCCGGCGAAAAACCGCAGAAGAAATCTTTGTTGAACTTCAGCCCGGAAAGTCTTTCAATGATAGGCACGCAGTCCTCTTCGGTCGCGCCAGGATAAACTGTTGACTCATAAACAACAATGTCGCCCTTTTTTATGACTTTTCCTACAGTCTCGGAAGCTTTAATCAGCGGGGTCAGATCAGGGTTCTTATATTTATCAACCGGCGTAGGTACTGCGACTATGTAAAAATTACATTTTTTGATGTCATTAAGTTTAGAAGTGCATTTAAGATACTTTGCAGATTTCAGGTTATCCGATTCAACTTCAAGGGTTCTATCGATCCCCTTGTTAAGTTCATCTACCCTTTTTGAATAAATGTCGAAACCCACTGTTTCGAATACTTTTCCGAATTCTACTGCAAGAGGCAGTCCGACATACCCGAGACCTATCACGGCTATCTTATGCTTTTTCATTTTATATCTCTCTCAATTTAATTAAATTCTACAAGCTGACAAAAATATGAATTTTACATATCTTTGTCAAGTTTTTACTTAGTTCATTTTAAGCAACTAATCACATAAAAAGAGCTTTTATATGTTGTATGAGTGTTATAAGTTCCAAAACTATATTAGAAAATATTCACCCCTTCTTTAATTTTGACAAAATCGAT
>DMTS01000023.1 GCA_003477045.1 Candidatus Delongbacteria bacterium
GAGCCAGTTGCCTGTAGTGCCTGTATAATAAAATGTAACTTTATCTGTGCTCGTTCCTGATGCAGTAAAACTACCTCCATATTGAACTACAATCCCAGCACCCTCGGCGAGTTCGATCACAGCTTCTTCTTTAATGGTTAGAGTAGTCCCGTTTTCGATAATGAGCTTTGCATTAATACCAAGTTTTAGATCAGTACTTGGAAAAATAACTAATTCCTGCATGTGCAAAACTAGAGTAGAATTATCATGAATAATAATGCTGGCACCGTTAGAAATTTGAATATTTCCGGTAATTTTTGCATTACCTTCGATTATGATCTGCGAACCTTCTTCGAAAGTTAAAACGGAAGTTTCCGGAACTACAAGTTCTGATCCATTTAAAAGACTCAATTTTGAACCACTGTTAAATGTGAAATTATATCCAGGCTCTATTGTAAATTTAGAATTTTCCTGAATCTGAACTTCGCAATTATTTGTCAAAACTAAACTCTTCATCAGCCTTGAATTGTTATACAATTTTACATCAACATCATCGCTTATTGACAAACCGCTAGCATATAGCCCGTTTTCGTTGATAATTAACTCAGTACCCTCTCCCAATCTTATTCCGCCTTCAGCATATTTTGAGTTGGCATTCATTATGAATTTTGATCCGCTTGACAGGTAGAAAACTAAAAAAGCTATTGCATCATTGTTTACGATCACATTACTGTTGTTTTTTATTTCGATTGGAATAAAAGAATAATCCACAAATACTTCATCCATAATAAAGTCAGAATTATCTATGTTGATGTAAATATTATCAAGTGATTTTGATTCTTGGGGTATGCTTTCTAAATAATCCGTTGATTTATATATAATTCCGTCTTTCTCATAATTGAAATTACAGTTTCGAATTGAAAAACTAGAACGATTGAAAAAATTTACAGTGGCAGTAGTAATTCCTTCCATTAAATAAATACTACCTCCTATAAAATTCAAGCTGGCATTATCAAAAAGAGTCGTGCCGTTAAGCCATAAAAACCCAGAATTAATAATTGATATTTTTTTCAAATAATTATTGTTTAGCCTTAGATTGTTAAAAGGACCACCGCCAATGTTAATTGTATTATTTCCCATCCCAATTACGCTACTATTATTCTCAATATTTATAGATGAATACTTTCCCGCATCAATATCTGTGTCTTGGAAAAGTGTAGTATATGAATTCTCTTCAAGCCTTATGGAAGTCCAATCGAAAAAATCATCATATTCAAGTAATATATCTTCAGGAACTGCACAGATACCTCTTAACCCAAAATTAGAAATCGCTTCGCCTTGATTCCATGAATTCCTAAGAATAGTAGGATATTGTAATGATGATGAATAACCTATCAACCAAGAATTACCCCAAGTCGGATTCTCTGTTGAGGACTCGTATTCAGATGCCCAAGTTGCCGTTTCAAGTACCGAGATCAACCCGTCCACAGGGAATGTGACATCACCGTCTGCATTACTTAAAGGAATTCCGTTGTAATTATCTGCTCCTGAGGGAGTAAGACCTACAGTGGCGCAATAATTGTGATAGCATGTTTCACCGTGATAGTAAATCTTATCGTTGATTTCCTCATTCTCCAAAAAAGGGATGTAAGTGCCATCCTTTATTTTGTCGTCAGCTCTGAACGATTTTGTGTCCGTTGATGATACCTGAACAAAAGAATTGTCTGCTTTTAATGTATTTAGAAATCCGCCTGCATAATTTGCGTTTATCGCGAATACTTTTTTATTAGCAATAATAGTATTAAAGTAACTCGCAAATTCAGTATCCGTCATGTCGTAGTAAGAGTCACCTGTCGGGTCAATCAAGCATATTGACGACTGAGTAGAACTCCCGCCGTGGCTCATAGCCCAGACGTACAAAAAGTCGTCCGGTTTGATTTCTAACTTCAAGGCATCTACAGCAGCTTTCAGCTTTGTTTTTGTAGCTGAGTAATTTGTGATGGTTTCTTCAGGATTGTCTGTTGCGTGTACAGCACGGTATCGTGTGTCTATTTCGTCATTAATTTTCCAGTGGTCAATGCCATTTGCAAAGATAACTGTTATGTTCTCTTTCTTGTACCCTTTCTGGTAAAGCATCTCCCATTGCAAATACAAGTCGTTCCAAAACTCGGAGTTATCCCCAAGTCCGTTATTCCATTTCTTGTCACGCGGTACATTCGTAGCGTTGTAATCACCGGCAATTAAAACGGCGTATTTTTCCGCACAGAACACAGAAATTGACAATGCAATCAACAGGATTGCGATTACTTTCTTCATCATGATGGTTCTCCTTTTTTGTTTTACTTACATTATTTATTTCAGGTACAGCATTTTTCTCGTTGTGCTCAATTTGCTGTCAACTTCAAGTCTGTAATAATAGACTCCGCTGTTCAGCTTATCCGAGT
The DNA here is from genome assembly GCA_003477045.1 of Candidatus Delongbacteria bacterium. Lineage (GTDB taxonomy): Bacteria > UBA4055 > UBA4055 > UBA4055 > UBA4055 > UBA12480. The sequence continues at coordinate 2,424 of DMTS01000023.1, forward strand.
TGAAAACAAACGAATGTTGGCCTCTGTTTTGTTTTTTATTAACGAGATTACTGATTAACTCGCCTTTTGAGTTATACACTGACAACTTAACATACGCATTGTCTTTTATTGTGTAATTTATAACCGTTTCATTATTGAACGGATTCGGATAATTATGAAAAAGCTCAAAATCATTAGCTAAGAGATTACCTGATTCTTCTATTCCTGTATCATTTTGCTTTGACTGGAAATAGATTCTAGAAATTGAGTTTACAATATCAAATTTTTTGTAAATTAAAAAAAAATTATTCAAAACTTTATCAAAAGCTACATTAGGTTCGGTATAGCTGAAACTATGCGTAGAGTCTATTGAAACTGTAGTCCAAACTCCATTTTTTCCCGTGCTGTGGATTATACCGGCATCCCCGCTAACATCTCCTTCATAATAGTGTTTTTCAAAAAGATGCAAATAGTTGTGTTGGTCAATATACATTTCTCTATCCCAGTTGTTATTCTCGCTATATGCATAAGGCTTCGACCAAACAAAATCTAGTATGTACTTAGAAAGATGGTTATCGGTGTTTAAATCCAAACTGTAACCGACTGCAACATTCGAATATAGCGAATCGTTTTTAGAAATAGCTATAGCCATACATAAAGATTTTTCATCATAACTACTAATTTCAGCGTGCTCAACCCAGAAATTCANNGAACATATAATAATAGGGTCTATAATTAATCTCGTCACCAAATGTACCCACAGCATGCACATTATTATCAATGTCAAAATCATAGCCGCTCACGCGGTAATCAATAACTTCATGTATTCTTTTAGCAAGTGTCCAATTTGGTACTTCATTGCTTAAATCGCAATATGTATAATAAGAAGTGCTTCCCAAATACCAAGTACTAAATAATCTGTCATTACTATCGCATTTAATTAAGAGACTTTTTGTAGCATAAGGATACACTTCATAAGGTGCACTCCATGACACACCGTCATATTTTTTGTGCATTACTTTACTGCCTTCGCTTCCTCGTAAATACAAAACATGTACATTATTTTTTGAATCGCAGACAGCCTCAACTGCGTAAATTCTTTCGGTTGTATATTCAGGAGTCAAATTTTCTGTTGCAGACCATGTTTGACCACTATCTTCGGATCTGCAGTATTCGATCTGGGAATACCTATTGCTAACACCGTCTTCCGAAGGACTTACGACCCAGAAGGCATGTATGTTTCCTTTTCTATCAACAGTTATAGCAGGCACACCGATAAACAAGTACGGACCTACTCCATCTCTTGATAACTGCACAGGAGGCGACCAACTTGTTTGGGATTGGATTGGAAGGAGAAGTGCGAAAAACAGAAAAATGATACATCTGATTTTATTTTTCATTTATGAATTCCTTAACACGAATTATTTTCCTTACTTTTTTTACTCCCCTCTTCAACAGACAAACTGCTTTCATTTCTGCTGTTTTTGCGCTGTATATAACAAAGATTACACAGTTGCTCACAATTCGGAGGAACATAATCTCCATACCATATTTCATAGTCTGTTATTGGCCAGTCAGGACAATTTTCGTTTAGATGCCAAACATTGCTTTCTTTCTTTCGTCTAAACTCTCTTAGCATTCTTTTACACTTACCCTTAATCAGTATTCAGACCGCCCTTTGGAGAGCGGTCTGATCCTTTGCTTTTGTTTACTTCTTGATCGGAGGCAACGGAGGCGGATCTCCCGGATCACTGTCTCCGACATAAAGCCAATAACTTCCTAACCAAATCCAGTTGTGGTACTGGTTTTGTTCTCCTTCGGCCTTTAGTTCCGAAGTGAGCAGCATTGACAAAAACGCAATTAAAACAAACAGTCTCTTCATGCAACACTCCCGTGTTAAGTTTGACTGTTCATTTTAAATTATTTAGGCTAAATTAAATACAGGCTGTAGATTATTAACAGTTAATTCAATGTCGATTATTTTCTATTATGCTTTATTGTGATGGAATTTTTTGAGAAATCATATTTTTGATAAAATTAATCTCTTGAGATATATCAGTACCAGTTTCTTGAATAAATATGTTGTAATACTCTAATGCTTTATTATAATAAGTACATGCTTTTAAGTGTTTTAATCTCTTGTCAGCTATCATAGCAAGTATTTTTTTTGCTTCTCCTGCTATGTAGAACTCGCTCAATTTAATTGCCAAAGCAAAAACTTCTTTTGCTTTTTTTGCTGATCTTTTATAGCTTTCTTTATCATAGTATATTTTACAAGCTATCCTATTCGAGTATAAAACATAGTCCAAGTTGTTTACTTTTTGCGCTGAAATTGAAAGCCTGTTCATGCACCTTATTGCTTTGTTTAATTCTCCTAAAGCGTAATAAGTTCTACCTAAAAAGTATAAATTAGAAATGTAGAAATATTCTGGTGAATACAATTTATTACCTTGTAAGGATGAATAAAGCAATTTAACTGCTGCCGCATACTCAGATCTATTATAGTAATACACACCCATTCTATAATCTGATTCATAGCTAATATGCACCATACCGGCTTTTCTTGAATAGTATCTTAGTTCAGCTAGAAGAATTTTCAATTTGTTATAATTTTTTAAAATGCCAAGAGCATAAATGTTAATCAGTCCCTGTATATTTTCGCATACATCGAAGATATTATTGTTTTCAATATTGTACCGCATCGCTTTGCCATACCATATTGCTGACCGTTTATATTCCTTTTTTTGATAATATATAAGTCCGTATTGGCTCAGGCTGTTCCCGATAAACTCCGCGGCACAGTTTCTTTTTGCATAGTGGGTATAATTTTCTGCATTTTTTTCTGCAGCTTCATAATTTTTCTTTATTAAGTCGGATTTAATCAGAGTTCTGTAATAAAGCGCTTTGGAAAGATCTTCTTCGCCATTTACAAGTGCTCTCTTTGAATTAAGCATATACTTTAAAGCACCCTTCCTGTTGTGGAAAATATTGTAAATCATGCCTATATGAAAATAAGCACTTCCGAGGTTTTCGTAGCTGGTAATAATCTTCGACAGAACTACGCAATCCCTGAAAAGCATTAGCGCAGACTGATAATTCTCCGTATTATATAACAATTCCGCTCTTTTCATCAGTAGTTCCAGCTGAAATTCCGGATCTTTAATCTCTGATGACATTAAAGCAGAATACGCTTTTTCATATTCTCTTTCGGCTTTTTCATAATCAAATTCAAGAACTGCGCTGTCACCGTCTTTTTTTATATCTTTCAATGCTTCGAACAAAGCCGTTTTGGTTTCCGCGGGAAATGAATATTTTATAATCTCATACTTTGCAGTAGCTTTAAATCGGTCAATGTTAATCAACGGAGTTACTACAGCATTTTTTAATACACCTGAAGTTGCTGCCTGCGAAAAGTAATGCCTGTAAGAATCATAAATAATATCGGATGTGCTTTTTATCTTGTGAGAACAGTACAAACCTGATTTTCTTGCATATTTCAGATCTTCGCAAACAATTAAATCCGTATTATAAGCAGACCTGACAATAGTATCGAATTCGGCGAGCTTAATATATTTCAGCCTGGTAAGTATTCTGAAATGCTTTTTCTTATCGGTTTTGAGAGTACTGAGCGCAAGCTTGATAAAAAGACAGATGTTCCTTGAATTTTTTGTTTGTGTGAATCCTGTGAAGTCAGTTTTACCGGCGCATGAACACATCGAAAATTCATGAAGGGAACTGACTTCATGCCTGAACTTTATTTCATAAACCTTTCTTGTCGAAAGGATTAAGTCCCCTCTAATTGTAGTTTTCCTTTCGTTTCTCTTAATTCCGCTTGTCTTTTTTGATAATAAAACCAGACTGCAATTAAGGCCAAAATAACTTCTTACATCCTTAAGTGTTGCATCAGGATGTAAAGACCTGTATTCTTTTATTTTATTAATCGTATCAAGAGAAAGTTTCTTTTTTTTGATAACCCTGCGAACTGCTGTCAAACCATTTATGCCGGATACTTTATACTTCCTTACCCACCTGCCAACCGTGTCGCTGTTAAGCCCGTACATTAAAGCTGCGCTTTTTATATTGAGTTTTTGTGCATTTTCACAGACTTCTTTCTTGAATTCCAGCGGGTATTTCAATTTCCTTATATTCACAGCTTATTGAACCAGCTGTTCTTGTCTTTTCTGACCTCGGATGAAGCATAGACTTTGTATTCAGTAAAAACGGTGGTCTGACCGTCGTAAACAGTTAAGATATGAGCATTATATGACAGTTTATCTTTATTCGCTGTTGTGATAAGCTCGATCGACCTTTTTTTATTCGGTTCTGAAATACCTTCGGATAAATATGCTTTTAGTCTGTTCAGGCATACATATATATCACCTGCAACTTCTATAACGGTCTCTGAACTGCTCTTTCTGACTTCGTTACCTTCAAACATATAATCTGATCCAGTCAGCCTTATGAACTTTATCTCTGCTCCGTTTTTGAAAAGCTCTTTCAGCATATCGTCCGATCTGACTGTTCTGTTTACCGGCTGAAGCTCATTCTTGTCATTCTTTTCATAAAATACCGCATCCAAAGTGAAGTCTGAAATCTCATCTGATCCGCCGCAGTCGAATTCAGGTTCTGAGGCTATAGGAATTTCTTCAGGTTTAGCATGTTGTGATATGACGACCTCATCAACTTCTTCTTTCTGCACTGATCCTGGTTCTTTCGTTTCAGGAACGGGCGCTTTTGCAACAGGTTCCGTTTTAATTTCCTCAGGTTTTATAACATCTTCTTTCATCTCTTCTGTCTTAACCTCAGCTACAACAAGAAGAGGCGCGCCTGGTGCGATATAATCTTCGAGCGCAAAAAACCAGCTTTTCGGGTCTCTGAAAGGATCGTTCCCCACAAAAAATCTGTATTCGGGATATAACGAAAAATGGTCGTCGAAGAATGTAAGTTTTGTAGAAAAATATGCATCTGATTCCGGGCTTTTACCCCAGATCCACTCAAGCGAGCTCTTCTGGAATGATGTCAGAGCCGTTTTTTCGATCAGATCAAGGATCTTTGCCTTGCTTTTATATGACGGTTCCTTTTCAAGATCTTTGAAAGAATTGTCTGAAAATGATATTTTTTTCCCGTTCCCGTTTCCGTTGTCAAGATCCAGCTTGTTTACTCTCAATATCTTCGCTTTACCGATCACATCGGACAAGGAATCGAGAAGGTCGCTTATGGTCATTTCGGTTTTATATGACATTACATACTTGAATTTCTGCCTCTTATAAACATCAATTCCGAATCTGCGGAATATCTTTTTTGATCCTGATATTTTATCGAGAAGCGCCTTTATTTCATCTTTTACGTAATCCGACCTGATAGAATCCGATAGGTTCTTAATAAATGCCGAATCGGCAGTAATTTCATTTTCCCGATCAGAGTAGTCAGCGCTACCCGAAGCCCAAAGCCCGGTCAGACACGAAATTAATAATATTAATAAAGTTCTGTTCATAACGGGTTGAAAGGTAATCCTAAAAAGTAAAAAAGAAAATCATTTTCTTTTCTACATAAAAAAAGCGGGTCGAAACCCGCTTTAATAATTTAGCATTCAGCTACATCTTTAAGTCTTAAAGAAAAGCCCGAACCGTAATACCTTTGTTCGTTATAATCGAGCGTTGCGCCACCGTATCTTTTTAATAGCTCCGCGCTTCTCTGATCTACTATAAAATCAATTTCGGCCTTGTTTATCACATTATCTTCGTTACCTTTGTTGTCTAAGGCTATACCTAGCCTAGGTCCGCCTCAGCCTATCCCGTCAAAATAGATCCTTACGGATTGTCCTTTGTTTTCCGGTTTTTCAAGTACCTCTTTCACTTTCGTTGCGGCCATATCAGTTACAGTTAACATATTTTATCCGTTGTTTATTAATATCCCTGCTAAATATAAGATTTACTATATAGAAAAGCAAATGATAATAATCAGATTTTTTCAAAGATCTCAACGGGATTCTCCAGTAAATGAACCTTATATCCCGTTTTTTTAGTCAGATCACCTATAGTCAGATCATCAAGAAATCTGCCGTCGTAATTCAGGCATGTTGACGGTATTAGAAGTATATCGTTTTCAGATTTTACTTTCCCGACCGCAGAAATGATATCCGCGCCGCCCAGAAGTCCCGCTACGGTCACGCTGCGGCCGAAAAGCTTATTGTCAGCTTTTATAAGTTTTACCGTCAGATTTTTGACTTTTTTCATTTCGGGCAGAACGATCTCTTTCATTACCGGATAGAAAAGCCCGCCTGTCACTATTGTCACTAAGGTTTTTTCCGCAATTTGATCAGGTATGAACTCTATTGACTCTTTAAATCTTTCGATAAAATTCCTGACCATGCCTACTCCGTCCTCATACTGAATATAATCCTCGTAATAGTCTTCATCCGGACATTCTGTCCCTGATTTAAGATAGAACTCATCGGCGGCAAAAACGAAATTAGTGTTTATTTCTTTTTTATATTTTTTATTTAATTTTGAGATCAGTTTTACAGTTTTATCCGCCAATTCTTTTGATACGGGTTCGATCGCAGGCAGATTCTCTCTGTGTCCCGTCAATCCTACAGGCACAACAGCGACAGATCTTACCATCGGATGAAATTTCCTTAAAGTTGTAATAGTTTCCTCCAGCACTTTTCCGTCATTATATCCCGGGCAAAGCACGATCTGAGTATGAAGTTCAATGCCGTTAACGGTAAGATATTTCATTTTTTCCAGAAGCTCATCATCCTTCTTCACTCCGAGCAGCTTCTTCCGCACTTCATTGTCCACGGCGTGAACTGAAATATAGAGAGGGCTCAGCCTCATTCTTACGATTTTGTCAAGCTCTTTCTGGGTGATTTTCGTCAGTGTGAAATAATTACCGTATAGAAACGAAAATCTGTAATCTTCGTCTTTAACATATATGGTTTTACGCATTCCTTTGGGATTCTGGTTAATAAAGCAGAAGATACAGTTGTTCCCGCAGTGTCTGATCTTGAGCTCTTCGACTTCTATGCCGTTGCTTCCGGCTGATCTGAATTTTGCTTTGTATAGTCCGCTTTTACCTTCAAGAACCAGTTCAAGAGGTTCGTCTGCGCAAAAGAAATTGAAATCTATCGCGTCTTCGATGGTATTTCCATTTATGGCGATCAGGCTGTCACTCTTTTTGATACCCGCTTTATCGGCTTCGGATTCTTTCTCTATATTAACAATTTTTACCATTATTTAAAATACTTCTTAAAGGGTGCTTTCCAGCAGTTTTCGATCTCGAACATATCAATATCGATTATTTTTCCTTTGAAATCATTCACAACCGCTCTGTAGGAAGCTGTGGCAGTTCCGATCTGAACGGCCAGGCCCGTATCAATAAGTTCTTCGGCCGATTCGACATCCTTCATTTCGACTACGAAAGCCGCCGGTACTTCTGCGAACAGCGTTTTGACCTTATCATTAACGAAAATATTGAATCCCTTCTTGCCGCCGATCGCCATCTCCGCAAGCGTTATAAGCGCTCCGCCTTCGCTCACATCAGATGCGGAAAGAATATTCCCGTTCATTATATTATTATGTATCAGTTCATAAATTTCTTTTGCGGTTCCCATTCCGATTTCAGGTACTTTTGTTCCCAGCTGGTCAAGTCTGTCGAAAAATATAGAACCGCCTAGATTTGCACCCGAATAATCCCCGACAAGAAGGATCGGCGAACCGGATCTTTTTAGATCGGGTGAGATAGTTTTTTTCCAGTCGTCAACTAATGCTCTCGCGGAAATACAGACTACAGGAGGAACTTCGATCGTCACATCTTTTGATTTATATGTTGATGAAAGAGAATCTTTTCCTGATATGATAGGTGTTCCGAAAAATATGCACGCTTCGCTTAAAGCTTCTGCCGTCTGATAAAGATCTGACAGGTTGGTTTCGGTCGGTTTCGGCCAGATATGATTTTCGATCAGGAATGTTCTTTTCGGGTCTCCTCCCAAAGCTATCACATTGCTCATAGCTTCGTAATATGCCCATAAAGTTCCTTTATGGGGATCAATTCTGTTGAGTACGGGATTTAGTCCGTGCCCGAAAACGAGCGCCGCATCTGAATTTTTAAGCGGCTTTAAAATACATGCCCCTGTCGGGCCGTCGTTTTTCTTTCCGCATAACGGTCCTTCAACGCAGGTTCCCTGAACCCCGTGGTCATACTGTCTGATGACAGGCTCCTTTGAGCACACATTCAAATGAGAAATTATATCTTTGAAAGCTTCTGTGTAATCTATTTCCTCTTCGTAGAATTCGGCGTCTTTCAGCCCTGCCTTCGGCTTTGTGATCGCCGTTATAGTCTCAAGCGGCTGCCCGTCATGCAGGAAATCCATGTCGAGATCGCAGACAAGCTCTCCGCCGTCGTATATGGTAAGTCTTCGTGTATCGGTCGCTTCACCGAGAACGAAAAATTCAACATTATATTTTTTACATACTTTTTCAATTTTAGGAAGATGTTCTTTCGGTACTGTTGCGACCATCCTTTCCTGCGATTCCGATATCCATTTCTCAAATGATGAGAGTCCGGGATATTTTAACGGAATGTGATCGAGATGAACAACTGCGCCTGTTTTCTCTCCCATTTCACCCACAGCTGACGAATATCCGCCGGCACCGCAGTCTGTTAGAGCTGTAAAAATATCCATGTCCCTGAGTTCGATCAGACAGTCGAACATTCTTTTTTCCTCGATCGGATTTCCGATCTGGACAGCACCGCTGTTTAATGATGATGTTTTTTCTGTCATTTCGGCTGATGAAAATGTCGCGCCGTGAATCCCGTCCTTGCCTGTTTTTCCTCCAAATGAAACGAACAGATCGCCCTTTTTGCATTGTCCCTTTTTTGCGTATTTTAACGGAATTATTCCGTCCGCACCGACGAGAACCGTAGGTTTAGGCCCGAAATCTTTATGAAAATGGAATGACCCGTTGTTCGTGGGGATACCCATTCTGTTCCCGTAATCCCTGACGCCCTCTATTACTCCGGTAAGTATCCTTCTCGGATGAAGACAGCCAGGATACACATCCTCCATTTTCATGTCGGGATCCCCTAAGCAGAATATATTTATTGATGAAATGTTCTTAGCGCCTTTTCCTGTGCCGGCTATGTCTCTCAAAACTCCGCCCGTGCCCGTCATGGCTCCTCCGTACGGATCCAGACCTGAAGGCGAATTATGGGTTTCCGCTTTGATGCAGATACCATATTCCTCTCCGTCGGCTTTCGCGAACCTGAAAACTCCTGAATTATCCTCGAATTTTGAAATTACATCCGGGTGGGCAATAGCTTTTTCGGTATCTCTGACAAGACCGATTATTGATCTTTTTTCGACTCCGTCAAGTATCACTTTAGCCTTGAATGTTTTGTGTCCGCAATGTTCAGACCATGTTTGAGCTAAAGTCTCAAGCTCTACATCATAAGCGTCTCTGCCTAATTTCTTATAATACTCCTGAATGGTTCTCATTTCGTTCAGGTTGAGGAATAATTTATAATCTGATGCTTCCATAAGTTCTTTATCTGACATCGTTCGTATCGGGATTATTGCAGTTTTCTGAGGATTAAGATTAACTAGCAGGCTTTCCGGTTTATGAAACAGTTCCATCTGTATTTGGGAGTTCATAAGTACTCTGTCCCTGATTGCTGCAAGATCGTTATCGCTCAGATCGTCTTTGAAATAATATGTATAGGATATCATGACAGCAACATGTCCGTATTTTTTATCTTTCAGCTCTTCAGACACAGTTTCGGCCTCAGGATTCATAACTCCCGGCTGAAAAGCGATCTCTATCTTTTTCGGATGATCCTTGTAAAAATCGTCATTGACAAGATATTTCTCGGTTATAGGACAGACAAGAATATCTTTTGCAATATCTTCCGCGTCTTTTTCCGAAATCCCTTGAACATAAAAATTTTTAACGATCTTCATTTTACCGATATTAATTGACAGAAATTCTCTTATCTGACCTGAAATATGCTTTTCTTTCGGATTACTTACGACCGGTATTACTGATATTTTTTGAATTTGAGAAGACATCTTGACCTCACATAAAGTAAGCGGGAAATATAAGATTTCATCATTTTGTTTGCAAGTTTATAAATAATGAAAAAATAAGTTCTTAATTTAAGTAATAAAATCTGTTGACAGTATTTTGAACAAACTTTATATTTTCATTCCCTTCCCTGCAAAAAAGATTCGGAAGGGTTGTTTATTTGTTTAAATAGCGGACAGGAAAGTACATGTTCAACAAAAGAGTGGTAATAGCGATCGGCGGAAATTCTCTTACACCGACCGACAATTCGAACTGGATAGGTTCGCAGTTCAAAAACACAAGAACAAGCATAGAATCTTTGATACCGCTTGTTGAAAAAGGTTATTCGGTAGCGATAACTCACGGTAACGGCCCCCAAGTCGGTATAGCACTGAGACGGGTCGAGGAAACGAGGGACAAATTGCCGGAAGTGCCTCTCGGAGTTCTTGTTGCTGATACTGAAGGCAGCATGGGATACATGATCGAACAGTCTTTGCAGAACAAACTTTTTGACAAAGGTCTTAAAATACCGGTCGCGACTATTTTAACTCAGGTTCTTGTTGACAAGAACGACCCGGCACTAACAAATCCAACAAAATATATCGGAAGTTTTTACACCGAAGAAGAAGCAAAAAAACTCGCGGCAGCGAACGGATGGGTAGTAAAACAGGATGCCGACAGGGGCTGGAGAAGGGTTGTAGGTTCACCTAAACCGATAGATATCGTAAACAAAAATATCATAAAACAACTGCTTGATCAGAAAAATATTGTTATAGCTGCAGGCGGCGGCGGAATACCCGTTTATCTTGATGAGAAAAGGCATTTTGAAGGGATAGACGCCGTAATAGATAAAGATATGGCAAGCGCTCTGCTTGGAAATCTCATAGGCGCGGATGAGTTGTACATAATGACGGCAGTTAATAAAGTTTCTCTGAACTTCAAAAAACCCGATCAGAAAGACCTTGATGTCATAACAATGTCCGAAGCGGATAAATATCTTAACGAAGGTCATTTCCCTTACGGCAGCATGGGTCCTAAGATGAAATCGGCCATAATGTTCTTAAGGAACGGTGGTAAAAGGGTTATCATTACGGCTATCGACAAACTTGTGGATGCTATTGACGGCAAAGACGGAACAAGCATCATTCAGGATTAATATAAAAAAACTCAGGATGGAAATCGCAATGAGTGAAAAAATCAATATCCCAGATCACTACAGAAGATGGGAAGCCGATATAAAGATCGGTAAAAAAGAAGATCATGTGACCATCGGTTACTGGAGAGACGGTTGTAAAGGCTGCGGGATCTGCGTAGATGTTTGCCCGAAACAGGTTTGGGAAATTATCGAGGCAAAAGATAAATGGAACGGACAGGTTGTTCAAGTGACCGACGCTGCGAAATGCATTAAATGCATGCTTTGCGAAGTGCACTGCCCGGATTTCTGCATCAAAATTTATTAAAAAAAATTAAAGAGGTATATCCTTGAAGAAAACAGTCAGGTTTTACTCCGGAGCGGAACTTGTAGGTAAAGCGGCTATAGATGCCGGCTGCAGTTATTTCGGCGGTTATCCTATTACTCCCTCCTCGGAGATAGCGGAATATATGTCCATACACCTGCCCAAACATGGCGGAACATATATGCAGATGGAGGACGAGATAGCGGCAATGGGTTCCATTATCGGAGCTTCCCTTACGGGAGCAAAAGTATTAACGGCGACCAGCGGTCCCGGTTTTTCTCTAAAACAGGAAAATATCGGTTACGCATATATGGCAGAAGTTCCGTGTGTTATCTGCAATGTTATGAGAGGCGGTCCTTCAACCGGTCTTCCCACAGCACTTGCTCAGGCTGATATAATGCAGGCGAAATGGGGTACTCACGGAGATCATCCCGTTATAGCTCTGACACCCGCTTACCTTGAAGAGATCTATGAAATGACCATTAAGGCTTTTAACCTCGCTGAAACCTATAGAATGCCTGTTATGCTTCTGCTTGACGAGGTAATTGCTCATCTAAGTGCCGCAATAGAACTTCCCGATAAAGAACTTATGGTGATCAAGAACAGAAGAAAACCGCTTGTGCCTCCGGAAAAATATTACCCCTACGACACTGCCTACGGCGATGTTCCGCCTATGGCTAACTTTTTTGAAGGATACAGATATCATGTAACAGGTCTAAGTCACGACAAAACCGGATTTCCGACAACCGATCCTGATCTGGTCCAGGCTGACCAGGAAAGGCAGATCAGAAAAGTCGCAAGCAAAGCTGACGAGATATATGACTATGAATCATATTTGATGAAAGATGCGAAGATCATTATTTTCGCATACGGCTCTACCGCAAGGGCAGCCAGAGTTGCGATCGATAATGCCAGAAAACTCGGAATCCAAGTTGGTATGATGCGTTTCAAAGTTTTATGGCCTCTTCCCGAAGCTGAGATACTTAAGATCTGCAGCAAAGCAAAGGCAATAATAATCCCTGAAATGAATATGGGACAGCTGAGTGAAGTTATTGAAAGATACGCCGCTGACAGAACAAAAATTATGAGAATTAATCATGTGGGCGGAGTTCCTATCCATCCTACCGATATACTCAATGTGATCAAGGAGGTTGTATAATGGCTTTCGAATATGAAAAATATCTTAGAATGGATAAAATCCCTCACCTCTGGTGTCCGGGATGCGGAATAGGCGTGGTCCTTAAAGCGATGCTGAGAGCTATAGACAATATGGGATGGGATAAGAATGATATAGCGTTCGTTTCGGGTATCGGGTGTACCAGCAGGGCTCCGGGTTATATCGACTGCAATACTCTTCATACCACTCACGGAAGAGCTCTGACATTCGCAACGGGAATTAAAATGGCAAAACCCGCAAAACATGTAATAATTTTCTCAGGTGACGGCGATGCTACCGCTATCGGTGGAAACCATTTCATACACGCCTGTAGAAGAAACATTGATATGACCCTAGTCGTTGTTAACAATAATACATACGGAATGACCGGAGGTCAGCACTCCCCTACAACGCCTATAGGCTATAAAACAAGCACGACCAGTTATGGTAATATCGATCCTACTTTCGATATCTGTCTTCTTGCAAAGGCTGCAGGAGCATCTTATGTCGCAAGGTCAACCGTAAATAAAGGTAAGGTTCTTGAAAAATATATTACAAAAGGCCTGGAGCATAAAGGTTTCTCAGTGATCGTAGCGACCGCAAACTGCCATACTCAATTCGGCAGAAAGAACAAAATGGGCGATCCGATCTCTTCAAGAAAATGGATCGAAACAAGAGAAATACCTCTTGACAAAGCAAGGAATATGAAAGCTGCAGAGCTTGAAGACAAAATAATCACAGGCGAGTTTATTTCAGAAGAACCGGAACAGACCTATTGGGAAAACTATAATCACCCCATCCACGAATATACCGAGGCTTATCAGGGCATAATAGAAAAAGCGCAGAAAAAAAGCGAGGGGGAGAATAAATGAAAGTAGATCATTATGAAGCCAGATTCGCAGGAGTAGGAGGACAGGGGGTAATTCTTGCCGGGAAGATTCTTGCCTACGGAATGGTAAGCTTTGAGGGATGTCAGGCTATCGAGACCCCTACTTACACGGCGCAGGTGAGAGGCGGAGCAACAAAAGTCGATGTAGTTATCGACAAAAACCACATTGAATATCCCAGAACCGAGAACCTGGACTTTTTTCTTTCGCTCCACCAGAAATCGCTGAGTATATATTATAAGGAAATAAAAGATGACGCTATAGTTGTCGTAGATCCCAATCTAAATCCGAATATACCTAAGAACATGCCGCAGAAGTTAGTTTTGGTTGACCTTATAGAAATTGCCAAGAAAGAAATGGGTAAAACCCTTTATTCGGCAGTTATAGCGGTCGGACTGTTCGCCGGAATTACGAAGATCATTAAGGAAAGTAATATTCAGAAAGCTGTTATTGATAACGCTCCTAAAGGCACTGAGATGGATAATCTCAAAGCTGTGAAGATCGGTATCGAGCTGGGTAAAAAAGCTCTTGAATCGAAAGAAAAGATCGTGATATTAACGATCGAGGACGCCAAGCTGACCGACAGCAATGACTAGAAATTTGAACGGCTGCTAAACGCAGCCGTTTTTATAAATAAAATGACCGGAGGATCTTATGCTCGAACAAAGCCTTCTTATGGTAAAACCACATGCTTTTACCGCCAAAAAGACCGGAACAATTATTTCTATGCTTGAAGATAATGATTTTCAGATCGTCGGTATAAAATCCATCAAATTGACTCCTGAGCTGGCCAGAAGATTCTACTTCGTTCACCAGGGGAAAGAGTTCTTTGAAAGACTTATAAATTATATGAGTACCGGAACTGTTGCGGCCATCTGCGTCGAAAAAGATAACTGCGTCGCTGACCTCAGAAAATTCATCGGAGCTACCGATCCTGCAAAAGCTGCAGAAGGTACGATCAGAAAAATCGTCGGAGTTACTGTTGAACAGAACGGCGTTCATGCATCCGATTCCGTCGATAACGCAAGGAAAGAGATCAGATTTTTCTTCTCGGACATCGAGCTTTATTCTTACAGATACCTGCAGTATTAGAGGAAAAAGTTTTAAGTTCAAGATATAATTTACGGATATAATACAGATACAATACGGATATTTTTATTGACTTACATGCGTTTTACAGGTATATTACGGATACAATACGGATATATCTGTATTTAAACGGAGGGATAAATGCTGGAAAATAAATTGAAATTCGATTTCGCTGTTATGCAGAAGATTATCAATTACATCAGCTACATCGATTCATTTAAAAGTAAATGGGAAGG
>DMTS01000021.1:0-10499 GCA_003477045.1 Candidatus Delongbacteria bacterium
AAAACAAAAGAAGGTGCTACGCAGAGAGAACTACTTGCTTCTTTGGGCAGAGGCGTGAATGTAAGTTCATTGCTTATAGCAGTAGTTTCATATTTCGTGGTAATGAATCTTAATCTCAACAATTATATGGGTATCTGGGCGGCGATTATAACAGGTCTTGTAACAGGACTCGTGATCGGTAAAGCTACAGAGTATTATACATCTCATTCATTTAAGCCTACTCAAAATGTAGGTAATGCAGCGGCTACAGGACCTGCTACAGTTATTATTTCAGGTCTAGGACTCGGAATGCTCTCTACAGCGATTCCGGTAATAGCAGTTGCGGCGGGAACTCTGCTTGCATTCGGTTTTGCTTCAGGCTGGGATTTTTCACATACAGGAATGGGACTATACGGCATAGGTATAGCGGCTGTAGGTATGCTTTCAACTCTCGGAATTACTCTTGCTACTGACGCTTACGGTCCGATAGCCGATAACGCAGGCGGAAACGCTGAAATGAGCGGACTGGAAAAAGAAGTAAGAAAAAGAACCGATGCTCTTGATGCTCTCGGAAACACTACTGCAGCTACGGGAAAAGGTTTCGCGATAGGTTCCGCAGCTTTAACAGCTCTTGCTCTATTAGCTTCTTATGTTGATGAGATCAAGATCGCGATGGAAAGAGTAGGCATAACAGTTCTTGAAAAAGCAGGGAATGTTTCGCTTGATACAGCTACTCTAAACGATTTTATGACCCATTTTAACGTTACCCTAATGAACCCGATCGTTCTTATCGGTATATTCATCGGATCGATGATGGTTTTCGTTTTCAGCGGAATGACGATGCTTGCTGTCGGAAGAGCCGCGGGAAAAATGGTTGACGAGGTAAGGCGCCAGTTCAGAGAAATAAAAGGTATCATGGAAGGTACAGCTGAACCTGACTACGCGAGATGCGTAGAGATATCCACAAAAGGCGCTCAGCGCGAAATGATGCTTCCTTCGCTTCTCGCTATAATCGTTCCTGTACTCACAGGCTGGATGTTCGGAGTAGCCGGTGTGATGGGACTTCTTATCGGCGGTACCTCAACCGGTTTCGTGATGGCTATTTTTATGGCGAATGCGGGCGGTGCGTGGGATAATGCCAAAAAATATATAGAAGAAGGAAACTTGGGCGGAAAAGGCTCTGATGCGCACAAAGCCGCTGTAACCGGCGACACGGTCGGTGATCCTTTCAAAGATACTTCAGGACCGAGTTTAAACATCCTGATCAAGCTTATGAGCATGGTCGCTATCGTTATGGCAGGACTTACGGTAACTTACAGTATATTCTAAATTCAGGATTAGAAAAAAAGCCCCGTTCGGGGCTTTTTTTATTTCTTGTAGATCGTCTGAGTCGGATAAGCGAATTCAAGTCCCTTCTCATTAAAGCGGTTTAAGATCTCAAGATTGATCTTAGACTGTGTGTTAAGAATATCAGCTTCTTTTCTTATGTAATAAATGAATAGTATTCCGAGAGAGAAATCACCCCAGCTGTTAAATGACACCAGACAGTTTTCTGTTACGATATCCTGATTGTTCTTAATAATATCTTTTAACATGTTCATAGCCAGTTCCATTTTATCGGGTGCTGTTCCGTAAACAAGGCCAAGATTGACAACCACTTTTCTTGTAGGCTCGGCAGAATTGTTCGTTACGCTTGATTCAGCGAATCTTGAATTCGGTATAGTAACCAGTCTTCCGTCAAGCTTTCTGATGCGTGTGCTTCTTATTCCGACTTCGTCAACAACACCGTCGTCTCCGCCGATAACTACCCAGTCGCCGAGCTTGAACGGCTTATCAATAAATATCATCACTCCGCCGAAAACATTTTTAACTGTATCCTGAGCAGCTAAAGCAAGAGCGAGACCTCCGATTCCGAGTCCTGCTATCAGGGCCATGATGTCAAATCCCGCATTGTCCAATCCTACGATTATACCGATTATCCAGAGAAGTCCCTTCGCAGCCGTACGCAGGATAGGTATGATCTGGTCGTCGAATGTGTTCTCTGATTTCTCAGCAAGCGGCACCAGAATTTCACCGATCAGCGCATCAACAGCTCTTACGATCAGCCAGGTGATGTTGAAGATAAGTGCGAACATGAGAGCTCTCTGCATGAAATTCTCGAAGCCTTCAGGAAAAGTCAGCCTGTTGAAACCCATCCACATACCTGTAAGGACGATCCCGTAAACCACAGGTTTTTCCAGCGCATCAATAAGAGCATCATCAAGGTTGGTTTTTGTTTTAGCGGTAAGTTTCTTAACTACTTCCTTGATCACCCAGTAAATTGCTTTCGAGAACAGAATACCGCCGAGAACGAATAAAAGAGAGTAGAACCACTGTTCTACAGTGTTTCCGTAAAAAGCCTTTGAAAGAAAATCTTCCATAATTTATATCCTCAATTATTTTTGGCAAATATAATAAAACAAATAGCTTGATGTCAAGCTAAACTTTTCCGACCGGAGCAAGATATATTACGAACTCGTCCTTTCCGTCGGCACGAACGAATTCGTTGCACAGCTTCTGATCGTAAGCGCCTATTCCGCAGGTACCGCAGCGAATTGCTTCGCAAGCAAGATAAAGGTTCTGGCAGAGATGTCCGGCATCAAGTGCTACTAGTTTAGGGGAAGCATCGATATATCTCCATTCGGTCCTGTACGGTACCGCAGTCCAGATAAAATAAACCGCAGGTTTCCAGAACTGTTCAAGTGTGGCTTCATTAAGCTTTTTTTCCATACCTTTTATGTATTTTTGTTCAAAGCATAAAGAATGTTCAAGAGGCAGGTAGCGGTAAATTCCTTTTACAAGCCCTTCAACATTCCATATAAAAAGATATGTTTCAAACGGATGTCTCGCGCCGCCGGAAGGAACAGTCCTTAAAGAATATTTTTCGGTTTTTTTTCTGACGCCCTGAGTAGAATAGAGAAGGAAAGAAAGTTCTTCAATGGTCAGACTTTCCTGTGTATATTTTCTTCTGCTCTGCCTGTTCAGGATGGCCTTTTTAAGAGATATCCTACCGATGTTTTTCCATTTTTCTTTAGGCAGCAGAGGAATTATCTTCTTTTTGGGATCACAGGGTTTTTCTAATTCAGGTACGGTTTTTTTCTTAGCCTGATCAGAAGAGTTGAATTCTAAGATATCCCAGTTCGACTTCAGAAATATCCTGTCTTTTACCAGTTTGTCACTTATCTTCATAAAACCTCCTTTTTATCAGAACTTAGGTATAAAAATTATAAGCCCCACAACTACAGCTACAACTGCAGCTACAAGAACCATCGCGGCGCAAAGATCTTTTGTGATTCCTATGATCTTATTATGTTCAGGAGAAACAAAATCCGCTATTCTCTCGATCGCGGAATTGAATATTTCCGAAACAAGCACGAATCCTATGACTATCGTAATAAGGATCCATTCAGTTCCGTTAAGCTCATAGAATGTCCCTAATAGAACAGTCGCAAGCGCAGCGAAAAAATGAACTCTGAAATTGGGTTCTTCCGTGAACATTGTACACAAACCTTTAAAAGCGAATTTAAAGCTGTTTATCCTGTTACGAAATGATATTCCGAGACTTGTTTTACTCATTATTTATATCTCCTTATAAATCAATCATTACGCTTAACCCGTATGAATCATTCCCGAATTCGGGAAAAGCGTAAATATTATTTTTTTCTCCTAATCCGAAAGGATGCCAGTCTCTAAGCGTTTCAAACTGATAGACAAGATCCGCGCAGAGAATGCCTATTCCGGCTCCCGCAAGCACATCACCTGTCCAGTGGTTATTGTTCATTATTCTCAGCGCGCCTGTGGAAACAGCGAAAACATATCCGCTGCAAGCTATATAGAGGTTGGAATCTTTATATTCATGGTATAAAACTGTTGCGTTAGTGAATGCAATATTCGTGTGACTCGAAGGGAAGGACTCTCTGTTGTCGCCGTTGGGTCTTAATTTGTTCGTTGAGTATTTCAGCGACTGAACTATTGTTTGGGACGCGAGATTTGCGATCGCAAAATACTTTGCTCTCTGGAAAAAATTATTTTTTGCTTTTAAGCCGATCCAGTCAAAGAAGAAAATTTCAAAAGCCGGGACATGAACGATATAGTCGTCAGCTTCACAATTAAAGTCATTTCCGACAAAATTCCGTAAATCAGACTGAATATCCTTTTCAAAATCGCTTCCGCTTATTGCTGCTCCGGCTGTTATAAGACATAGTGGAAGTATAAACGGTCTGATCGATAAATCGCTGTCTGTTCTCAGGCTGTCTTCCAAAGCTGAAACAGATAACGGCAACACTATGACCAAAAACAAGAAAAATCTCATATTCAAAAATAAGTAACTATAGTATCTAAATCAAGACAAATTAAACAGTTTTATATTGAGGCTTCCGTCTGTATTCCACCGTTTTCGGACTTTTGATCTCTGCAGGTTTTGGCTTAAAGCGGTCGGGCGAACGATGTACAGGTTTTTTATTCTGCGGTCTGGCTTCAGGTTTTCTTTCTGCTACTTTCCTCGGGAATTCTTTTTCAGAAGATTTAGCGGGAATTATACCCGTGAAAGGGTAAGGATGGTTTTCAATTATCGTGATCTTTTTTGCTATCAGTTTTTCGACATCGCGCAGGAATGGTCTTTCTTCCGCATCGCAAAATGAATAAGAAGTGCCCTTTGATCCGGCTCTGCCTGTTCTGCCGATCCGGTGAACATACATTTCGGCTATATTTGATATTTCATAGTTTATTACATATTCGAGGTCGTTCACATCTATGCCTCTCGCGGCTATATCGGTAGCCACAAGTACCCGTGTCGTTTGTGCTTTAAAGTTAGTCAGAGCTCTTTGTCTTGCATTCTGCGCTTTGTTTCCGTGTATAGCTTCAGCTGTGATATTATGGTTTTGAAGGACTCTCACTACTTTATCCGCACCGTGTTTTGTGCGTGTGAAGACAAGAGCGGTTCTTATCTTCGGATCTTTTAAAAGATCAACGAGCAGAGCGGTTTTATTTCCTTTATCAACGAAATAAACGAACTGGTCTATGGTATCTACGGTTGACGATATGGGAGTAACCGAAACATGCGAAGGGTCTTTTAGAATTGTTCCGGCAAGTTTTATGATCTCATCAGGCATAGTTGCCGAGAAGAACAGCGACTGTCTTTTTTTAGGAAGTACGGCAAGAACTTTCTTAATGTCATGAATAAATCCCATGTCGAGCATACGGTCAGCTTCATCGAGAACGAATATTTCTATATCCTGAAGGCTGATAAATTTCTGATTCATAAGGTCAAGAAGTCTTCCGGGAGTGGCTATTACTATGTCAACACCATCCTTTAAATACTGGGTCTGAGGATACTGGCTTACGCCGCCGAATATTACTACGGATTTTAATTTTGTGTATCTGCCGTAAGCTTTAAAACTTTCCTCTATCTGGATAGCAAGTTCCCTTGTCGGCGTCAGGATCAGGCTTCTTATCTTTCTTTTTCCTTCATGTTTTTTTTCGCCAAGCATCTGCAGGATAGGGACTGCGAAAGCGGCTGTTTTACCTGTACCTGTCTGTGCGCATCCAAGCAGGTCTTTCCCTTTCAGTACGATCGGAATTGCCTGTTCCTGTATAGGAGTCGGTGTTTTATAGCCTTCTACTGCTATCGCCCTTAAAATGGGCTCGATTATGTTCAATGCTTTGAACGGTGAATTTTCGTTAACGGGTGAAACCTCAGATTTTATTCTATTCGTCAAAATCTTTCCTCTTTTCTATGAGTTAATTATTTTTAATTTGAAATCCGGGCGGAAATATAACCTTTAGGACACAATTTAGCAAGGTAAAACACCAATTAAAAAAAAACTTTAAATAATTTTTTGAACCAGTCTTTATCCATACAGGGTCTTTCTACAAGCAGAAAAAATACGGATGAGATTGACAATACAAGGGATAGCAGAATTATTGAGTAAATTGTAACATTTATGTAAGAGTATTTCGAAAAGGAAAGGTTGCAAACAGGATTACCGAACAGGCTTAGAATAGAAGCATGCAGTAAATAAATCGTGTAGCACATACCGCCAATATTAGTTATTAATCTGAAAGAGAGAAATTTAAATATTTTATGAAATAAGACATAATAGTACAGAAAAAATATACTGATAAGCAGCATCAACTCCCATATAAACCTTTGTAGATCAGTATTAAAATCAGCATCTGTAAAAATCCATATTATCGAAAAGAAAAACAGCCCTATCAGAAAGTCGTACTTTGTTTTAGGTAACAGTGCTGAATCTGACACATACAGATCTGCTAATAAAAAACCGATTAAAAAGTACTGAAAAAAATTGATCAGACTGATAAAAGGCATCGGGCTGAAAACGAAATGATTTATAACTAAGAAAAATACAGCTATAAAAATCATCGACAATCGCCTTCCCGATAATGACCTGACTGAAAAAATGTACGCCATTAAAGGAGCCAGGATATAAAACTGGACTTCAACTTCCAAACTCCATGTAGCGCCGTTCAATTCGGGCAAAGTGTCAGGAAAAATGAAATTATGCGTATAGGTAATTGATGACAAATAGCTTATTATTCCGTTTTGCAGCGTAAGTATCTCAGCCACATAAACAGCTCCGAACAACAATATAGTCATAACAATTATATAGGGCGGTTCTAATCGGGTCAATCTTCTTAAAAAGTAATTTTTGATGCTGACCGGCTTTCCTTTCGCCAGATGAAACTTGGCAAACGGCATTCCCAAAATAAAACCGCTGATAGCAAAAAAAAGGGGGACTCCGAGATGCCCGTGCGAGACAATATGTTTCAGGAATGAATAGTCTATCGTATCGGCATATTGATTTATATCTTTAACTTTTAAGAATTCGCTTAAATGAAACAAAACAACACTGGTGATCGCGATAAACCTTAAACCGTCGATCTCCGGTATAAAACCGCCTGAAGAAGTAATTCGTTTAAACGATAATTTCATTTGCCCCTTAGTATCTGTCGGCCGATCCGAGGACATTGCGGTTCTTATCCATGATCATTTTTTTGAGTTCGTCTCTTGCCGGGCCGAGATATTTTCTGGGGTCGAATTCAGAAGGATTTTCTATAAACACTTTTCTGATCACCGCCGTAACCACCATTCTTCCGTCGGTGTCGATGTTGATCTTGCAGACTGCCGAGCGGGCGGCTTTTCTTAATTGTTCTTCAGGTACACCTACCGCACTTTCCATTTTTCCGCCGTACTGGTTTATCATGTCAACATATTTCGGTAGCACTGATGATGATCCGTGAAGTACGATAGGGAAGCCCGGGATCCTTTTTTCGCATTCTTCAAGAATGTCGAAACGGAGCGGAGGTACTGATTCACCGGGTTTTAATTTGAATTTATATGCACCGTGCGAAGTTCCTATTGATATTGCAAGGCTGTCAACGCCAGTCTTTTTGACGAAATCCTCAACCTGTTCAGGGTGAGTGTAATGCGAAACTGCGGATGATACTTCGTCTTCTATTCCGGCGAGAACTCCAAGTTCGCCTTCAACTGAGACATCTCTTGCATGAGCATATTCAACTACTTTTTTCGTCAAAGCGACATTTTCATCGTAGGGGAGATGCGAACCGTCTATCATGACAGATGAAAAACCGTTGTCTATACAGGAAACGCAAAGTTCATACGAATCACCGTGGTCAAGATGCAAACAGATAGGTATCTTCGATCCCATCTCTATTGCGATTTCAGCCGCGCCCATAGCCATATATCTGAGCAGAGTTGAATTGGCGTAGCTTCTTGCGCCTTTTGATATCTGAAGAATAACAGGTGATTTTGATTCGATACAGCCGTAAACGATCGCCTGAAGCTGCTCAAGGTTGTTGAAATTATACGCTGGAACCGCGTACTGACCTTCCATAGCTCTTTTAAACATTTCTTTCGTGTTTGAAAGGCCGAGTTCTTTGTAGCTTACTGCTTTTGTCATGATATGCTCCTATTTTAAATTTATTATATCTGTAAAATCAAATATATACAATCAAAAGACCTAATTCAACTTTATTTTTTCCAAAATAAACAGGTAATTCTAAAACTTGACTTTGATTTTAAATGAGTTAAATTACAGAGCAAATGTAAAATAAATTGAAAGAGGGGATCGAATGAAAAAAATAATATTGGCACTTGCAGTAGCTGTGTTGCTGACAATAACGGGATGTGCGCCTACAATGGCCTTAAGAAATGTTGCAGATATGTCTGACAGCGTGAACAGGATCAGCGGTAATACAGGAATAGCTTCAACAGGAACCTCGACCGCTTACGGCGCAAGCGCAGGCGATACGCACTATATTCAGGCTGACGATTATTTTTATTCGGACAGAGAGCTGGAATCAGGATGGATCCGTGTAGAATTAGCCAAAATGCTTCAGGCTCCTACTCCCGAAACCAAAAACGAAGCTAAATTCATGGATGTAAAAGACGGAAAAGAAGTATGGACTTCACATTTTTGGCAGACAAGAATAGCCGAACCGTCTGATATAAAGATGGGCGCTGTGATGATAATATTCGATTACGGTAAAGGAGACAGATATGTCAGACCTGAAAACCAGGAATATGCGAGAACCCATGACTGGTTCATGGCTAAGATCACCGACACTTCAACTTTATACCAGAACTATGTAATGGTTTCGGGCGGATATAAAGTAAATACAGATAATCTCAGGGTTATAAAATAAGGTAAAAAATGAAAAATCTTCTTTTAGTGTTTTTAAGTTTACTGATGATATCCGGAAAAATGATTTCTCAGGATACTGAATCTTTCTATAACATATCGCCTGACGAAACAAAGAAAAAATTTGTGCCTCAGGATACTACTTTTTATAAAACGGATTCAGATGCGGACAAAGCACAGAAGTTTAAAAAAGTCCGGGCGATGGATGAGAGATATTACTATGCAAAAGATAACAAGAAAATGGTTCTGGTTCCGGCTCAGACATTCATAATGGGCAGCGACAAAGGATCCGATATCGAAAAACCTGCGCACAAAACAAAAGTTCAGGCATTCTATATGGATGAAACCGAAGTAACTAACGCGCAGTTCGAAAAATTTCTGAAGGCAACGGGATATAAACCGATGGGAAGCATGGCGCATATGAAGGACAGGAAGTTCAATGACCCGAGCCAGCCCGTAGTGGATGTTGACTATTACGATGCTTTGGAATATGCGAAATGGGCAGGAAAAAGACTACCGACCGAAGCAGAATGGGAGTGCGCTGCAAAAGACAGCCAGAATTATGAATATGCGACAGGTAATGCGATAAATCCGGAGAAAGCAAGATACGGACTTAGAATGTCGCAGGGTAATCCTGCGCCGGTAAAAAGCTTCAGAGCTAACAGCAGGGGTATCTACGACCTGTCAGGTAACGCTGCGGAATGGGTTTACGGTGTTCTTGACGCATATCCCGGCAACAAAAAACCTAATGCGGGTTTCGGTAAAGTCAGGATACCTAGAGGCGGATCATGGTTCTCAAAAGAAGAGCAGTGTAAAACTTATGCGCGATCAGCTATGGATATCTCAAATTCGACAGGCGGGGTGGGATTCAGATGTGTAATAAGTTACGATATGGCAAAAAGAAAGTTGGAGAAAGAAAAAGCCGGAAATTAAGATTGAGTTTCGTGCCTGAATAAATCTTCGAGATAGAATTTTTTTATACCCATGAATTTTTTTATACTGCCGATCTTATCAAAATACAATGAAGGATCGGCAGTTTTCTTTTTCTTAACAGCCGTTATCATAATATTTTTATGAGTGTGTTCGTCTGCGATAAATTCAAAAATATGGGTTTTGTAACCGTTCGCTTCAAGAGTAAGCGCTCTGAGAGTGTCAGTGACCATCTCAGCAAAACGCTCTTCAAGAATACCATGTCTTGTAATTTCTTTCAGTTCATTTTCAATACACAGCTGTTTTCTTATCTGCTTGTGGCAGCATGGCGAGACAATTATCACTTCAGCACCTGCCGTAATACCTTTGAAAATGGCGTCGTCCGTAGCAGTATCGCAGGCATGGAGAGCTATAAAGATATCAGCTTTTTCTATTTTTGTAGCTGAAATATTTCCGGAAAGAAATTTAAGCCCGGAAAATTTACATTCTTCAGATATTTTATTGCACAGTTCAACAAGATCCGGCCTGAATTCAATACCTGTGATGTCTGTGTTTATTTTAAGCTCAATTGCAAGAAAATCGTACACTGCGAAAGTGAGATAACCTTTCCCCGATCCCATATCGTAAACTGTAAGTTCGTCTTTAGAATTCAGACCGGAATCGTCAAGTAATCCGTCGATCGTCTCGACAAATCTGTTGATCTGCCTGAATTTCCCCGACATGCCTTCAATTACCTTTCCATTCCTTGTCACTCCAAGTCTTTCAAGATAAATATTGTTTTCAACACCGATCATCCTTTTCTTCTTTAGATTGTGCTCAGTAGAAAATTCGCAGTCTGCATGAGCAGGTTTTAATTTTTTGAATAGAATA
>DMTS01000021.1:10543-13916 GCA_003477045.1 Candidatus Delongbacteria bacterium
AGGTCGCCGGACTTATCGGCAGGGGAGGAAAGGATCAGTCGGATAAATGTCTTATCAGCAAGGACTTTTTTGAGAATTTCGATCAGGTTATGTGTCATTTTACCCTAAGTTTAATTTTTTTCAATTTACAAAATAAGTGTTGTTATTACAAATTAAAAAAGTTAAATTATATTATTAACATATAAAAGGTTATTGTGAAAGTAATAAAATTACTGATTATTGAGGATAACGAGCTGTTAAGAGTCGGGATAAGAGATCTTCTTGAAGCTCATAAGGATATCAAGGTCGTAAGTGAAATGGGAGACGGCGAAAATGCCGTTAAAAAATTATTACTTTTTAAACCTGACATTGTACTTCTGGATTTCAGTATGCAGAACCAGAACATAGTCGAAGTGGTCAGGTCAATGAAAACTGAAGTTCCAGAGATTAAGATAATCGGAATGGGCTTAATGCCTACTCAGGCGGATATTATGGAACTCGTTCACGCCGGAGCAGACGGATTTATTCTAAAAAACGCTACTGTGGAAGATCTGGTAAGATCGATCCACGAAGTATTCGAAGGCGGAAAAGTACTCCCGCCTCCAATGGCCGGATCGCTTTTTTTTCAGGTAGTGGAACACGCTCTGCTCAAAGGAAAAAAGATATCCAAAGACGCTGTGGTAATGAGTCCGCGGGAAAAAGAGGTTATCGCACTCATCGTAGAAGGAATGAGTAACAAGGAAATCGCAACAGAACTAAATATCGCAACTTATACAGTTAAAAGCCATGTTCACAATGTTATGGAAAAATTAGCGCTGCACAGCCGTCTTCAGATCGCCAACTACTCAAGGAACGAAGAAGCTTTTTAATTGGATAATTTTTATTTTTAAACAATTCCAAAATCAATTCCAAAAAACTTAAATACCCATAAACCTTTTATAGAGTTAACTACTTTTTCAATCTTTCGGGCGATTGTTAATCATTTTTATTAATGGTAAATTGAATTATGATAAACAGAAATTTGTAAAAAAAAGGGAGGTTTCTATGAGGAGTTATTTAAGTATGGCCGCAATTTTACTTATGCTTGCAATGTTTGTAGGCTGCGGTAAAAGCGAAGAGAACACGGGCAGTAAACCGGCAATCGGGAATGAGCAGAAGAATGAAACAGTCGTCGCAATTACTGATTCTATCTTAATCAATGATATGGTATTTGTCTCCGGCGGCACTTTTCAAATGGGAAGTAATTCATTGACAGGCAATGAGGAAAGCAAGCCTATTAATACCGTGAGGGTAGGCGATTTTTATCTCAGCAAATATGAGGTTACTCAGCACGAATGGGGTCAACACATGCCTGCATTATATTACCAAGATTACGGATCGGGTAGTAACTATCCTGTTTATTTTGTAAGCTGGTATGAGGTTTTAGCTTATTCAAATAAGAGAAGTATTGCTGAAGGATTAAACCCGTGCTACAGCATTAACGGAAGCACAAATCCTGATGTTTGGGGCATTATTCCGACAACACCGGATAAATTATGGGATAATGTAGGGTGCAACTGGAATGCGAACGGTTATAGAATGCCGACTGAAGCGGAGTGGGAATATGCCGCAGGCGGAGGAAATAAGAGCCACGGGTACAAATTCAGCGGATCAGCAGATTACCTTAAGGTTGCATGGATGGAAGAAAATTCCGGTGACAAGCTGCATGAAGTCGGAAAAAAAGAACCAAATGAGCTTGGGTTATATGATATGAGCGGTAATCTTTATGAATGGTGCTGGGACTGGTATCAGGAATATCCAGATATCACGCAGCCGATCTCTACAGGACCTTCAGAGGGTAAATTTCGTGTGGAAAGAGGCGGAGGATGGGACAGAGGCGTTAATGCCTGTAAGATTGTCAGCCGCTACTACTTCAAACCGAATGTAAGCTACGGCGGTATAGGACTTCGAATAGCAAGGACTCCATAAGTCCTTAAATATTGAATTGCGGTTTATTTTATAAAGAGCCGTGCTGATTGTAAAATTCATTTTGGAGTTACGGTTTGCACGGCTCTTTACGCATATTCTAAATAAGGATTAACTACCTTTTCATCCTTTCGGGCGATTGTTTATCATGGTTATTATAGGTACATTGATTTAGATGCCGAAGAAGAAAAGAAAAAATGCCGATCAAATTAAATTTAAAAAAACGGAGGGAAAAATGATGAAATTAATAAACGTCAGATCAACTGATGAAGTGCGGAACCAAAGTAGAATGAGCAGGTTTTCAAAACTGTCAATGTGGCTGATCGTCTTTATGATGACGGCCTTTATCGGAGGCTGCGGAGAATGGAATAGAGAAAGTCCTCTTGATCCATCGGATTCTGTTGCTCCTGAAGTAAGCTCCACAAATCCCGTCAATGGGGCGATAAATGTGCCTGTAAACAGCAATGTAACGGCAACATTCAGCGAAGCAATGGATCCTTCAACTATTACCACTTCAACATTTATGGTAAAAGGACCGGGAACAACACCTGTTGCGGGAACAGTAACATATGTCGGTACAACAGCAACTTTCAATCCGACAGCAAATCTCGCGGGTAATACATTATTTACAGCAACGATCACTACAGGAGCAACAGATCTAGCCGGAAATGCGATTGCAGCTAATTATGTATGGACATTTACGACAGGCGCAACGCCAGATACAACTGCACCTACAGTATCGTCCACATTACCAGCCAATGCTGCAATAAATGTGCTTGTAAACAGCAATGTTACGGCAACATTCAGCGAAGCAATGGATGCTTCCACGATCACTACAGTTACATTTAAAGTTACCGGCCCGACAACAACACCTGTTGCAGGAGCAGTAACTTATGTCGGTACAACAGCAACTTTCAACCCGACAGCAAATCTCGTGGGTAATACATTATTTACCGCTACGATCACAACCGGAGCGACAGATCTTGCCGGAAATGCGATAGTAGCTGATTATGTATGGACATTTACGACAGGCGCAACGCCAGACACTACAGCACCTACAGTATCGTCCACACTACCGGCCAATGCAGCACTCAATGTGCTTGTAAACAGCAATGTTACGGCAACATTCAGCGAAGCTATGGATGCTTCTACGATCACTACAGTAACATTTAAAGTTACCGGCCCGACAACAACACCTGTTGCGGGAGCAGTAACTTATGTCGGTACAACAGCAACTTTCAATCCGACAGCAAATCTCGCGGGCAATACATTATTTACTGCGACGATCACAACCGGAGCGACAGATCTTGCCGGAAATGTGATAGTAGCTAATTATGTATGGACATTTACGACAGGCACAACGCCAGATACCACTGCGCCTACGGTGTCGTCCACATTACCTGCAAATGCAGCGCTTAATGTGCTTGTA
>DMTS01000121.1 GCA_003477045.1 Candidatus Delongbacteria bacterium
AGCTACATTGCAGCCTTAAAAAAAGGTTTTAGCCTCATATCTGAAAGCGGGATACTTACAAAAAACAATATTCTCGAGATTCAAAGTGTGCTCGAAAAGAACAATGCCGGTTTCAGAAAAGTATCAGGAACAGTTCTAAGAAATTCGGCTACGGGGAAAACAATTTATACACCACCTCAGGATTACAAGACTATCCTTGAGATGATGTCCAACCTTGAAAATTATATAAATGATGATACGCTTTGCGGATTTGATCCTTTAGTTAAAATGGCAGTTATACACTATCAGTTCGAGAGCATCCATCCCTTCTATGACGGCAACGGGAGAACAGGCAGAATTATTAATATTCTATATCTTGTCATGAAAGGCCTTCTTGATATACCTGTGCTTTATCTCAGCAGATATATAATCGAACACAAAATGGAATATTATAAACTTTTGCAGGAAGTCAGAGAAACAGGCAGTTGGGAAAACTGGCTTATATTCATTTTAAGCGGGATAGAGCAGACTTCATTAGAGACTATCGTACTCATAAAGGAAATCCGGAAAGCTATGCTCGAGTTAAAACATAAGATCAGAGCTGAATATAAATTCTACAGTCAGGAATTATTGAACAACCTGTTCAAACACCCATACACAAAAATCGAATTTCTGGAAAATGATCTCGGAGTATCACGAATAACCGCGGCCAATTATCTTAACAAACTGGCTCAAGACGGAATCCTGAAAAAAGAAAAGCTCAAAACCGGTAATTATTATATAAATGAGAAGCTGTTTGAGTTACTGACGAGGAAGAAATAAAACTACCTTAAATACAACATCTTCTTTGTTTCTTTTGCAACACCATCAACTGACAATCTATAAAAATACACTCCTGAATTTATTCCTTCAGCCTTGAATGAAAAATTGTGCTTTCCCTTATTCAGCTTGCTTGAAACAAGATTCCGAACCAATTCTCCTTTACCGTTATAAACACTCAGTTCAACTTCCGATGGTGCCTCTAAGCTGAACTGAATTTTTGTTTCGTTGTTGAACGGGTTAGGGTAGTTCTGATACAGCTCGATTCTGCTTACAAGGTTATGATTTTCTATTCCGGTCTGTGGCTCTTGAACAAAATCGCCTTCTTCTGTCTGAAACAGAATAGTTACATCATTCTCAAAAGAATAGCTTGAATTTAATGCTACAATATCTTTTAATGTGTTTCCGTCTATATCGGCTACAAATGACCTTATTGTACTTGTGTAGTTAGGTGTATCTCCGAAATAGGTTTGATAATTGACAGGATCAGCAAATGATACTCCGTTCTCGTTGTATAGGATATAAGTATGCCATTTCTCGTAGTCTGAGTTAGGATAGTAGTACGAGCAGTTATAAACTATATCTGGATAATCGTCTTTATTGAGGTCAGCAATAGATAATCTAGTCATTGCTTCACTTATTCTTTTAGAATAGGTAAGAGAAAAGCCTTTTGCTTCATTTTTAGAAAATATGAGTAATTCAGTGTAAGCACCAATAATTCCACCTGCTACAATTATCTCATTGTTACCATCTTTATTAATATCTCTTACCCATATTTCTGAGTAATCAGTGCTATAAGTTATCTCATCTATCAGCCAACCTGAAGAATAAATAAGTAATTTGTCAGGTGAGCGACTCACGATTACTTCATCTACTCCATCATTGTTAAGATCTCCACAAGCTATTGAGCCTAAAGGGTTTTCAAATTCATTATAATAGATAGGAGCTGAGAATTGCCCGTTTCCATCATTTTTCATATATCCCCAAAAAAATGGGTAATTAGAATAGAATACGATATCAGTATTCCCATCGCCGTCTATGTCTCCTGTGTTAATATCATCAGGATATTCGGTTAAATATATAGCCGAGAAATCACAGCTGTCAGTGAAATAATTCAACCATATACCTATTTGCATATTAGTACCATCGGTGCATTGTGTAACTAAGTCATAAATACCATTTTTGTCGAAATCAGAAAGTGATAAAGATGAACCGATATACATGTATGTTGTATCCAATACAAAGATTGTATTATTTTCGTTATAGAGAACTGATAATCCTGCCCAATTGGTTGTATGGTATTTTCCATGCCCTACGATAATATCCATTCTACCACTGCCTGTTAGGTCTCCATATGTCATGGACAAAGCGTTTTCTGGAATTGAGTATGTTGATGCATTCAAAACACAAAGGATAGAAAATGTGCCGATAATTAAAATATACAATGCAAGTCTAAATATGTTTCCGGTCTTTTTAAAGTTTAGCTTCATATTGCTTTCCTTATAGATTGGACTGGTTTTTTCACCCGTAGTATTCCGGATGATTATTTTTCAACCAGCTGATTAGATCCTCTTTCAGATCCTCCACAAAGCTAATCAATTCTTCGGCTTCACGATAGGTTGCACCACCTGTTGAATCGTATTCTACCATATTTCTTTTTGCTCTGCAACTGTTAAGATAAGTCGCATCATCTTTTTTTTCTTCACCCATGATTAATGGAAGTGACTGAATTGACCTGTAATGAGCAGCTGTTCTGTCCGGTTTATATCCTTCGCAGTAGAGAAGAACTGTACAAAGTTTTAAAGCTGCGTTATAAGCTATACCGAATTTCCAGTCGGAAGAGAGGTCTTCATTTTTCGAATCCTTCAGATCTCTTTCAACTATTTCAAGCAGCTGAGAAATTTCCTGTCTGCTCGTTTGGTGCTCTTTCAGCCAACCGTTTTCAGCCCAGTTTTTCAAAGTCATCGGCCGTTCCTTTTATCATTATTTTTGGAGACTTCAATACTCTTGTGATGAAATGATCGTTCTTATTTTTTCTTTGTATAAACTCATCTTCAGTGATTATGTACGGATTTATTTCCCGTCCAATTATTTCTGAAGGCTGTTTGAGCATAATACTTACTTCTCTCAGGCCTATATCTCCTACAATAAAAATATCTACATCGCTCTGAGGATTTTCATCTCCAGTGGATAATGAACCGAATACAAAAACATAATTTATTTTTTCAGAAATCAAATACTCTTTAAGTACACTTACAAGCCCGTTCGTTTTTAAAACCATCTGGTGAAGCAAGGGATAAAGCGGATGCTGTTTATTTGCAAAAAAATAAGTTCTGTTGCCGTCGGTTCTTTTTTTTATCAGATCAAGTCGGGTAAGTTTTTGAGCTTCCTGCCTTACTGTACCTATCGCAAAACCGGAAAGTCTTTGTAGCTCTCTTAAATGATATTCTTTAGAATCAAGACCAAAAAGGATACGGAAAAACTCCGATCTGACTTTTGAGGAAAATATTTCGGCAAGAATATTCATATTAATCACAATCCATTTTGTTCGTTTAAACCATACAATCGTTCGGTTCTTACATACAACATAATTTAATCAATAAAATTAGCTGTGTCAAGAATAATTACTACAGATACAGAATCTTCCTGTGCTTTTAAGAAAATTCCAATGTTAAGAAAAAGTGGTAACTCTGTAAAGAAAACTTGATTTTCTTATTTACTTTTCATTTTGTCAATAAAGCCCTTGAGAGACATAACCCATACATTTTCTTTGACCGGATATTCGTCTTTTACAGGCGCGATTATATAAGCTTCTTCAATTTTTAGATCTTCCATTGCGATATAGAATCCTTTTGATACTGACGGTGCGCTTGATGCTTTACATTCGACAGCGNNACAGCGATCTTTTTTAATCCCTTTTCCAATATAAGATCTATCTCGGCACCTTTAGAAGTTCTGTAATAATATCCGTCCCAGTCATTAAGCTCGGAGAGTATATTTTCAATAACAAGCCCCTCCCATGATTCTCCGAATACAGGATGAGAGAGCAATTCATTAAAGCTTCTGATCGAAAGAAGAGCGTTTAATATTCCGTTGTCTCTCAGATAAAATTTGGGAGATTTTACAATTCTTTTACCGATGTTGGCATGATATACGGGAAGTAATCTGATCATAAATGTCTGCGAAAGAATATCTATGTAGCTCTTTACTGTATGATGAGAAACTCCTATTGCTTCTCCCAGTTTTGAATTATTTAAGGTTTGCCCGTGGAGATGAGCGCACATCTTCCAAAGCCGGCCGATAACTGCTGTCGGAATTGAAAATCCAAGCTGAGGTATATCGCGTTCCAGAAAAGTTCTTATAAAACTTTCTCTCCACATAAAGCTTGCTTCATCGTCTTCAATTAATATGCTTTCGGGAAACCCTCCTCTGCTCCATATGCGGTATAAAGAATCTTTTTCCTCATTATAAACCTCTGTTAACAAAAAAGGAGTAAGTTCCAGATATGATATCCTGCCCGCAAGAGATTCACTGCTCTGTTTTATCAGATCTCTCGAAGCGGATCCCAGAATTATAAACCTTCCGTTCCGCCTGTCTGAATCTATCACGCTTCTCAGTACTCTGAACAATTCCGGTCTGTTCTGGATTTCATCAAGACAGATAGTTTTATCTTTGTTAAAATTAAAAAAGATATTAGGTTCATCTAGTTTTTTAATATCGTCATCATTCTGAAGATCGAGATAAAGAAAATTTTCTATTCTCTTGCTTAACTCTTTGATCAGTGTTGATTTGCCGCACTGCCGCGGTCCTAAAACGGCAACAACGGGAAAATATTTCATCCTGGTTATTAATTCTTTCTCAATATTTCTCTTAACGTATTGTATCATTTTGGAAATATAACTTCCAAATTGCTATATTGTCAAGTGTTTTTTTTTGTATTTACTTTACTCCCCTCTCTTCATCCCCTCAAGTTTGATCAGAAAAGATATTTCCTGATTTTCGGGAGTGATGTTCAAAGCTTCGTAAAGCTTGGCGATATAGCCCTGCGGGTTTCCGCTCATAGACTGAATTAGTGCTTGCAGAACTAACCTTGTTGTTGCTCTGAACCTTTCGAGCATTTGTGGATCGTCAACATTGTAGAACACGTCAGTGTTTTTCATATTTTTTAGGATACTTTCAGCGTTATATGCCCAGTTCTCAGGCAGAAAACTGTTCATTGCGAAAAAATCCAGATACGATCTGTCGTCCGAGCAGATCTCTGAACCGCCGGTTATTCTGCTGAGAGAATTCTTATCGAATACCAGAAATGATGCGAGGCTGTATGGATTATTGTACAGATACTGATCTTGAACCAGTGCCGCTTTTGCTTTGAAATCAGCAAAATCAATTTTAAGCGGTTTTTTTGTTCCCACGAGAAGCGTATGGGTGTGACCGAGCCATACAGTGGTATTCTCAAATACTGAATTGAATGTTTTGATTATCCCTTCATAATCCTTTGGTAGAAGCTTATGAAGCGGAAGATACTGGGTGACCATTCCGTCATCTGAAAGATGGTCATAGCACAACTGAAAATACTCCTTTGAATATAATCCGCCGGAACCTAGAACCGGATGCGTGGGATCGCTTGAAATAAGGTCGTATTTTTTATCCGTCATTTGAAGATAATGCCTGCCGTCGTCACCTATGATCAAAAGTCGCGGGTCATTTACGACATCGTTGTTAAGCTCTTTATAAAATCCTGCCGCTTCCTTAAGCTCTTCTGCAAGCTCCACGCATTCTACCGACCTCACTTCCCGATGCTGAAGAACGGTTGATGTGGTAACGCCTATTCCGAATCCTACGATCAGAACATTTTCGGGTGCTTTTCCGGTTATAAACGGTATATGCCCGAGAAGTTTTACGGCTTTGATGGCATCGTAAGAACTTCCTATCACTGAATTATTGTTGAAATAAGTATAATTAAGCCCTGTTTTTTTATCCTTACCGACTACAAGTGTAGCTTCGACAGCTTCCCTATAGAAAAGTATTTCCCGCTCATCCTGTGAGAATGACGGCGGCATGATCTTTACCGGCTTTGTGAAAAGCATCGCAAATACAATTACAGCACAGGCTGACCCGAAGATCAGAACAGCTTTATTCGCACTTTGCTTTGATCTGAACATTATTGTTAAAGAGAAAAGCATAGCTGTAAGAGATATCAGCATCAGCGAGC
>DMTS01000145.1 GCA_003477045.1 Candidatus Delongbacteria bacterium
ACGGACAGGGAGGAAACGATTTCTCTTATCGAAGGGATAAAACCTTTACTCCCGAAGGAATTCAATGCGCATTTCTCACCCGGACTGATAGATGTGATAGGCAGAGAAAATATAATTAAGGATTACGGCATCCATTACAGAATGGTCTTAAAAAAGGCTCCGAATGATGTTTTAAATCCCGGATTTCATATAAGGATCTTATCAAGAGCAGACCTATCTGAAATCACATCATTTTATGAAATAAATTATCCGGACAACTGGTTCGATGCCAGAATGCTTGAAACAGGCAAATTCTACGGCTGTTTCGATAAAGGCAGACTTGTCGGCATTGCAGGGATCCATGTCTATTCGCCGCAATATAAAGTAGCCGCTGTAGGCAGTATTTCAACTGCGATCACCCACAGAGGCAGATCCATCTGCAAGATACTCACTTCGACCCTCTGCAAAGACCTGCTTAAAACAGTTGATGTTATTGGCTTAAATGTCAAAGCATCAAACGAGCCGGCAGTAAGAGCTTACAAAGCTGTCGGATTTGAAATTTACTCTGAATATGAAGAGTATCTCGTAAAGCTGTAATTTTTTACAAATCATAATAAATATTATTTTAAATTCTGTTGATTTAACAGCAAATTATATTATATTACTTTTTAGTAAATATGTAAGTTAAGTAATATGAGTGAGGTCATGTATGAGAAAAATTTTGGGTTTTATTTTAGTTTCTTTAAGCCTTCTTTGTGCGCAGTCGATCATTTGGGAAAAGACCATTCCGCTTGAAGAATTAAGTACTTATTACATTTCAGATCTTAATGCCTCTAAAAACGGAGAAATTTATATAGGCATTCAGGATAATCCATTGAAAGGTTCAAAGTGGTGGTATGGGGATTCAAAAGTGTTAGGGCTTGACCTTAAAGGGAATGTGATTCTTGACCGTAATTACGGGACGGTTTTCGATTACGGATTCAAAAGTCTTGCTGCTGATTCCAGTGGTGTTTATATTTCTGGAGACAGATACAACACTTCTTACGATCCTACAAAAGCGAATTTATATTCACTTGATAAATCCGGAAATTTATGCGATAGTATGATAATTCAATCTTCCTGGGCTGCTTACGGCAGTAGAAAGATAAAAAGCGTAAATGAAAATTGTATCCTTCACCATTATTTTATAAGTGAAGGCTGGCCGGATAAGTGTTACAACCATTACATAGCTGAGTGCGATTCGATGCTGAATATTGTAAAAATATATGATTACACGCATGAATATCTTCCGGATTCAATAATAATGATCTACGATCTTTTTGAATCAGGATTTTTGCCAATTGAATCGTCTTTCAGGGATTTTATTAAAAGTGATTCCGGAATGTTAGCTTCAGGTTACATTGGGGGCTGGGCAAGCAGGTTTCAGTTTTCTTTTTTAAGATTTTTGGATAATGAACAAAATGTAGTGTGGGAAAAATATTACCCGTATTATGATTCAGAAATATTCCCTGATGGCAGAATGATGTGGTTTGATAATTTTTGTGCTGATAAAAGCTCAAGTTTTTTTCTTGCAAGGTTGTGGTGTGATTCTGATATGGATCATCAGCTGGACGAAGCTGAAAGCTTTCTTACAAAAATTGATTATGCGACAGGCGAAATTATATGGATTATAGATTATCCTTCAAACTTTGATCTGCAAATATTTAATCTTGTAGATGATAATTTTCTTATCAGGACAGGTACTAAAGTAGCAAAAGTACAGTCAACTGAATTCGGATTGGATACAATTTGGGAAACCGATTTTGAAAATACGGGCATGATTGCGGCAGTTGACGGAGGTTATGTTTCGGTACTAAGCACGGGTAGTGAATTGGATGTCTTCAGGTATTACGAGACAACAGGTATAGAAGATACTTCTATTCCTGCTTCAACCGAACTTCTCCAGAATTACCCGAATCCGTTCAATCCGAGTACTGAGATCAGCTATTCACTTCAGCACGAAGCACAAGTCACTCTGTCAGTTTTTAGCACGAGAGGCGAGCTTGTTCGTACGCTTTTAAACGAGAAAGTTCAGGCAGGGAATCATACTGTTTCATTCAATGGTGAAGGCTTGAATTCGGGGATTTATTTTTACAGGCTAAGTGTAAATGATAAAGTTGTAGCCAGTAAAAAAATGATACTGTTGAAGTAAGTGGGAAATGAGAACGATGCAGATAGAAGTATGTTAAGTAAAAGCCGTATTTAAAACAAAGGGAGCGATATTTATGAAAAATATTTATTTTTTACTTACAATCTTAGTTTATACAGGGCTTTATTCCATTACTGCCAACGGTTATGTTTTACTCGAAGGAGAATCAGATCATACAGACATTGAAGTGAATTTCAGAATGATATGGCCGAATTCAGCATATTCTGGTCCAAGCGTTTTCACTAATTCCAACGGCTATTATTTTATTAATCTCGAAGAAATGGCATCAAGCTACGAAATAACTATGAAAAAAAGCGGTTATATAACTAAAAAATTCAGTCAGTATTTTGCATCAAGCGGTACAGTGCCAACTGTAATTTTAGAAGAAGAAACAGGAATTACCGGAACTTCTATTCCTTCTTTAACCGAGCTTTACCAGAACTATCCGAACCCGTTCAATCCGTCCACGGAGATTAACTACTCGCTTAAGAGTGTAGGTCAGGTCACGATGTCGGTTTTCAACACGAAAGGCGAGCTTGTAAGTCAGCTTGTAAACGCTAAGAAAACGGCAGGAAATCATACTGTGGTTTTCAACGGAGAAGGCTTAAATTCGGGGATTTATTTCTACAGATTAAGTGTAAATGATAAAGTCGTAGCCAGTAAAAAAATGATGATGCTTAAGTAGGGAGGGAGATTAAGATGAAGAAAATGGCAGGTCTAATATTAGGCATTTTAATTTCATTGTCTGCTGAAACCCTGATCTCGGATGATTTCGAATCGGGTACGGGCAACTGGACACTGACCGGCAACTGGGGGCTTGAAGAGGGTGTTGCTGTATCAGGGAGTTATTCTCTGTCAGAAAGCCCTGCAGGGAATTACACTGCGGACGAAGTTTCATCAGCTCAATGGGCTGTTCCGGTAGATCTGAGCACAAGCGAATATGCCACCGTCGTATTTTGGGCTAATTATGCTCTCGAAGACGGGTTCGATTATATGTATTTCGAGATATCCTATGATAATGGCTTTTCATGGAACAGGGTCAAATCATGGACAGGCGATTCCGGTACAGAGTGGTCTCAGGAGACGGTCTTCCCGATAAGTTCATATAACGGACCTGCTGTATTCCGTTTTCTGTTCCGGTCCGATGAGGCTGTAGAATCCAGCGGCATGAACATAGATGACATTTTTTTCTATTCAAAACCTGAGAGTCACGATACTTTCGGTTTTCATGTCGGGCCTGAATTTTATGAAGTGCCTTATGGTGTGTATGAAAGTTACATAGAAGTCTATGACCTTGACGGTATCGATTCTGTTTTTGTGGAATACAGCGTAAATTTCAGCGAAACTTATACACGGATAAATGCAGTTTATGCGGGTTCGAATGTATGGAACTTTACTATCCCTGAAGTCGAACCGGTAGGAAATTTTATCGAATATCATTTTCGGGTTGTTGAAAGTTCTGAGGAACATTTAATAGCCATTTCCGGTTCCTATATTTATATTACCGGTGAACATAATGTTTACGATTCGGGTTCTGTCAGCTACTATTTACCTATCGAAAGCGATGACGCTATAGCTGTTAAGTTCGACAGAGGATCAGGAAGCTGGTATTTGGCTGGAGTTCTTATAAGAAATTATGCGGATCTAGATCATTTATCTGCAGATATGCAGGTTCATATTTTTGATGACAATAACGGAGTTCCCGGGAATGAATTAATATATCCAATAGATGTATCTCCAGTAGCAACTTTTGATAATCAGACCCCTTTCACATGGGTAGATCTGTCCGGTTTGATGATAAGTATTCCTGGTGACTATTACTGGGTCGTAGTTACTGCTCCTTACGGCACTGTTTATACCACGATCGAAGATGTCGGAGATCCGGAAGTAACAGCTTACGAAAGGTCA
>DMTS01000195.1 GCA_003477045.1 Candidatus Delongbacteria bacterium
GATGAATTTATCAATTATATGATGCAGCATCGGTTTTCCCAATAGAGGGACAAGTGCTTTAGGCATTGTATCGGTCAGCGGTTTCAGCCTTGTACCGAAGCCTGCTGCCAGTATCATTCCCTGCATTTAATCCTCTTCGATCTTTGAATTTGTAAGGTCAAGCATATCCGTTTTATCTGAATATTTCGTAAATTTGACTTTGCTCAGATTTGTAAACTTCTTTATCATCTGATCCATTTCCGTAGCGGCTTTTTCGATAGCTTTTACAGCATTTTTATACTTGTTTAAATCAGTTTCATTTTTTTCTTCCAGCAGTTCGATTATTTCCACCTGACCCAGAATTGAAGCTGTAAGCTGATTCAGCGTATGGTTCTGACTTACCATAGCGGCATGCAGAGCTTTAAACTGCTCCATTTCTATTAACTTCTCGACCATTATTTTCAATTTTATGTGGGTTTTTACTCTTGCGAGCAGCTCCGGGGCGTTAAATGGCTTTGCTATGTAGTCCTGTGCTCCCGAATCAAGACCCTTTATCACGAATTCGCTGCTGTACTGGCCTGAAAGGAACAGCACAGGTATTTTTGTTGTAAGCGGATTGTCCTTCAGATCCCGGCAGATATCAAAACCGCTTCTTGTAGGCATTGACACATCAAGAAGAATGACATCAGGCTGATTTGTCAGAGCTTTTTCGATCACTTCATTGGGATTACTGACGAGAAGCGTTCTGAAATTCTCAATATTTAGCATAGATTCGATAATTTTGAGATTTATGATCTCATCGTCAACAACCATTATCAGTACTTTAGAGCTATCAATTGAAATCATCCTGCACCTCTATTTTTTCAGGAATTTAAATACGACAGGAACTCCGCTAAAATCATACTTTTCCCTTATCTTTTTTTCCAGAAATCTTTTATAATTATCTTTAAGCATCGTAGGCTCGTTCACGAAAAATGAAAATACCGGAGGATTTACAGCTACCTGACTCATATATTTTATATTTATGAATTTTCCCTTTACGGAAGGCGGTGTGTGAGTTTTAACTATGTTCTGCAGATATTCATTCAATTCAGCTGTCGGTACCCTTAAAGATCTTCTAGCATTTATCTCTTTAGCCAGATCAAGTATCTTAAGAAGTCTCTGTTTCTCAAGAACAGATATGAACTTTATCTCAACATAACTTATCCATTCGAGCATATCCCTGAGGTATTTTTCATAGTCTCTGGCGGTATTTGTTTCCTTGTTCTTAACAAGATCCCATTTGTTGACCGCAATTATAAGTCCTTTATAAAGCCTTTTTGCCTCGACAAGAATATCTATATCCTGCTTTGTCAGCCCGTCTATAACATCTATCATCAATATCACAACATCAGCTCTT
The DNA here is from genome assembly GCA_003477045.1 of Candidatus Delongbacteria bacterium. Classification (GTDB taxonomy): domain Bacteria; phylum UBA4055; class UBA4055; order UBA4055; family UBA4055; genus UBA12480. The sequence goes on from DMTS01000195.1 coordinate 1,379, forward strand.
TCTATGGCTCTTAAGGTTCTTATCAGAGAATAGAATTCAAGGCTTTCCCTGACTTTTTTCCTCTTACGAAGGCCTGCAGTGTCTATTAAAACTATTTCATCACCTTTGTAGTTAAATACCGAGTCGATCGAGTCTCTTGTCGTTCCGGGAATGTCCGAAACGATCATTTTCTCTTTATCCAAAATCTTGTTCACAAGAGATGATTTTCCTACATTCGGCTTTCCGATCACTGCTATTTTAAGTCTTGAATCTTCTTCAGCTACCACTTCTGCATCAGCAGGCATATCTTCAGTTATCAGGTCAAGAAAACTCCCCAGATTCCTGCCGTTCATTGCAGAAATTCCTATAGGTTCTCCAAGCCCAAGATTATAAAATTCCGGAACATCGGGTTCGTTTCTCATGTCATCGATCTTATTTACCGTGACAATTACTCTTTTATCAGTTTTGTTTAAAATTTTAACTATATCGTTATCTATTGCCGATATGCCTGTTTTAGAATCGACTAGAAACAGAATAATGTCAGCCTCTTCAATAGCTATCTCGATCTGCGATCTTATCATACTTTCAAAAAATTCTTTAGTCTCAGGGACAAAGCCGCCGGTATCTATCAGCGTAAAAGTTCTCCCTGCCCAGTTTACAATACCGTAATTCCTGTCTCTCGTTACTCCGTAGTAATCTGCTACAATAGCTTCTTTCGTTCTGGTCATTCTGTTGAAAAGCGTGGACTTTCCTATGTTTGGTCTGCCTACTATCGCAACTATGTTCTGAACCATCATTCTCCCTTTACTGTCTGTATTTTACGCCTTTCCATTCGAAACCGAAATATTTCCCCTTTATCGCGGCGAAAAGATTGAAGGGTATATGAAACAACTGAAGCGGAATATAATACCGCAATTTAAAATCAAGACCGAACTTGCCGAAGCCGTAAACAAGGAATAATGTTTCAGGTATCAGCTTCATCATGAACAGCACAAGCAATATCCATAGAGACATTTTGCCGTATGCGGTAAGAAAAACGGCTGTTAAAATTCCTGAATAAAAAACAAAGGTGTTTATAGCGAAGTAAAGAACGAAATCAGAAGCGTAAGACGCCTTTGACGCCCACCTTGACCTCTGATCAATAAGGCCCTTGAGAGAGTCCGCCGGATAGCTTTTTACGATGCTTTCCCTATTGCAGACGAATCTGAGTCTGTAATTACTTTCCTGTGCAGCCTGTATTATGAAAAAGTCATCGCCTGAAGCAAGTTCGGATCTTAAACTGTTCTCTTCTTTCTGGTAGAGTGATTTTGTAATTAGCAGGTTACTTCCGTTAGCGGTAAAAGCCCTTCCATTGCCTATCGAACCTGCCGCTATCAGCGAATGGGAAATATAATCAATGAACTGCATATTCTGCCAGATCTCCTCGAACATGTCCATATCGGGTTTGTCGAACACTGTCAGGCCGGCCACTATACCGACATTTTCATTTTTATCATTTTGCAATGGGCTTATCATCGACCTGACCCAGTTTTTATCGTGAAGACAGTCTCCGTCAGTAGTTATGATCATTTCGTTTTCAGTAGAGCGGACGGCTGTAAGTATGGCATTTTTCTTCGGGGAAATGTTCTTTGACACCTCATTGATATGGATCACGCTCAGATTCTTATTGAGCCTGGCAAGATTGTCCATGATAACCGGAGTTGTATCTGTTGACCTGTCGTCAACTGCAATAATGTCAAGAAGAGTTTCGGGATAATTCTGATTCAGCACCGAATTTATCGTTGCGGCAATGAATTTTTCCTCATTCCTTGCAGGGATAATAACAGTCACTTTAGGAAGATCATCATTTTTTATATTGAACTGGTCATTTTTTATTCTTGCCAGTCCCGAACGAAAATTCTCGATATACATGATATAAAGAAGACCTGAGATGAATATGATTGTGATAAAATAGATCATGATTCCTTCTTTATAATTCGAGGTGCATCTGCGGGTCTTTTTCAAACTGCAGCCTAAAACTTTTTCTGTGAATTTCGCACCGGCCGAATTTCTTTATGGCTTCAATATGATCAGGGGTAGCGTAGCCTTTATTCTGAGTGAAATTATACCGGGGATATATCTTCCCGTAAAAATTCATCAGCTTATCACGCGTTACTTTCGCTATGATCGACGCTGCAGCCACTGAATATGACAGACTGTCGCCTTTGATTATACTCATCTGCTCCTTCATATCGAGAGGCGCATCCCTTCCGTCGATGAGAACAAAATCCGGTTTTATACTGAGCCTGTCAACAGCTCTTCTCATAGCTTCAAAAGTAGCTCTAAGTATATCTATCTCGTCGATCCTCTTGTTCGATATCATTCCCACACCGTAACTTACAGCGTATTTCCGTATCTCGTAGAAGAGCCTTTCCCTTGTTTTTTCGGAAAGTTTTTTCGAGTCGTTCACACCTTCGATCGCAACTCCCTGCTTGAAGATTACAGCAGCTGCGACGACCGGACCTGCAAGAGGACCTCTTCCGGCTTCATCAACGCCTGCTATCAGCCTGTATCCTTTAAGATAGAGTTCAGTTTCATATTTAAAAAGGTGCCCTTTCCCGAAAAAAATTTCATCAGCCATAAAATAATCCCTCGTTTACCTTCGGCATACAGATCATCCCGCAGTTAAACAATATAATCAATTTATCACTGTAAACAAAGTCAATTATGAAAATTCTATGCTGTCTTCGCCAAGAATATCCTTTAGGCCTTTTATGAACTGCGCTGATCCGGTAACTTTATATGATTCGGATTTTAGCATCACGCTTTCAGCGCCTGTAACAACTCTAAAATAAAGGTCCTTATCGCCTTTATTTCTTTCTATAAATTCCAGAAATTCCTTTAGTGTAAGATCATCCATTTTCGCAGGAGTCAGGTTTATTCTGATCTTCTTCGTGTTCGTTCTGAATTTTTCTTGAGCGTGCTCGTAGCTGAAAATATCTTCTGTGTACATTCTGAACTCCCCGTCTTTTTTAGAGATCGTGATCTTGAAAAAATAAACTCCGCCAGCTTTGATCTTATCTTTAAATTTATCGTAGATCTGACTGAAGAGAGGCAGCTCAACATCACCCTGGAGGGTTATGAGAGATAAAGTTGCCCAGTCTTTTCCTGCTTTTGAAAATTTCGCCTCAATATCTTTAATTCTTGCTCCCAGAATTATCTTCTCATCCTGAACGAAATTATCCGGATCGATCTTCTTGCTGGTTGAAAATGAGCTTAGAACCTCTTTATATTCATCAAGAGGATGCCCCGACACATAGAGTCCTATAAGCTCTTTCTCGTTTTCCAGAAGAACGGATTTATCCCATTCGGGGATTTCGGGAAGAGGGGGATGATCGACAGAAATTTCTTCGTCAGATGAATCTCCGAACAGGCTCATACCCCAGTCCAGTTTTTTTGATGCCGCCTGCTGATAATGCGGCAGGAGAACTTCGAGCGATTCCGTTATCTGCGACCTGGAGTGACCTAAGGAATCCATGGCTCCCGCCTTGGCGAGATGCTCTATTGTCCGTCTGTTCGCTTTTGAAATATCAACTCTTTCGAGAAAATCGTATAATGATCTGTATTTTCCGGTTTTCTCTCTTGTTTCTATTATCGTTTCGATCGCTTTCGCTCCCACATTTTTTATCGCCTGAAGCCCGAAAGCTATTTTTCCGTCAGATGTTGGCGCAAAATAATTAAAGCTTGTGTTAACATCCGGCCTTACTATTTTTATTCCCAGATTTCCGCATTCTTCTATGTAAGTGAGCACGGATTTCGAATCATCCTTTACGCTGTTAAGCATGGCCGACATGAATTCTACCGGATAATTTGCCTTTAAATAAGCTGTTTGGTAAGAAACATAGGCATAGCAGACAGAATGAGAAAGATTGAATGCGTAATCTCCGAATTTTTCCCAGCCGTCCCAAATCGATTCGATGACCTTATCAGGATCCTTTTTCATCTTCAAGCAGCCGTCAATGAATTTAGGGTTTGCTTTACATCCCTCATAAAATTTTTTCTTGAGTGCCGGAATGAGTTTTTTGTCTTTTTTAGCCATCGCTTTTCTGAGCGTATCCGAGTCTCCGCGAGTATAGCCTGCGAGTTCGCGGGACATAAGCATGACCTGCTCCTGATATACGGTAATTCCGTAAGTATCTTTCAGATATTTCTCCATCAGCGGATGCTCATATTCGATCTTTTCTTTGCCGTGGCGTCTTCGTATAAAATCAGGTATTTTATCGATCGGACCGGGCCTGTATAAGGCATTCATTGCTACAAGAAATTCGAATTTGTTGGGTTTTAAGTCCTTGAGATATTTTTTCATTCCGTCAGATTCGAACTGGAATATTCCGTCCGTTAAGCCTTTGCTGTAAAGGTTGAATGTTTTTTTATCGTCGAAAGGTATTTTGTCAATGTCGAGTTCTTTTCCGGTTCTTTTTTTAATGTATTCAAGAGCTTCAGATATGATGGTTAAATTCCTCAGTCCTAAAAAATCCATTTTTAAAAGGCCGATCTTATCAAGCTGCGGTCCCTCGTACTGAGTGATTATTATCTCTTTTTCTCTCGGGGGATACTGCAGAGGTACGATATCTCTTACCGGTATTCCGCTGATTATAACTGCACAGGCATGAGTTCCGGTTCCTCTTATAGTTCCTTCGATCCTGTTAGCCATATTTATAAGGTCTTTATATCTTGGGTTTTCCTCGTAGAACTTTTTAAATTCTTTTTCTTTGAGGGATGATTCAATGGTTGTTCCGACTTTTCCTGCAATAAGATTGCTTATTTTATTTACCTCATCAAGAGGTATGTTCATCGCCCTGCCGATATCCCTGATCGAATTCTTCGCCCCCATTGTTTGATAAGTCACGACCTGGCTGACATTCGAATCTCCGTATTTGTTCTTCACATAGTCCAGAACAAGATCGCGTTTATCATCCTGAAAGTCTATATCTATATCCGGCATGGAGATCCTGTCAGGATTTAAAAATCTTTCAAAAAGGAGACCATATTTTAGCGAATCAACATTTGTTATACCTGTCAGATATGAAATTATGGAGCCTGCGGCTGAACCCCTTCCCGGCCCTACGAGAATTCCGTTGTTCTTAGACCAGTTGACAAAATCCTGAACTATCAGGAAATATCCCGGAAATCCCATTTTGCAAACTGTTTCAAGCTCGAAATCTAAATTCGATATAATTTCAGGCACTGGCAGCGGAAGCTTTTTCTCTTCGGAACTTTCGTCTAGAATATAGCTTTTTCCCGACTTTTTTATTCCGTACCTTTTTACCAATCCTTCTTCGCATAGGATCTTAAGGTATTCATCCTCCGACAACCCGTCAGGACATTCGAATTTAGGCATGAGCTTCTGACCGAATTTGATATCAAGTTCGCACATATCGCTGATCCTGACCGTATTTTCTAAAGCTTCAGGTATATCTTTGAAATTTTTATACATGTCTTCAGTTGACAGGATCGAATAATTCCCGTCCATCATACACATCCTGTCGCCTCTTTCGTCAAGGAGCTTATTGGTATTTATACATATCAGAGCATCTTGTATAATAGCATCATTCTCATAAACATAATGCGCGTCATTAGTAGCTACGAGCCCGATATCGAGTTCTCTGGACATTTTTATTAGCTCTTTGTTTACCAGAGCCTGTTCTTTTATATCCGGATGATGCTGTATTTCAAGATAAAAATTTTCTTTTCCGAACAGACCTTTGTACCATAAAGCTTTTTCCCTGGCTTTTTTCAGATCTCCCTCAATTATAGCCTGAGGAATTTCACCGGCAACACAGGCAGTAAGCGCAATAAGACCCTCGAAATGCTTTTTCAGCAGTTCATGATCTATTCTTGGCTTTGAGTAAAACCCGTAAAGGTTGGCCTCTGTGGATAGATAAATCAGATTATTGTAACCAGTTTCGTTTTTTGCGAGAAGAACAAGATGGTACCTGTTCTCACCTTTTTCTCTGACTTTCATATCGCTGGAAAGATAGAATTCACTTCCTATAATGGGCTTGATTCCCGCTTTTTTAGCTTCCTGAAAAAAGTCTATTGCCCCCATAAGGTTACCGTGATCGGTTATAGCCATTGCTTTCTGATTAAGCTCTTTTGCTCTTTTTATCATATCTTTAGGTTTTGATAACCCGTCGAGTGTAGAATAATGTGAATGATTGTGTAGATGGACGAAAGACATTGCTTCTCCGAAGATCATAAGTTTTTTCAATTTCCACTAAAAACACAACATATAGTTGTATTGACCGCATCTCAACACAACCTGTTGTACTTTTTCATGTGTTTTAATTTAGCGAATCTTAAGCTCTGAGACAAATAAAAAATTAATTAATTTCGTCTGACTTTCAATATAAATCATAGCTGAATCCATATAACAGTAATACGCACTCTAATATACAGACTATCTGCTTACTATTCCGTCGGTTATGACATATTAAAAAATAATGGCACGGAATTTATTATACTTTTATGTCAAATTTTGTTTCTTTAATATGATCTTTTTTCAGGATCGGATCAATTGTATCTTTTATGAATTCGATTACCTGTCCCGGTGCCCTTCCGATATATAGTTTTGCATCCGTCATTTTATCCAGCTCTTTCTTTAAAAGTTTGAAAGATTTGTCGGCGGCTATAAGCTCAAGAAGATTGTTTTCCAGCCCGAGTTCCTTCACATTTCTTCCTGCGATCATCGATAATTCACGAATTTTTTCATGAAGCTTCTGCCTGTCTCCGCCTTTTTTCACAGCATTCATGATGATATTCTCCGTAGCCATAAAAGGTATTTCCGTTTTGATCCTTTTCTCGATCTGTTTAGGATATACCACGAGCCCGTCAAAAATATTATTCAGAATTATCAGGATCGCGTCGGTTGCAAGAAAAGCTTCCGGTATTGCAAGCCTTTTGTTTGCGCTGTCGTCTAATGTCCTTTCGAACCACTGTGTAGATGCTGTCATGGCTGTTGATGAAGTGAGAGACATGACATATTTGGAAAGCGAAGATACTCTTTCCGATCTCATAGGATTTCTTTTGTAAGCCATTGCCGATGATCCTATCTGATTTTTCTCGAACGGCTCTTCGATCTCTTTAAGGTTCTGAAGCAGCCTTATGTCATTTGTCGTCTTATGGGCAGATTGCGCCAGTGATGACAGGCACTGCATCATTCTCGAATCAACCTTTCTTGTGTAAGTCTGCCCCGTTATGATGAATTTTTTATCGAATCCCATCCTTTCGGTGACCATATCGTCAAGTTTTCTAACCTTCTTTTCATCGTCGTTGAAGAGTTCCATGAAGGACGCCTGAGTTCCGGTCGTTCCCTTTACTCCTCTGAATCTGAGAGTTTCAAGACAGAATTCTATCTCCTCAAGATCGAGAACGAACTCGTTCATCCACAGGCATGTTCTTTTGCCTACAGTTGTCAGTTGGGCGGCCTGAAAATGAGTGAATCCCAGCGCAGGTCTGTCTTTTTCTTTTAAAGCGAAATCTTTCATTTTCTTTAAAAGCGAGACCAGCTTATTTTTCAGCTCGATAAGTCCCTGCTTCATTTGAATGAGATCTGTATTGTCGCCTACATAAGCCGAAGTGGCTCCGAGATGGATTATGCCCTTTGCTTTCGGACATTGCAGCCCGTACGCATGAACATGGCTCATTACGTCATGGCGGACTATCTTTTCCCTTTTCTCGGCTTCTTCATAATTTATATCGTTCTGAAATTTTTTGAGTTCCTTGATCTGGGCATCAGATATTTTCAGGCCGAGCTCTTTTTCGCTTTCGGCCAAAGTTACCCACAGCTTTCTCCATGTCCTGAATTTATTTTCGGGGCTGAAGATATAGCTCATTTCCTTTGAAGAATATCTTTCTATCAGCGGATTTGAATAAACTGTTCTGTCTTTCATTTTTATTCCTTTCGATTTTTACCGTTTTTAAATGTAACAAAATTACAATAAAATAAAAATAAAAAAGGGCGAAATTTTTTCGCCCTTAAATATCGTTCCGAAAAGAATTTATTTTACTTTTTCAAAAACACTTTTGATGATCAGAAGCGCTTTATCCATTTCTTTTTTAGTTATAACCAGAGGCGGTGCAAATCTGATTATGTTGCCGTGAGTTTGTTTTGCTAAAAGACCTGCATCTCTGAGCGCAAGACAAACATTCCAAGCTTCAAATCCTTTTGCGAAAACAACGGCATTAAGAAGTCCTTTACCCCTGACCTGAACTATCTTTTTACATTTTATCTTGCCTACTTCGGTCCTGAAATATTCTCCGAGATCCTGAACATTTTTCAGAAGCTTTTTGTCTTCAAGAACTTCAAGCGATGCAATGCCGACGGCAGCAGCCATCGGGTAGCCGCCGAATGTTGATCCGTGAGTACCCGGAGTGAATACTTCCATTATTTTTTTATCGGCAACTATGGCTGATACAGGTATAACGCCGCCGCCCAAAGCTTTTCCCAGGGCCATTATATCGGGCCTTACTTTTTCGTGGTTGCAGGCAAATCTTTCGCCTGTTCTGCAGAATCCTGTCTGAACTTCATCCGCTATGAACAGCACTTTGTTCTTTGTACATATCTGTCTTACAGCTTTTAGATATCCTTTATCAGGAACAAAAACGCCTGCTTCACCCTGAATAGGCTCGATCATAACTGCGCAGGTGTTCGGATTGATCGCTTTTTCTATTGCTTTAGCATCATTGTATTTTACGATTTTAAATCCTGTTGCGTAAGGACCGTAATTTACCCTTGAATCAGGGTCGGTTGAAAAAGATATTATCGTTGAGGTTCTTCCGTGGAAGTTGTCTTCGCAGACGATGATCTCCTGTTTGCCGTTCTTTATACCTTTTTTCTCGACTCCCCACCTTCTTGCAGCTTTTATGGCGGTCTCGACCGCTTCGGCTCCGGTGTTCATCGGAAGAGCCATTTCATAACCTGTGAATTCACAGAGTTTTTTCAGGAAAAGTCCCATCTTGTCGTTATGGAAAGCTCTGGATGTCAGGGTGCATCTGCCTGCCTGATCAATAAGCGCTTTAATTATTTTTGCGTTCCTGTGTCCCTGATTCACGGCGGAATATGCGGAAAGAAAATCGTAGTACTGTTTTCCTTCGGGGTCTGTTACCATCACGCCTTTCGCTTCTGATATAACTACAGGCAGCGGATGATAGTTATGGGCTCCGTATTTTTCGTCCAGTTTGATTATCTCTTTCGTGCTAAGCATATTCGTCTCCTATTTTATTTAATATTGCTATTTTAAGCGCATTTTAAAAGCCCCTACAAGATAAGGTTTTAAATTTTAAAGTCAAATTAAATTTATATATATAAAATATTGTGAAATTTACTGCTTATAGCTGACTAGTTATCAAGTCTGAAGAAATTCCATATCTCTTTTTGAGTGTTTAGGCTCAGCAGTTTTTCAATGTCTTTCTTTTGATGCAGATGAGCACTCAAAGCTGCCAGAACTCTGATGTGCGGGTCATCCTTCTTAGTTGAAGAGACGAGAAGAACTATGATCTTTGCAGGTTGACCGTCAAGAGACTGAAAATCCACGCCGTTCCTTTTTACGCCTATTGCGATCTGTGTATGATCCAGCCCGTTTGCTCTTGCGTGAGGTATTGCAACGCCGTTCTTCATACCTGTGCTCATAACATTTTCACGGGCCATTACTTCATCAAAAATACTTTGCTTATCGCTGATTTTTTTATTTTCATACAAAGAATCTACCAGCTCGCTTATTATTCCTTCCTTAGTTTTTGATCTAAGATCAGTGATAATACAATGGGGATCTATTATGTTTGAAATATCGAAATTGGACTTCATAACTGTTCTTGATGAAAGAGAATCCTTAATTTCTAACAGATGCGTTTTTTCATTAAATTTCTCAAGATTATCCTGAAGTTTTAAGGCCGATTCGTAAACAAGAGTTTTGACAAAGTACATGTCTTCTTTGGGTGCGGTAAATGATATTGATGTGGGAAATTTCGATATCTTTATAAATATTTTCTCTTTTCTTACCTGATAAACTTCATAATCGAGGATCATTCTGGTTATGTGATAACCTTCTTTATCAAAGTATTCAACTATATAATTTATGAAAAAATCGTTCTTGTCAGGTGAATAAAAATCAAATTCAAATGTTTCGTTCTCTTCTTCTTTTAGCTCAACGCTTGTTCCCTTCTTTTTTATTCTGAGTACTGAGTTAAGAACAGGAGGAGTAATAATGATACCGCTAAGAACCATCATCATGCCGACACCGTAGATATCTTGGTTAATAAAACCGTTCGATATTCCGATTCCCGCTATAATAAGACCCACTTCTCCCCTGGGCATCATTCCTATACCTATCCTGGCAGCCCCGAGTTTATTGAATCCGGTAAGCATTGAAGGAAGCCCGCAGCCCAATATTTTGCCGAGCATACAAACTATCGAATAGACTGCGCCGAAGAGCAGTACACCCGATGAGATAGTGTGGAGATTTACCAACATGCCCATTACCGTAAAAAATATAGGCACAAAAAATTCTTTTAACGGATGGATCTTTTCTTGTATTTCGTAACTTATATCGGTTTTCGAAAGGGACAATCCCATTACATAAGCTCCGATTATCATTGCAAGACCGGCTTTTTCGAATATTCCGGCAAAGAACATTGCAAGTCCGAATGCAAGTATTGAAATAATGGTCTGATCTTTGAATATTTTTAGAAATTTACTTATTTTTTCTGAGAAAACAATTCCAAGTGCGGTAAATCCAAGCCAGAAAACAAAAGCTTTTATCGATATTATTCCGATCGCACCCCATGCTATTTCTCCGCCAGTCTTCAAAACGGATGCTATACCCACAGCTATAGCTAGAACTATTATTCCGAGCACATCATCGATTATAGCGGCTGAAAGTATCGTAACCCCTTCAGGCGTATCCATATACCTGTTTTTGGATAGTATCATTGCTGTTATTCCGACTGAAGTGGCAGTACTCATAATTCCAAGGAATAAACATTCCGGGCTCATAAAGGGTTTATCTAGAAAATACATACCTACTAGTGCTCCGGGAATGAACGAAAATATCACTCCGCCCAATCCGACCACTCCGCCGCTGAATAGGTATTTTAATAATAATCTAAGGTCGGTTTCGAGACCCGATATGAAAAGCAGCATGATTGATGCAATAATTGAAATTCCATAAACTTCATTAGTTATTGGAATTGATCCTGCCTGAAGCGGAAATATTCCCTCCGGAAATCCAAGAAAGCTCATTGGTAAGCTTCCGAGAAAATAAGGCCCGATTATCATTCCGACAGAGATCTCTCCCAATGTTCCGGGGAGCTTTATTTTTTCAAAGAGCATTCCTGATATTTTTGCGGCAAATATTATTATTCCAAGCTGGAATATAAAAATTGTCATTTCATGAATAACGCTTTCATTATTTGCTGTATCGGTTGCGAAAATCAACGCAGTAAATAAAAAAAGGCTGATTAGAAAATACTTTCTTTTCATAATAAAATCCTTTTTTTAACTTTGTTTCAATGAACGGTAAAAATCGGCTGTATTATAACGTTTTAAAACTTTTTGTCAATATCTTACTGTCAATATAATTATATAAAAAAACATAATCTTGCAAAATGCAGGACGAACTTATGTCTATATTGTCATTCGGCAATTCAAATATTATCGAAGAATCTGAATTTTTATCTTCATAAATTCTAATTGTGAAAATTTTCCGGTCTATCACCGCCAAAATCGTTAGTTCATTTTCAACTGCACTGAAATTTCCAAATTCGTATCCCTGCGGTAATTCGAGAATTGAAACGATCCCTAGGTCGCTATTGTATTTCTCAAGCCTGTTTCTGAAAGGATTCATTACCCATAGATTATTTCCCGATTCACAGATCGAAGCTTGAGCGAATTTCATCTCTGCGACAGGCGAATCATTGAGTGGAATGCAGCTGATCTCTTTTTTACTTTTTATATCGTAAAGTTTCAGTAGAACATTTTCATCTTCAGCCTTCCTTGAAGTTACATACAACAATGAATCCATAACGGCAATTCTATCCGGATTAAAAACCTTTATCGTATCTTCGATAGTATTTCCGGAGCTTATAAATATTTGGTCGTAAGTGTTTGAATAGTAAACTTTATTGCCTTCGATGTCGAAATCAAGAAGGAAATCCCTTCCTCCTATTTCCAGATCTCTGAAAAGACTCAATGAATCAGCGTTCAGCTTATGGATCGATGAAGCTGTCGAGTTGAGAACATAAATATCTCCAGCGATCTCTTTTATCATGTTCACGCTTCCGAAAGAAGACAGATCAATTATCTTATGTTCAGTCATAACCTCTTTATTATTGCATGATAAAACAGCTATACTGAATATCGTAAATATTAAAATAATTTTTAATTTCATCTTTTTACTTCCAGCTTATGAAATGCCTTTATGAATGAATTCGAAGTGCCTGAGAACCTGATGTGTTCAGGATGTTCAAGAAGCCTTTTGTCTTCCATGAAAGCAGGCGCGACATAACCGAACTTTGAGTTTCTGGAAAAATAGATCACGCAGTCTATGCTGTTGTAATTCCAATCCTTATGGACTTCCTGATAAGTTCCCTTATCCTCGAAAGTTTTTACCTGAATTCTGTAGAAATTCGGACCGTCTGAGATCAGCACATCGGTCTGATGCCCGTCGTCTAGAACCGGCTTGAATACCTGCCAGCCGTCCTGCATGAACCATCCGATAAGCACATTCTCGAATGACATATTCCGCATCGTTTTAAACGTTCCTTCCTGAGTCTCAGTTTTTCTAATGGGCATATCATTTCCCTTCTAACGAATAACTCGTACTTCTTCCGCCGGGCAAATCTTTTATCAGCACTTTTTTCAGAATCAGATCATTTATGTCTCTGAGAGCGGTATCATCGGAACATTTAGTGATCTTAGACCATTTTTTTGTGGTTAATCTGCCTTCAAAACCGTCAAGAATAATATTGATCATTTTCTTTTGCCTTAGATTAAAGACCGTGTCTGAATTTTTTTTCCAGAAATCGTTTTTGAAAAGAACTCTGTTAAGCGTAACTTCAGTCGAATCAAGAGCGTAGTTTAGGCATTTAATAAACCAGTCCAGCCATTCGGTTATATCAAGACCGCCCTTCTGAGTTTTTTCAAGAATATCGTAATAATTCTTTCGCATTCTGTTTATCTGGGCTGACATACTATAATACCTGTTGGGTGTATCATCTGATCTGGTGAGAAGCAGGTCGCTAATCGCCCTCGCAATTCTTCCGTTTCCGTCATCGAAAGGGTGAAGGGTGACGAACCATAAATGAGCTATGCCTGATTTGATCACATCATCCGTTTCTTTGCTGCCATTAATCCAGATTATAAATTTCTCCATTTCATCTTCAAGCAAGTTAGCAGGAGGAGCCTGATAATGCACCTTCTCTCGGCCTACCGGTCCCGAAACCACCTGCATAGGTCCTTTTTCGTCCTTTCTCCAGCCCCCGACTGTGATCTTATGCATTCCGCTCCTGCCTGCCGGAAAAAGAGACGAGTGCCAGCTGCACAATCTGTCTTTGCTCAGAGGTTTAATGTAATTACGGGTCGCATCCAGCATCATTTCAACGATACCGTCAACATTCCTGTCAGGTACCGCAACTCCCGAATAATCAATTCCCAATTGACGGGCCAGAGATGATCTCACCTGAACAGGATCAAGCGTTTCACCTTCAATCTCAGAAGATTTAATAATATCTACCGACAGATTCTCGAGCAGCGCTTCATTCTGAAGATTCAGACCTAGAGAATCCATCCTGCCTTTAAGAATTCCCTGCTTATTCCTGACAATACTCAAAGTTTTGAGTATAACAGAAATGTCCCATTCAAATTTCGGCCAGTTTTTATTTTCATAGATATATTTCAGAATTATTCTCCGCATTTATTGCGGTAAATATAGCGTTTATTCTCCGCAAAGTCAATAAACTTCTCAACAAGTGGAATAATATCCTATTCAAGAGCTACAGTACTATCAGCAAAGTTTATTCTTATAATTGACTAAGCAAGCAGAATATTATTTTTGCTTTTTCATTCTGATTTGATTACTTTTGTAAAAAAAAATTAGGTAACTTTATGAAATATTATTTTTTTATCCTCACTTTATCATTGGCAGCTTTAAACGCCCAATANNTTCCGTTTCTTGTAAGCAGCTGTTCGTCAAGGCAGCCCAGAGAATATCATGCGCTGAGAGAACTTTTTTCAAAAATTGATTCCAAGCTGTCATCCCGTTATCTGATGGATGAAATAAAGAAAATGGATAAAAACTCTTTTTCGACCGCCGTTGAATTTTTAGGGCTGTCTAAATATGACCGCGGACTTGAATTTCTTGAACCGTTCATGGAGATAGATTCCGCGTGGGTGAAAGTTTCTACTTTAAGAGGCATAAGCGATCTGAACGATCCGCTTTCTGCCAGAATTGCTAAAAAATATGCGAAAGATCCGGATTATAAGATCCGCTGGCAGGCAGCTGCTGTATTCGGTAAAATAAACACGGTCGAAGGCGACAGAGAGCTTGTTTCTATGCTGAATGACTCGCTTCAGCTTGTTTCTCACACAGCCCTGCATTATCTTAATTCTCATTTAAAAGCTGATACGCTTAAACAGAGAGTAAAAGTAATTGACAGAAAGATGGAATCGGCTCTGCTTGAACTTTTAAAAAAGAAATACATCGAGAATAAAGATGCCGCCCTTGTTTCTGAACTGAAGATCGAAACCGTTGCTAAAGACTCAATTCCAGCTTTTACGATTGAAAGTCTCGTCTCAGATAATTCGGTGATATATAATGCTCTTGAACAGATGTATATGAACAAACAGAGCTATTTTCTGCCTGTGAAAACAGATAAGGAGCTTTTTCTGTTCCCTTCATTGGCTCAAATGTTCGCCGACCCCATGATACAGGTTTCTTTACCGCATGAAGTTAAAAACGGTTATGAAAAATTTCCAGAAATTGATTTTTCAAATGTGCTCTCTGAGTTTAGATCGAAAATGCCCACTCAGATTTCCGGAAAAGTTGACATTAACGATTTTGTAAAACGGCAGAATATTATTGCCGGCAATTTTGATAAAACATGGTCGGGCTACACTGAAAAAGATTCAATACTGACAAAGGTTTTTGAAAGATCGATCAACGAAGAAGAAGAAACGGATGAAGAAGAAATATCTTCAGGAAAAGACGAAATATCGGTCATGATAGAAAACAGGCTTGATGAAAGAAGATACTACACTGAAAGTGAAAAGTACTATAAAGAAACACTCAGCAGGATAAAGCCTGAATATATAGTTTCATCAGGCATAGAGTCGTATTCGGATTTTTTAAAACTGATTGACTATGCTAAAAATAACAAATTAGAATCTTCAATAAATGATTCGCCCTTCGGTAAGATCGTTATCGGTTCGGACGATGATGATATTTATGAAGGTAATTACTTTTTGATCATTGATAAAAAAGGGAATGACACTTACCGGCTGAATAATAAAGATCAGAGATTTTCCTATGTAATAGACCTTGAAGGTCATGACAGATATATTTCCGATGAATTTGGACCTGCATCAGCTTTTAACGGCATATCTTTCCTTTATGACGGAAAAGGAGATGACATTTACGACTGTAAAGATTTTTCGCTTGCCTCTTCCCTGTTCGGTTTTACCGTTCTCCTTGATGAAGCCGGGAACGACCGGTATTTATCACTTAAACACTCCCAGGCTGCCGCGACTTTCGGTTATTCATGCCTGTGGGATAAAAGCGGGAACGATGTTTATATCGGAGAAATGAAGGCTCAGTCCTATGCGGGAGTTTACGGATACTCCGTCCTGAATGACGGGAGCGGCAACGATAATTACACGCTTTCGGGGAATGAGGTTGATGTGCTCCGTTATGCCGACCATTTTATGTCCATGGGTCAGGGTTATTCCTTCGGCGATAGGGATCACGCCTGCGGAGGATATGCCTTTCTTTTCGACAGGCAGGGAAATGATAATTACATATCTGACATATTCGGTCAGGGCGGAGGTTACTGGTTCGCTTTCGGCTGCCTGTACGATCTTAAAGGCAACGATAATTATATTTCCTATCAGTATTCACTCGGCTCCGGGGTTCACCTTGCTTTCGGGACCGTAATTGATGCTGAAGGTGATGACAGCTATAAATCCAAGGGCGTTTCAATCGGCTGCGGCCATGATTATGCGGGCGGGATGTTCTTTGACCTGAAAGGTAATGACAGCTATCAGGCTGAATCGCTATCCATCGGAGCAGGCAACGCCGACGCGATCTCGATCTTCTTCGACGGTCAGGGCAACGATCTTTATTCTGCTCATCAGGGAAGCTCGATGGGCTGGTCTGACTGGCGAAGAGATGCCGGTTATATCGGAATCTTTCTGGACATGAATGGCGATGATAAATACGGAACTTTATTCGGCGCGAATAATCAGAGATGGTACCAGTCAACCTGGGGCGTCGGCATGGATTTCGATTTTAAGATAAAATAGATAATTTATCGCCTCTATTCTTCCGTTCGTCCTTTAAAACGCAATATTCGTCATTATATTTCTTTCAATAATCACAATAAAATATTATATTTACCGCGCAATAAAAAAGGCGATGAAAAGTGAAGATCGGGATATTCGGTAAATCGGGAAGCGGAAAAACAACAGTGGCGAATTTCTTTGCAGAGAAAGGTTTTTACCGCATAGATCTTGATGATATAGGCAGAAACGTGCTGAAAAAATACCCTTCAGTACTAGAGGACATTTCAAAGACTTTCGGAAGCTCGTTCATAGTTGACGGCGAACTTCAGAGAAGAAAACTTGCTGATCATGTTTTCAAGTCCAAAGAAAGCGTTGATAAACTGAACGGAATATTTTTTAAATACATCAAAGCGGAATTTTTGATTGAAATAAAAAAAAGTAAAGACATTGTAGCAGAAGGCGCAGTTCTGGTTGAACTTGGAATAGATAAGCACTTTGACCGTATAATATATGTTTTTACAAAAGAACAGACTGCAGTTGACAGGCTTATGAAAAGGGACGGGATAAGCGAAAGATCGGCGCTTGACCGTTTGTCGGCGCAGGAAAAATACGATTCGGTGCCCTCTGATATTAGAATAGAAACGAATGACAGCGAATTGTCGCTCAAAAGAAAAATGAATAAACTTTTCAAAGAGTTAAAAATATACGACAGGCGGAAGTAATATGAGAATAACAATAAAAAAATCAATTTATATTGCGGTTACAATGGTGATATTACTGATACTGACGGTAATAATACTTACTTTTATGCGCATTGACAGAAAAGTTATCGTGCCCGGCACTTTTACCTATAGAAATGTTTCCCCTCTGATAATCGAGGAAAGCGGATTTTTAGAAAAAATATATAAAACAGAGAATAGCGAAGTTTTAACCGGAGATACGATCCTTGTGCTTAGAAATGAGGATATTGATATTGAAATATTGAACTCGAATAATAAGATCATGATATATAAGCTTGAACTTCAGGAAATACTCCAGATCAAGGAGCTTGATGTCAACTTGAGCTCTTACGATACTTCAAAGCTTAAAGAGCAGCTGAAAGTAAAAGTAGCTGAAGCCGAATATTTCAAAAGCATACTTAAGGATAAAACCGATCTGTACGCCAATAAGATAATCTCGAAAGATGAATTCGAGGAAGCTAATCTGAATGTAAAACAGAACGATATGGAGATCAAGTCAATTGAGATCCAGCTGAACGGGCTTAACAAGCAGCTCCAGAAACTCGACGCATCAGCTTTCCTTAACTATAAGTTGAAGCAGAAAGAACTTGATGTCGAGCAGGACAGACTCGAGTATCTGACAAAAAGAAAGAGAATGCTTACTATAGTTTCTAAAACCGACGGGAAGCTTATGTCCGGCAGACTGGAGAACAGCCTTAATGTGTTCTTTTCGAAAGGAGACAAGATCGGAGATGTGATCTCCTACGATAAAATTGATTTCACCGGATACGCTTCCGGGGCGGACATTATCAGAATCAAGGAAGGCCAGATATCCTACTTCAATGTTGACACTTTCAGAGGAAAAGATTTCGTTCAGGGCAAAGTTAAGCGGATCGGCCTTAAAACGGAAACTTTCAACGGCATAATCGCATATCCGATTGAAATTGAAGTGACATCAACCGAATTCTTTGACCGCGGAAGGAAGAGATACATTCATGCCGGAGTTACCGGAGAAGCCGTAATAATCACTGAAGAAGATCTGCCGATACTGTACCTGCTCTGGGAAAGAGTAGTTAAATATGCGGACATCAATTAAGAAATGAAAGATATTCTTTACATATTCAGGTTCGTAAAACCGTATAAAACCTCTTTATTCGCGCTTGTATTATTCCTTTTATTCTATAACATTCTGAGCACGGCTCTCCCCTATCTGACCTTCACTGTCATAATTGATGATTTTCTGCCTAATCACGACTTTAAGTCGATAAATTTCGTGGTCATGATAATAGTTTTTACTGTTTCCGTAATGGCTTTCATAGACTATATAGTCGGATACATTATGTCTTATATGGGCTCTATGATCACTTTCGACATCAGGAACCATCTGCTCAGACATCTGCAGACCCTTTCCTTAAAATTTTATTCCGACAGGCATTCCGGCGAGATACTTGAAAGGCTGAATATTGATGTCGCCGCTATTCAGAATATTCTTACTATAGAGCTTATATCGCTGGTAACGAACATCTCCAAATTCGTATTCATAACATTTGCGATNNTCGGTATTTGTGTTCTATGCGGTCAGCCAGATGCATAAGGATATAATAGATACGAGGGAAAAGGAATCAAAACTGATCGGATATCTTCAGGAAAGGATCACGCTTATAAAAGTGATTCAGGTCTTCGTTCAGAAGAAGTATGAAGAATTCATACATGCTGAAAAATCGGACAGAATAATTGATAAAGCGCTTAATGTGGCATCCGTAAGAAGCCAGCTAAGAGCCGTTACGATGCTTTTAAGAAATTTCACGCCGCTTCTGACGCTTTGGATCGGCAGCTACATGATAATGATTGATAAAATGAGCATCGGCGAATTAATTACGATGTGGATGTATTCGCTGCAATACATCTGGCCGGTTTTCAGTATCGTGATGGCTATAAACAGATTCCAGGAAAGTATCGTGGGCGTTCAGAGGGTCAAAGCATACCTGAATGAAAAACCCGAAGTTCTTGAAGCTGAAAATCCGATAAAAAACGCTGTCATAAAGGGCGAGATAGTATTTGAAAATGTTAATTTTTCTTATGAAAAAGAAAAGCAGGTTCTTTTTGATCTTGATTTTAAGATAAATGCAGGCGAAAGAGTCGCATTCGTGGGTGAATCAGGCAGCGGGAAATCCACGATAACAAACCTGATATTCAGGTTCTATGATCCAGACAACGGAAAGATTTATCTTGATGAGAAACCTCTAAAGGATTACAGTTTAAGACTGCTCAGAAAAAACATCGGCGTAGTATTCCAGGAAACCGATATGTTCGTTGCCACTTTAAGAGAAAACCTGGCATACGGTGCTAATAAAAAGGTAACCGATGATGAAATTATGGAAGTTGTACGAATGACACTTCTTGATGAACTTGTGAAAAAACTTCCGAACGGGCTTGATACGATGGTCGAGGAAAAAGGAAAAAATTTCTCGGGCGGCGAAAAACAGAGGATCTCTATCTGCAGGCTTATTCTGAGAAATCCCAACATCGTGATATTTGACGAAGCTACTTCAGCCTTAGACAGCCAATCCGAGAGTAAAATATTAGAAACTATGAAACGGGTAATGGACGGTCCAACCTCAATTATTATAGCTCACAGGCTGTCAACAATTGTAGATTCGGACAGAATTTTCGTTTTCAAAGCCGGAAGGATAATAGAAGTAGGCCGTCATGAAGATCTTTTCAACGATGTGAACAGCGAATATAGACGACTGTGGAACGAACAGTTAAAACGGGGAAATACTAACCATTCAAGCAGCCATGAAGGATAAAGACCACAACAAATACGATATTTCCTACAGGCAGATGATCACCAGAATGCCGAAGCTTTACAAGTTCATGTCTAAGTATAAATGGCTGATCCTTGGACTTGCTTTTTTTGATGTGATCAGCAATCTTCTTATAACACTGCCTCCGCTCATAATTCAATACTGCGTGGATGAAGTTATACCCCTAAAAGATTTTTCATCGATGAATATTTTCTTCTTTGTAATAACTATGATGTATCTGGTTTATAGCGGGCTTTTTCTCGGTCATATTTATATCAGATGGTATCTGCAGTACAATATAAGAAAGGATATAAGAGAAAAGCTGTTCAACGCGCTTTTGCTTAAGTCACCGGTTTTCTATGCGAAAAGGGTTTCCGGTGAGATAACATCGAGGATGAATAACGATGTAGGATCGGTTTCATACCTCGCTTCAGACGCATTTTTCGATTTTTTCAACGCATTTCTTAAAGTTGCTTTCTCGCTGACAATGCTTGTTTACCTGAGTTGGAAGATCACGCTTGCCATAGTTATTCTGATCCTTCTTCAGTACTTCTTTGTAACTATAATCATGAACTTTTTCAAAAAATACCGTAAAAGAACTTCAGAGAAATGGGGTCGTCTGCTCGGTTATCTGCAGGAAGTTTTGTCCAACATCAAGATCGTGATGGCTTTCGGAAACGAGAATTATGAAGCTTCAAGACATTTGAGAAAAAGCCGTGAATATATAAAAGACAGCATCAA
>DMTS01000139.1 GCA_003477045.1 Candidatus Delongbacteria bacterium
TTTTCCCTTTGCTTTTTTTAACCTTTGAAGTTATTATTTAGCCTGTATTTGGAGTACAGGCTATGAAAGGTTTCTCGACAATATTTTTTAATGACACGGCGATCGCAGTCACCGACAGGCCTGTTACATACACAAGAGAAACCGATACTCAGAAAGAGTACAGGATCACTGATACAAAAAGATCTCTGACANNGATACCCATATCGATCCGAGAGTGAAGTCCTTTGACATAATAATATCGCTGAGAAGCGTAACCGTCTCGTTCACCTTGGGCAGGGAAAAGTGAAGTATCTTTACGGTATTTTTATAGAAAGAATCGTTGAGAATTCCGAATCTTGCAATTGCGCCTATAACAGGAGACAGAATGAATACAATGAAATAGGTCAGAAGAAGTGATATCACGCTGTTTTTTAAACACATCGCAATAAGAGTCATAAAAGAGTAAATGTTGAAAAAGAAGATCATTATTATCAGTGCTGAAAATAGATATCTGAAGTTCCATATCCCGAATTTAGCGGACAGTATTATCCACGAAAATATTATCATATAAATAACATTCAACCCTACAAGCGCGATACCTCCGAAAAACCTCTGAAAAAATATATTCTGCCTTGATAACGGCTTAGATAATATAAGGTCTATATTACCCTTCTGAAGCATATCCGGGAACAGTCCGGATGTTGCGAAAAGCGAGATGAATAATGAAATAAAAAAAACAGCTCCAGCGATCCCTGTTTGTATATATCCCAGTATAGTCGCCGCATCGGGCATTGCGGAATTTCCGTGATTGACAGAGTTCCCGAAAACATTTAAGATGACCTTTGAATCTATTCCGCCTATTTTAATATTTAGAGCGAATATAAGCGTCAGACAAAACACAGTGGCAAGAATGAAAACCGTTATCACTATCTTTTTTGACAGCAGTTCTTTTATTGTAAGTTGAAACAGTCCGTGCACACCTGCACTCCTATTATTTTAATACCTTTATGAAATAATCTTCAAGTGTATTTTTTAAATGCTCGATGTTCTCTATATTGATCCTCTCTTTACGAATGTCATCAATAAGTTCGTTAAGTTCTTTTGTGTCGCTGATAGCGGTCGAAAAACCGTTCTCCATTATCTCATGATCGATATTTCTTCGTTTGAATATTTCTGTAAGAGCGTTTTTCCCATCCTGTTCTACTCTGATATGATACCGACCTGTGCTCTCAAGAAAATCTGAGGTATTTCCTTTTTTAATAAGAACGCCTTGTTTCAGAATAGCTATCTCGTCCGATATCCTTTCGACCTCGCTGAGAAGATGTGAATTTATAAATATCGTCTTCCCCTGATTTTTGAGGTTGATAAGTATTTCTCTTATCTCGATCCTTCCGATCGGATCGATACCGTCTGTCGGCTCGTCGAGAAATATTATTCCCGGATCGTTGATAAGAGCCTGGGCAGTTCCAAGCCTCTGAAGCATTCCTTTTGAATATTTTTTTAATTTCAGCGTCTTTCTGTCGTCAAGCTTCACCTGTTTTAGCAGGTCTGGTATTTTTTTACTGAGATCATAATTGGACACGCCGGACATTTTTCCGTAATAATATAGAAACTGCCCGCCGTTTAGATAGCCGGGAAATTTGTGATCTTCTGAAAGATAACCGACATTTGTTCTCGATCCGGGATCCCGTATGTCTTTTCCAAGTATTTTCCCCTCACCTGAAGTCGGAATGGCGATCCCGAGAAGAAGTCTGAAAAGCGTGGTTTTACCCGCTCCGTTCGGCCCGAGCAGGCTGAAAATTTTTCCTTTTTCAACTGATACATTAAAATCGGTCAGAGCCTTGATATTTCCCCGGGAATAATGCTTTGTCAAACCTATTGATTCAATTGCGATCATATTTAATTGTTTCTAAAATGTTTTTTAAAAAATTCCAGAAATTCCCTACCGACTTAATATTTGCTTTTTCATCAGGTGAATGAGCCCCCATAACATCCGGACCGAACGATACCATGTCTATGCCGGGGTATTTCTTTCCGATTATGCCGCATTCAAGACCGGCGTGCATAGCTTTGACCTGAGGTTTTTTTGAAAATAATTCTTTATGGACTTCTACAGCAGTTTTCAGAAGTTTAGATTCAGGATTCGGAGTCCATGCTGGATAGGGGTCTTTGCTTGTATAGCTGTAACCGGCCAGTGTTCCATGCGCTATTACCTTTCCGGCTATATCATGAATCGACGATTCGACAGAACTTCTCTGACTGGTCAGAATATTTATCTTAGACTTTTCAATTATTACAGAAGCAAGGTTCGTGGATGTCTGAACAAGACCTTTTATATCCGGGCTCATTGAGTGAACCCCGTGAGGGAATGAATATACAAGATTTATCAGCGTTGTCTTGTCCTCTTCGGTCAGGGCTTCTTTGGACGCTGGCAATTTGTTCATGCTTAAGGTAACGCCTTCGTCAAAACTTTTAAATTCCATCCTGTAAATGTCAGCATATTTTCTGACTTCTTTTTCCAGCGCGGAAAGTTCTTTTTCGTTTATGTTTATAACGGCATAAGCTTCTCTCGGTAGAGCATTGTGTTTTTCGCCGCCGTTAAAATCGGATAAAGTGAAGCTGATATTTTCATTTAAGTTCCATAAAAATCTCGCGAGCAGGATCAGTGCATTTCCGCGTCCCTGGTTTATCGCGATGCCGGAATGACCGCCTTTCAGACCGCTGATGAATATCTTGCAGCTGCAGTTTTTGTCATTTTTTATTCTTTTGATCTGTTTTGAAAATGATGTGGTTTTCCCTCCGGCGCAGCCGATATATATAGAGCCTTCCTCTTCTGAATCTAAATTCAGCAGGCGCATTCCCGTAAAGAATCCCGACTTGAGCGCATTCGCGCCTGTAAGACCTGTTTCTTCATCGACCGTAAAAAGACATTCTATCGGACCATGTGAAATATCTTTGCTTTCAAGAACGGCAAGAGACGCCGCCACACCAAGACCGTCATCGGCACCGAGAGTGGTTCCCTTTGCCCTTATAAACCCTTTTTCAACATAAAGCTGAAGCGGATCTTTTAGAAAATCGTGCTTTGTACCTTCATTTTTTTCGCAGACCATATCGATATGGGACTGCAGAACAACGCCGGGGGACTTTTCTCTGCCTTTTGACGCTTTTTTTGATATTACGACATTTCCCGCTGCATCTTTTTTATACTTTAAGCCTCTTTTTTCTGCAAAAGCAATAAGATATTTTATTAATTTTTCCTCATGCTTAGATTGCCTTGGAATTGCGCTGATTTCAAAAAAGTATTTCCACAAAATTTTAGGTTCTAATTTACTGAGCATATCTCTCTCCTTAAAGTGAAATTTCCATCCCTTCATTGGCGATAACGACAGCAAGGTCGTATGAAGGATACTTGGCTTCTTTATATTTTATCGCGGAAAAGTATAATGCAGATATCTTATCGTCATCATTTTCATGGTTATGATGGAACAAGATCAGCTTCTTCACTCCTGAATTGACCGCGGCATCAACTCCTATCTCTGCTGTGGAATGACCGTAGTTATACCTTTGTGCCAGCTCATTGAAATTGTACTGGCTGTCAAATATCAGAATATCGGCACCTCTGAAAAAGTCAAAGAATTCGCTCACGATAGTCTTGGCAGTGTATTCGCCGTCAGTTGCATAAACTATCTTTCTACCGGATCTGTCAACTATTTTATAGCTGTATGAACCGTTCGGATGATTAAGCGGCTTTGAAAATACCGAAAAATTTCCTACAGTGATCACATCGTCATCATTCAGTTCAGCAAATTTCTTCTTGCAGGGTCTGCTTTCTAAGCTGACAGGGAAAAAGTTGAAGTTCTGCTGAAGCGAAAGATACTTTTCAAATTCATTATGGTGCGCGTAAAAATTTAACTTGATATCCTTAAAATGAACTGGGGCAAAAAACGGCAGCCCGTTTATGTGATCAAGATGAAGATGAGAGAAGAACAGGTTGTATTCTCTTATCCTGCTGTTAAAGAATTTTCCGCTTAAAAGTTCGTTGCCGAGGTTCCTTATTCCGGTGCCGGCATCTAATATGATAAGATTTTCTTCGTCATTTACTGTTACGCATGAGGTATTGCCACCGTAAGTTGTGCTTAAACTTAACGGAAGGTCATCAATGAACCGTTCGATCGATCCTAAATCTTCCAGATCCTTCCCGGTTGATAAATTCAGAACATTTCTGAGTTTGTTCCTGTACTGATCGGGGCTTAAAGGTGAATTTATGCTGCCTCTTACTCCCCAGAATTTTAATTTCATCCCTCACCGCTTCAAACTTTTTAATTTTTTAGAAAATATATCTATTCGCGTAAATTCTTGCAAGAAATAAATTATTTTATTTGCTCTTATACTCTAAAGTTCCTTGATTTTACCGCTAAAGTGACTTAAATTTATATCGCTTTATAAAAAAACAATGAATAATATAAACAAAAGGAAGAATTCATGAAAAAATTAATAACAATTATAGCTGCCTGCGCTATGATATTCTGCACCGGCTGCTCAAAGAAGGCTGAAGTCAGCACAGGTGAAGCATCCGTGATAGCCCAGAAATACGCGCCGGAAAATTCGGTTGCGTTTCTCCGGTTCTCTTCCGTTGAAAAACTTTTCGCTACTTTCAGTGTGAAACCAGAATCCGTTATGGGCGAACCTGTGAGTGAAGACAGATCGGAGATAACCGATGTATTGGGCTTTGACCCGATGAATATTGCCGAATATGATAAAAAAGGCTTCGATACAAAAAGGGAATTAGGTCTTGTTGTCAGCGGTTTTAAAGCCGACAGCGCTGATGCGGAAAATTCTCAGATCAACATCGGATTTTTACTTCCCGTAAAAGACAAGAATTCCGCATACAAATTTATTAAAGAAACTCTCGAGAAGAACAACGAGAACGGTATGGTGATAAATGACAACAACGGAATGCTTAGTATAACTAAGGCTGACGAACAAAATTTTCTTGTGACGATAAAACCTGATGATAATTACATGGTTTTCAGCTTCTCTCTAAATTCAAAAGAGACTGCTGATATATATTTTAACGCACAGAAACATCTCGGGGACACACCGTATTTTAAAGAGGTTTCCGGTTCTGTCAACCTCTCATCCGACATTGCGTTCTATGCAGACCTGAGAAGATTCTTTAACGACAATGCGCTTGCTCTGAACAATATGACCGCGACCAATCCTATGTTCCAGCAGAACGAGTTAAGCTCTGTTGAGTTTTTGAAATTTTACAGGGGATTCGGAACTACAGCCGACCTGTCAAAAAGCGACCTTGTGATAAATGCGGTTTCTTTTGTCGATGCGGAAAATCCTTTTAACAAACTGATCGGTAATATTAAAACAGATAAATCTGTTATTCTTGATTTCGAGAAAAGGCCTGCCGTCCTGCTTGCGATCATGATCAATGCTGCAGAATATTTGAACTTCTATCTTGAAACTGTTCCCGCGGATGTAAAAAACGACTTCGAAAGCAGTATCGCCGAAACAAATCAGGCGCTTGGAATAGACATCAGAAAAGATCTTATCGACCAGCTTGCCGGAAGTATAAATCTGGGTATTTACGACGGCGCGGGAGTGAATATGATGCAGTATAACACTGTACTTAACTTTAATATCAGGGACAGACAAAGCTTTATAGACATGATCGAGAAAACGAAAGCGACTACCGGGATAACGCAGATCGACCAGTCACAGTATGAGCAGCTTTTCCAGGTTCAGCCTGCCGGCGATGTAAATGTTTATTCAATGTTTATGGGCATAGCTGCGGCCTATATTGTTATCGAAAAAGACAATGTGTCTCTGATAACGACAAAAGATATGGTCTCCGATCTTCTGAATAAAAGCAATCCGAGATCTATTGATAAGGCTGATAAGGCTGTAGCGGAAAAATTACAGAACGATCAGAATTATCTGTTCATTGACTTTGCCGAATCGTATCTTGCAGGAAAGAACTTATATCAGATGTACCTCGGTTTTTCAGGCGGTGAAAATATTCTCGATGCAAAAGCCGACAATTTTGCCAAAAACTTCGATTATCTGTACGCAGGCGGAAATTATAAGGGCGAAAAAGCCACTGCCGAGTTTATCGTAAAAACAAAATTCACTAAACCGTTCTTTGTAGCGCTGCAGGAAGAAATTCAAAAACTTAAGGCAGCACCGCAATAGAGGAGAGAATATGATACTTGTAACGGGCGGAGCAGGATTTATCGGCAGCGCGGTCGTATGGGAGCTGAACAAAAGAGGGGTCTCGGAGATATTGATATCCGACCATCTCGGAGTTTCAGACAAATGGAAAAACCTGCGCGCCTTAAAGTATGCGGACTATGTTGAAAAAGATGAGCTTCTCGCGCATCTTGTTTACGGCACTGTCCCATACAAGCTGACTGCTGTTATCCACATGGGCGCATGCTCTTCGACGACCGAATCCGACTGCTCCTACCTTGCTGAAAATAATTTTTCATATTCAAAATTACTCGCAGAATACTGCATAAGAAAAAAGATAAGATTCATATACGCATCAAGTGCGGCTACTTACGGGAATGGAGAAAAAGGTTTTAAGGACGACCTGAAGAAAATTGAAGACCTGCGCTCTTTGAACATGTACGGTTATTCAAAACAGATGTTCGACCTGTACGCAAAAAAAATGAAATGGTTCAGTAAGATCGCAGGCATAAAATTCTTTAATGTTTACGGCCCGAACGAATATCATAAAGGCGAAATGAGCAGTAAAATATTTAAGGCTTACCATGAGATTAAAGATACAGGTAAGATCAGGCTGTTCAAATCCGATGATCCTAAATGGAAGAACGGCGACTCGGTAAGGGATTTTGTTTACGTGAAAGACTGTTCGAAAATAATCTGCGACATTCTGGATGATAAAAACATTTCAGGTCTGTTCAATCTTGGAAGCGGCCAGGCCCGCAGCTGGAACGATCTTGCGGCGGCGGTATTTAAAAGTATGGGCAAAAAACCGCGGACGGAATTTTTTAACATGCCTGAGATTCTGAAAGGAAAATATCAGTATTTTACCGAATCTGATAATTCGAAACTGAAAAGCACCGGGCTGAAAATTAAATTTACCTCTCTTGAAAAAGGTATTGAGGATTATATAAAAAATTATCTGATACCGGAGTGTTATCTCGGAGACTGAGCTTAAGCGTCTCCGCCGTATAAATATTCTCTGGACTTTCTAATAAACTCAAGCTTTTTCATTTCCTGGGCTGTGATTTCGCCTTTCTTCATTTTTTCGATGAGTTCAAGCATTTCTATAAATTCACGATCCATCAGGTCGTTAAATTCTTCCTCAACGCTTTCTGCTTCAGGCTTCTGTTTCTTCTCTTGATCCTTCATATTTAAAAAGCTTTTCCAGTTTATTTTTTAATTCTTCCAGACTGTTCAATTTTAAAAGATCCCCGTCGTAGGCTATCCTTACATCGCCCGATTCTTCAGATACTACCACAATTATAGCATCGCTTTCTTCGGACAATCCTACTGCGGCACGGTGTCTTGTTCCGAACTGGGAACCAATATCTTTGGTAGTGGAAGGCAGAATGCATTTTGCGGCTACGATCTGATCGTTAGATACTATTACAGCTCCGTCATGGAGCGGTGACGAGGGATTGAAAATAGTTGCCAGAAGTTCCGGGCTCACATCGCTTTTGATAGGAATGCCCGATTCCACCACAGTTTTTATCCCTACATTTCTTGTGAGCACGATAAGGGCGCCTATCCTTTTTTCGCTCAGCATGAACGCGGCTTTGGAGACTTCGTCTAAAATGGTTTGCGTTTTTATCTGTAGAAATTTATTCAGTATTCTGTTCTGGCCTATGTGGGTTAATATTCTCCTCAATTCAGGCTGAAACAAGATGAAGAATGCAAGCCAGAATATAGTTCTTAATGAATCTATCAGCCATGACATTATAGTCAGATTCAGAAAATCGGCGAATATGCCTAAAACAACAACCGAAAGCATACCCAGGAACATTGTGGTCGCTCTTGAATCTTTAACAACATTATACAGCTTGAATGAGATAAATGTGAAAAGAAGAATATCCGCAAGATCAACGAATGTAAAAGATATGAACCCTATTCTGAAGATTTCCATTCTTAAATTTACCTTACTTTGAATTCTTTATAATATTCCGGTTCAAAACTGTAATCTTTTCCTCCGTTCTCTCTTCTTATAAAAGCCATTCTGCCTGTGTAAGCCGCATCAGGAAAATAATCTTCATGGTAATTTTCCAGATCTATCAATTCTTTTTTGACATTACCGGCTGTCACACCATTAATATAACAACTATCTTCATAAGGACGAACAATTATTTCGCTTATTTTTACTACATCGCTGCCGTTAAAGGAGTATTCCGCATGAAAGAAATCTTTCTGTTTTCCTTCCAGAATTATATTTATATTCTTTTCTCCGCCAAGATCTGAAAATGCTCTGAGGGCAGAAGAATCCATCGAAGAAACCGGGATTATTTTCTTGCCCAGACCGATAGCCATACCCTTTACGGCACTCACTCCGACCCTTAAACCGGTAAAAGATCCCGGCCCCACACCCACAGCGAAAAGATCAACATCATGTATAGCTATTCCGGCATTTTTTAAAATTTCATCTACCATGTCGAACAGCCTCTGGTTGTGCGCGAATTTGCCCGAATCTTTCAGCTCTGAAACTAAAACCCCGTCCTTAAGTAACGCCACAGATGCGAATTCGGTAGATGTATCGACTGCTAAAATGTACATGTTCAGACCCGTTCGATTATTATTTTTCGTTTGGTTTCATTTTCAGATTTAATATGGATCTCAACTCTTTTCTCAGGCAGTTCCCCGTTGAGCATTTCAGCCCATTCAACTATCGTGATACTTTTATCCTGACCGGCGAATTCATAAAATCCGATCTCATTCAGTTCTGCTGTCGAACCGATCCTGTAAAGGTCATAATGATATATTGAAATTGCATCTGTTTTATAAATATTCATTACTATATAGCTGGGCGAATTTACATAGCCTTCAAATCCCAGACCTCTGCACAACCCTCGAGTAAAAACGGTCTTGCCTGCTCCTACATCACCGAAAAAACAGATTATATCGCCTTCTTTAACTTCATGAGCGAATGTTGAGGCGAGCTGCTCTGTCTCAAGTTCGGAACTGCTGTCGAATTCTAATATTTTCGCGTTTTTTCCCATCGCACTAAATTTAATTTAAATCCGTCCTGTCCGCAATTTCTAAATAATAAAAAAGGGAGCTGAAAAGCTCCCCTTTTGAAATCAAATGAACAAAAAACTATTTTCTTGAACCGAGAATTACAGGGTTCTGTTTATCCAGTCTTTTGATCTTTATGCCGTCCATTGCGGATTTATTTACAGGACTGATCTTGACATAATCGTATTCAGTCTCACTTGCAACGGTAGAATAATCTAATAATCCGACTTCTCCATGGTTGTAGTGAGTATCTGTTACTGTTACAATATACTGATCATTAGCAAAGAAGTGATATTCGTTAGTATCATTGTTTACTATCACTTTCAGGACATTCCACGCATTAAGACCGGTATTTATAGCTGTTGAAGTTGAATAATAACCGTTCCATGAACCGTCAACCATATAAGCAATCCAAAAACCTCCTGAAACATCGATGAGTAACTGCATAGAATTCCACATACCATCAGTAGCATCTATAATTGAATGATCACCGTTCATAATAATTCCGTAATAGTAGTTTCCCTGCACTTTTCTGCATCTTGACTCAACCATATAGTTGCCAGTTATTCCGGTATTTAAATATACCGAAGCAGTCCTGTTTGTTGTATTCCATTCCGCCTGATACAAACTATCGACCAGAGTCCAATTTCCATCGACTGTTGTCCAGTTCTGGGCAAGACCGTCGTCAAAGGTTTCATCTTCGATAGCTGGCGTAGCCGGAACGCCGTCAATTGTAAAGTAACTGTCGCTTTCATCATAGATTTCCGCTGTAGTGCTGGTTATCCTGACTTTGTACTTTGTGCTTGTTACAAGGTCAGCCGGGATCGTCCAGTTCTTAGAGTAGTTATTTACATTATTCGCGAAAAGTGTTCTTGAGAAAACATCATTTTCGTAAAGATCTATCTTAACAAACTCAGCTGTTATATTAGTCGTCCAAGTTATTGTGGCTATATTTCCTGTCTGGAAGAACTCGCCGCCGTTAGGAGCTGTTATATCAAGAAGCCTGTGTCCGCTCCATCCTGCTCCTGCAGTGCCCCCACCATCTACCTGGGTTCCACTCATAACATCAACTCCGACATTTCCGATATAATAGGTTCCTGATGCATAATCCCATCTTAATCCGCTTCCTACAAGTACCCATGTGCCTGAGCTGCCGAGATCGTTTACAAATGTGCCGTCACCGTTAAATGTCCATAAAGTTTCCCATTTTGACCATGAACCCTGCATATACCACTGTCCGGTGATATCCACAACATCATCGTCAGCTATACAGAT
>DMTS01000118.1 GCA_003477045.1 Candidatus Delongbacteria bacterium
ACAAAGGATTAAAATATGAAAAAGTATTTTACGACAGCAATCTCTTACGTTAACGGCAAACCGCATCTGGGACATGCCTACGAGGCAATTCTTACAGATACTTTTACCAGATACAATAAATTATTCGGTCATGATACGCTTATGCTTACCGGAGTTGACGAGCACGGGAAGAAAGTCTATGATGTGGCAATTGAAGAAAAAATGGATCCGCTCGCTTACTGCGACAGTCTGATACCTGTATTTACGGACCTTTTGAAACTTTGCGATGTGAATTATGATATTTTCTTCAGAACAACAGCTGAATTTCACAAAAAGAACGTTCAGGCAATGCTGCAGAAGCTATACGATAAAGGCGATATCTACAAAGATCATTATGAAGGTAATTACTGCGTTCCGTGCGAAACATTCTTTACCGAGAAAGATCTTGTTGACGGGAAGTGTCCGCAGTGCGCAAGAGAGACAACGGTCATAAAAGAAGAGAACTATTTCTTCAATATGGCTAAATACGCGGATCGATACGAAGAATATTTAATGAAGCACGATGATTTTATATATCCGAATTTTAGAAAGAATGAGGTTCTCGGAGTTTTAAAGAAGGGTTTAAGGCCTCTATGCATATCAAGGAAGAAGGAAAAAATGCCGTGGGGTATAGAAATACCTTTCGATAAGGATTTCGTTACTTATGTGTGGTTCGATGCGCTTACCAACTATATCAACGGCATAGGTTATCTGAACGATGATGAAAAATTCAGATCTTACTGGGCTGAGGCTGTCCATAATATCGGAAAAGATATACTTCTGCATCACTGCGTTTACTGGCCGACTATGCTGATGGGCTTAGATGTTCCGTTGCCTAAGAAAATTGTGATACACGGATGGTGGATGGGAGAAGGCGGACAGAAGATGAGTAAATCACTCGGTAATGTAATTGATCCTACGGAGCTGATAAACAAGTACGGGTCATCGTCTTTCAGGTTCTATGTTCTGAGAGAGATGTCTTTGGGGCATGACGGAGTGTTCTCTATGGAGAATTTTTTCAAGAGACATAATGTAGAGCTGGCCAACGATTTCGGGAATCTAATAAACAGAGCTACTCATATGATTGTGAATTTCTATGATGGAATTATTCCAGAGCCAGCTCAAGACACAACAAAAGAAACATTGTTTTGCGATGTTCTAAAAACAAATATTAAAATAAGCTTAGATATAATCATACAGGCTATTTATGATTTCGAATTAAATAAAGCATTAGATGAAATAATGAAAACAATACGTGATACAAATAAGTATCTTGAAGATACGGCTCCTTGGAAAATTATTCAGAAAGATAGAACACTTTGTGGTTATGTTCTGTATAATGCTTTAGAAATAGTTAGAATATGTAGCGTGTTGCTTTCTCCGGTCATTCCGAAGAAATTTGAAGAGATAAAAGAGATCTTTAACGGTGAAATGCCGATGGAGCTCGAGTTCGGAAAGCTGAAGCCGGGTAAAGAGATCAATAAAGCGGTATCGCTTTTTCCAAAGATAGAGATCGAAGCTAAAGCAGAGAATAAAGCTGAAAGCAAAGCTCCTTCGGCGGAAACAGGGATCGATATNNCGGGGATTTCAGGCAGATAATTTCAGGGATCGCTAAATTTTATAAGCCTGAAGAGACTGTCGGAAAGCATGTTCTTGTAGCTTCAAATCTCAAACCGG
The DNA here is from genome assembly GCA_003477045.1 of Candidatus Delongbacteria bacterium. Lineage (GTDB taxonomy): Bacteria > UBA4055 > UBA4055 > UBA4055 > UBA4055 > UBA12480. The sequence continues at coordinate 1,696 of DMTS01000118.1, forward strand.
CCACTCTGATGGGCGTCGAGAGCCAGGGTATGCTTCTTTCCGTTAAAGCTGGAAAAGATCTTAAGATCGTTGAGATAAACCAAGCTCTGCCTCTGGGCAAGAAGCTGAATTAAATGGTCACTTCAAAAACAGACAATAAGAAAACGGGGAATATGGGCGAGGATATTGCCGCCCAGTTCCTCGAAGATAAAGGGTTCAGGATCATACAGAGGAATTTCCGATATTCTACTTTCGGCGAGATAGATATTATAGCTAAACAGAATGAATATCTGGTTTTCATTGAGGTCAAGACATACAAGACCGAAGAATTCGGCGAGCCATTTCTTCTGGTCAACAGGAAGAAGCAGGAGAAGATCCGTAAGCTTGCGCAGATATTCATGCTTCAGAAGAAGATCACGGATATTGACTGCCGGTTCGATGTTATAGGCATAAAGATCGGAAAAGGCGATTTAGGTAATCTGATAAATCATATAGATAATGCGTTCTGAGAAACATGGATAATTTATCTTGCTTCAAAGATTGTAATGAGTATGATAAATTTTGCGTAAGTAAATAATCAATATTTGGAGAGTTTAGCCATGAAAGTATTTTACACTAATTACAATCCAAAAAATATTAGCGAAATAATAAAAAATGTTATTTTTTATGTCTCAAGGTTACCAATTCAAGATGTCAACAAAAATGCAGAACTCGAGATAATTGAAGTAATTAGAAAGTTTTATTATATATTGTACTTCCACGATAAAATAGATCATACTTATAAGGTGAATATAGGTTTTGAAACAGAAAATGGCAAAGAGGAAGTTGATTTATTTGATAGACCGGATATTATAATACAAAAACTTTTTACTGAATTAAAAAGGACTTTAACTCTACGTGGTCTTCAGAATTTAATAAATATTTCAAATAATTTTCTGATAACAGAAAATATAGATATATTCAATAAAATAGCTATAGTTGATGCTGAAAACATAATACTTGGTGAGCAAATTGATCAATTTATTGATACAGGTGATGAAAAACTTGTAAAAGAGTTTGTAAACTTGAGAATAGAGGTATCGTTATATCTAATAGAAAATAGGATTAAGAATGACGACCGTTTTAACGATAATATAGATATCCCGTATAATATATTTAGTAAATATTTACAATATAAAATAAACTTTTATATATATAGGAATCAAATTTTTCAAGCATATAATTACTTGAAAGATGAATTAGAAAAAAATGAAGGCAAAAAGATTAGGAAAGTGATTATCCAGCAGCTAGTTAATTTAAACAGTAGTTTTCAAATAGAAAGGAAATCAATTTGTGATGAAATCCTGGATAATGAATCAGATCTTTTCTCAGAAGACGAATTAAAATTTCTAAAAATGCGGATTGATATGAAACCAAGTACGGGTGATATTCTTCAAATGAAAATAGCACATGGTTCAATTTCAAAAAAATCAGTCGAAGGAAAAGAAATTTTTACAATTATTCGTTTCAGCTTGTCTTTTAGAAGCAGAATAAAAAGTAATGGTTATAAAATTCTAAAAAATAATGATAGGTTAGATTTTAACCCTTTAACAAATAGATTTTCTGATCCAATACTAAAATTGTACAAAAATATTGATATAGGCGGAATGGGCTGGAATTTTTTTTTAGATTCATACGCATCTGAAAACTATTGTACCTTCGCTTATGTAATTCCAAGGTTTTACCATCCTGATTTCACATTCGATGAAAAAGGTGATGTTATTGAAACGAATTTCAGTAAAGAAAGAGCTATTACTGGGCGAGAGTACTATCCCCATAAAGAATTAATTATAAATTCATTCTTAGATAATTTTGAAATAATTTCTGAAATTATTGAAGTAAAAAAAAATGATATAGATATAAATTTATTTTCAAATTATGTTGTGGATTTTCTTGATAAGAAAAACAATTCAATTGTTTATAGGAGATTGTTATCAATTACAAATCCGGATTCATTTACTAAAGCAAAGACTAGATTTTTAGAAAGATTAAGTGAATTGAACTTAACTGATGCCTTTCTACCGATTAGAAAACTTGTTGATAACACACCAATTATTACTGATGTTGTATTAAGAAATTTTATGTGTTCTTTAATTGATATTATACTGAAAAATGGAGTAGAGGAACATAGTGTCTATAAATATTTTTGGAGAGAAGAAAATTGTGAAATGAAACCTCTAAGTGAGCCTCAAACGCAACCATTAATATATAGTCATTTAAAAGCAGTTTGTGATTACGTGGGTATACAACTTTCGAGAGAGGTAAAAACAGGGAATGGATCTGTTGATTTCTTTTCATCTTATACATATAACAGTAACTTGTTAAAGACATGTATTGAATTAAAGAATGCTCACAATCCTGATTTAGAATTAGGTTTAACGAAACAATTGGTTGAATATTTAAAAGGCGAAAGAACAAAGTACGGAATATTTCTTGTGTTATGGTATAAAGGAGATGATTTTAATAAACCTGCAAAATTTAATAACATTGAAGAGTTGAAAGATTATTTGGATGAAAAAAGACCCAAAGGATATAAAATTGAAATCATAATTATTGATTGCAGCAAACCAATTATGCCTTCAAAACTTAAATAGATTTTTCAATTTTCCATTTGCCAAGTTATTTTAAAAAAAATACTAACTTTTTTGTTTTTTATTTGTCATAATTATCAGAGAGGACAAAAAACTCTCGGAGAGGAAAATGAAAAAGATAAGATACTATACATATCTTGAAACACTGAAAAAGCTTACCGGAGAGCAGATACTGTTCGGGAATTCAGACGGTGATGATGAGAGAAAGATAAGAATTGTTTCAGAAAGATTTAAAAGGATAACAGATATTCTTCTTAAAAAGGAATATATCGACAATTCAGTCACCGGATTTGATGATAATCCTGATCCCGAAGAGATCTACACAAGGCTGTCGCTGATGATGGTATATTTAAAAAACAGCTATAGAAAATAATGAATATTGTCAATCTTCATATTCTCAAGGAAGTAAAAAAAGGCAACGAAAAGTATCATTACAGGCTGATCGAACAATATAATCCGATGCTGTACAAGCTCGGGAATTTCTATCTGAATTCATCATATAAAAAACATGCTGATATTGATGACGCCATTCAGGAAGTATGGATAAAAGTATTTAAATATATCGAGATTCTTGATGATCTTTCAAAATTTCCGAACTGGCTGTCGAAGATCATGAAGAATCAGTGTATAAACATGCAGAAGAAAAACACAGAATTCGTAAAAAAGAATATACTTGTCGATCTTGAAAACAGGCATGACCTGATAGAAAAGATCGAAGATGATGAAATTGATCAAATCAACATAACGGACCGTCAGGCTATGATGAGCGTTCTGAATGAACTTCCGGAGGTTTATTCGAACATCCTGAAAATGTATTATTTTACCGGTTTCAGGATCAAAGATATTGCCGTGACGCAGGGTATATCCGAATCACTTGTAAAATGGAGGCTTACCAAAGCAAGGGATATGCTGAAGAAAATGACAAAAACAAAAATTAAAAATGACGGGAGGTAACAAATGGACAGAAAAAAATTGAGCAACCTGCTGAAGGAACTGAGGAATCTTGCTGAAGAGATCGACGGCGATGAAAAAAGTAAAAGCCTTACGAGGCACTATAATAACTTTTTAAGCATAGCCAAAAAGGATGGTCTGATCGAAGACGACGGACTTTTTACCGAAGCTAATGAAAAAACAACAGCTTCCGAGATCTTCGTTGACGCGGCTCTTCTCAGCAAATACTTAATATCGGCAGAAACTGAAAGACAGTTTGAAGTTACGATCGAGAGCGATAAGATCGAGGAAATGGAGCATAAGATCAGGATAAAAGAGCTTGCGATCGAGGAAAAAAGACTTGCTCAGCAGGAAGCTGAACTTGCTATGGAAGCAGAGAATCTGGAAAGACAGGCAGAAGAAATAAGAAAGAAAAGGATCGAGATAAAGATCGAAAAGTAGCATATTTTATGAGTCCTGTTCGATCATAAGGGCAGGACTCTTTTTATTTTTTATGATTTTGCGCTTGATTATCCGCCTAAAATTCATACCTTTCAATCATGAAAGAAAAAAACTTCAGAATACTCATACCGGCCTACAATTCCGAAAGATACATTGACGACCTGTTCGACAGGATCGAGAAAATGGGTCTTTTGGATAAAGTCGTAGTCGTGAACGACGGTTCAAAAGACAACACGGTCGGAGTATGTAATGGCCGCGGCGTGACGGTGCTTTCAAACGAACGGAACGGCGGAAAAGGGTCAGCGCTTAAAAAAGGTTTTAAATTCATGGTAGAGAACAATGCGGAGTTTTTTCTGACCATAGATTCAGACCTTCAGCACGATGTGAAATTCATCCCCGAGTTCATAAAGAAGTATGAAGAGACCGGTGCCGATATCATAGTCGGCAACAGGCTGGGCGACACAACGACCATGCCGGTTGAACGGATTTTTTCAAACCGGACGACATCATTTATCGTTTCGCTTATCGCAGGCTGCAAAATTCCGGACAGCCAGTCAGGATACAGGCTTATAAGAACTAAAGTCGTAAAAGAGGTATTCCTTGTAGCCGACAAATTCGAAATGGAATCTGAAATACTTATAAAAGCCGGAAGGAAGAAATTCAAGATCGAAAGTGTTCCGATTTCGGCTTTGTACGAAGGTGCCCACAGTTCGATAAATGTCGTAAGGGACACTTACCGTTTCATCAGACTGATCGTAAGATCGCTGTTGATCAGGTACTAAAAGAGGTATCGGATGATCAAGAAGAACAAATCTACAAGACTGGCTTCCCTTATAAATCAGCTCTATGAAAAAGGCTATTTCACATTCAAAGGGCTGAATAATTTTACTTTAGAAACCGAAAAAGTCGAATTGAGTCTAAGCTCTATGAAGAGAGCTGTAAAGGACTTGAGAGAATATTTCGGGCTTGATCTTATTTACATCAGGAAGGAAGACAAATATTATCTGGATGATGAACCCGATCAGAGAGCCAGGGAGGAGAATTTTCTCGATAAATTCGAGAGAATAAAAAGGTCGCCATCAAAAAATCAGGAACTGATGATTTTTTACAGCTTTGTAAAAAGCATGATCTTCAGTGAATATTATTTTCCGCCCAGGGACAATAAAGATGAAAAAGGTATGGTCAGAGATTATGACGACATTTTGAGGATCATCGAAAATGTGCTCAAAGATGAATTGTCAGAAAAGGATGTAAAGCTGGCCGGAAAGATAGAATATCATCTGACCGAACATTACAAGAAGACTCAGAGAACAAAATTCAATAATATGCTCAATGAAATCTTAGATTCCATGCGTCATGAATACATGGTCAGATTCAAATACCACGGCATCGAGGTTCAGACCGAACCTGTCAAACTTATTCACTATAACGGCATCTGGTATTTGATGGCATATGTTTATATGTCACCCAGAAGCGAGAACCTGAAAAAAGTAAGGACTTATAACCTTGCTTTAATGGAAAGCAACATATTCAAAACAAAGGAAAAATTTTCAGATGAAGATTATTCCGTGCCTGAATTTAAGGATTCTTTCGGAATAATATCAAGTAGGAATATCAAAAATGCCAGGATCAGGTTCTACGGCGAGCTTGCCGACAGAATGAAAGAAATGCTCTGGGTAGATACTCAAATAACAAGCAGCGGTGAAGACAGGCTGAAAGGAAAATACTGCGAATATGTCCTTCCGTATCCCGCGAATACAAATTTTGAGCTTATAGGCAAAGTTTTAAGCTTTAGGGGTAATGCGGAGATCATCGAGCCGATGGAGCTCAGGAAAGAGTGGATAGAAACTCTAAAAAAAATGTACAATTCAGTAAAATAAAAATAATTATTTTTCAGGAACGAGATTTATTACTACGATCTCATTTTCGGTACCGACACGCATGAACGGACCCCAGACTCCTGTGCCTGATGTGACATAGAGTTTCATTTTTCCGATATCGTACAGGCCGTGCATATATTTGTATCTCATTCTCACGAACAGCCAGAAAGGAAATATCTGACCGTTGTGCGTGTGCCCTGAAAGCATCAGGTTCATTCCTTCAGTTTCAGCTTCATCGTACAGCGCAGGCTCGTGGTTAAGAAATATATTGAATTTACTTCTGTCAGTCTCAATTTCATCAAAATAAACAGCCTGTTCAGATTTTTTATTCATGAAATTATTCCGGTTCCATTCAAGGCCGTAAACGGTGACCTCATCGTTGAAAATATCGAACCTGCGGTTATGGTCAAGCGTTTTTACCACATTGCAGTCTTTAAAAAAATCATCTGAATTCTGAAGATATCTTTCATGATTGCCGGTTATAAAGTACGCTGGAGGCTTCATTTTTGAAAATAATTTTATATCTTCAGGCTTGAGATTGTCGTCATCCAGGAGGTCTCCGGTAATAAAAACAAGATCAGGAGAAATGTCATTTATCTGTGTTATTATATTTTCAAGAAAATGAAGCGATTCAGTGCCTAAATGAACATCTGAGATCTGAACGAATTTATAAGATTTTGAAACTTTATCCGAAGTTATATCGATCGTTCTGACAGTCAGCTTCGCGGCGTTATAAAAACCGTAAACGAAGATGAATATGATCGATACCGAGAGAATTATAAGGTTCAAATTCGGGCTGAAATGGAAAGGGATCGAGATCAGCTTTGTAATAACTGAGAGAAAGAAAACATACATTATCAGAACTGCAAGATAGAAGCTCAAATTCCAGAGAAAATTTATATGAAAACCTCTTCCGCTGAACATCAGAATATAGAAAACAGCCAGTATCACTCCGGAAACGCCGAAAATCTGCTTTAGGGGAAGTCTCTTTTCAAGAAGCACATTCAGCATCATTATCGTAAAAAAAGAGAACAAATAGAAAATAAATGATGCTGTCCCGAAAAAAAGTATAAATGCCTTGATGTTGTTCATATTAAGAGCCTATTTTATCAAAAGCATTCTTTTAGTTCCCGCATGCACTCCGTTCACCGAAAGGCTGTAGAAATATAATCCGGAATTTATATCATCAGTTTCGAAAATAGCTTTATGTAAACCTCTTTCCTTCTGTCCGTCAACAAGGTTTTTTACAAGCTCGCCCTTCATGTTATAAACAGAAAGGTTGACTTCTCCTTTTGCCATAAGCGAATAAGAGATCTCTGTTGAAGGATTGAACGGGTTCGGATAGTTCTGATACAGCTTTGTCTGAGAAGGGAGGTTCTGAGTCTCTTCATTTATGCCTGTTGCGTCTTTAATCCCGGGGAATGTTATATAATCTATCCATACGCAGTCATCTCCGGCACTTTCCATTTCGTCTTTTTCATAGCTCCATTTAAAAGTATGATCACCCGCTGTTACCGGGAATGAATTTACATGCCAGTCCAGGATTCCGTAGTTCCACCGTTCAATTTCAACTCCGTCTATTGAGAATATCAGAGGATCGAAATAACCTTCAGTTGAAGTTTTTATCATGAAAGATAGATCTCCGTCTATAAGCACAGTGTCATCGATGACAAGGCTGGATTTCTGGCTGTCTCCGATCTCTCCGGAGCGTGCTGAATATACCCCTTCGTATTTATTGACATTATCAATTAACCATGGCGTGTTTCCTTCAAAATACCAGTTGAAAGCCGTAAAATCTCCTGTCTCAAAATCCTCTATCTGCGAGCCTATCTTTACAAAGAAATTATCTTCGAAAATATATCCGTTATCCGCAGTTATCTGGTTTACAAATTCGGACACATTACCTGCGGAGGCTTTAGTACCGGCAGTAACACTATATGTCATCGAGAGAGTTTCATCAGGATCTATCATCGCAAGGGACTGCTCTGCAGAATTGACAGTAATATGTTGATCGTCTGAAGTCAGCAGACCGTTTAAATTGACAGCTTTTCCGTGGCCGGTATTTTTAAAAGATACAACAAGATCGGCAGTTTCGCCGGGATCAAGTATGGAATTTACGCTGTCAGCTATGTTAACGCTTTGAATTTCAATAATTGGAGAATTGGCGGTCAGGTTCAGGTTGCTTTTCCATTCTTCAAAAGAATCAGTTATTGTTGAATTAAGGCTGAACTGATGCAGATCGGGCACTGTCTGTGAAACAGTGAAGGTAAATGCGTTGGCAAAAGTAGCTGATGTTCCGGAGATCAGATTTCCTATGGTCTCCAGGCTGTCGGTTAATTCGATGTGATCGTCATTTTCAGCAAATGACATCGAAATTCCTGCAGCGTCCGTAAGCCCGACATTCTTAAGCGTAACTGAAACGGTTGCGGTTTCGCCGTACTCGATATTATCATCCCCGCCTGAGCTGATCGTATAGCTGTCTATCACTATATATTTGCCTTCCGCAGGAACCACATTCACCGCGTAAGTGTGCGGAAGAACATTTAATCCTGTAATTACCAATGATGCAGCTCCCTCAATTACCGAAGGGTCAACCGCGAGAGTCGCGTTGCCGAGATCGTCGGTAGATCCGCTTCCGATTATGATCCCGCCCTGTATCAGCGCGCAATCGATCCTTGAAAGAACCTGGTTGTACGAACCTTTTATATCAAGGCTGTAATCAGTCTGGCCCAGTGTTATAATGTTGGAATAGTTCACAGTGATTACCTCTGGCTCATCAGTCCAGATGTTCATGGCAGGGTCGCCAAGCACATTGCAGTCATAGAAACACCATCTGAGAGCTCCCTCTTCCCACTGACCGGCGGCATTTACCCACGGCGCAGTATCTATTTTCGACTCTTTATGCGCCATTGCGATCGAAGCCGTTCTGTCACCGTAAAGGGCGTCCGCGAACTCTCTGTGAATATGAATTGACGGCCCTTCCGTTTGTCCTTCGTTAAACCATCCGTATCTTGAATTACCTATGAAAGAAACCGCGAAATTATCAATTGAAACGAATTTCTCGGCTATACAGTCATCGTAATCGAAACCGCCGCACATACAGCCTGAAGTGTAAACGAGCGTATAGTTATGATTAACTCCATTCACAAGGCTGAAATTCGCGTTCGTCACATCGTAATTGTCCATCCTCATTGTGTAAGTATAGTTGGAATGTCCGTCGTGGTGAATAAATGAATGTCCCGCATTTATTTCTGCGATCAGGTCACTCGCTGTCCATGTGCCTTCCTTATCATATAGTTTGGTTATGTAATTATCTTCAGGTATTCCCGTGGTTGTATAACCGTTGTCCTCATGATATCCTATAAGCAGGTCAAGATAGTCAGCGCCCCAGGTTTCGGGGTCGTCATATAAAAATTCACCGGCCATCAGAGGGTTTTTAAGTTCACCAAGCACAGGATCTGTCAGATACTTTACCGTTTTATTTATCAGTATATTCAGTTCCGTCAGATTAGAGAAAGTGAACCTGGATACAGAAAGGTCGGGAAGCAGGTCATCTTCACCGATCTCTGCCCAGAGCGCGTCACCGTCAGTATTCCAGTTTCCATCCAGTGCTGAATAATAAAGGTCAGCAGGAATTCCGTCATCGGTGTAAACAGAACTTGACTGAACTTCGCAATAGAATCCTCTTGCCGGAACAAGCTCAACATCGCCTGCGAGGAGCACGAATTCAATTCCGCTGTTCTGATATTCCTGAATTATGTAATTCCTGATCTTTTCCTGATTATCGGCGCCGGTCATCGTTGTATAAATAGTTGTCGTCGAAATCAGCTGTGTCTTTATGCCTCTGCCGTTGTAAAAATTTATCAGTGTATCGAAATTCCTCTTATACGCATCGGCAGTTATTATAAGATAATCGTAAGGGTCTGCTTTTGGCTTTTCCGCCGAATAAAGATTCAGGTTCATTCCTGCGTTCTGATCCAGATCCTTTATCTTTTTCAGCACATTATCAGGCTGTTTCAGATTTTTAAGAGCTCCCTGCGATTTCATATCGGAGGAAGTAGTGATCCTGACCGTGACTTTCTGATAAACCGCAAGTTCGCCAGTTACGGGGTTATATTCCACAGGAGTGAAAGTCGAGAGCGCGAACGAATGTCCGTTCAGGAAATGGGTTGAAAGAACCCCCGATTTTGCCGCAGGATAAACCGCATCGGTTTTATAAAGCTGTTCGTTCTTTACAAAGATCCCGGATTTTCCTTTCGAGATAGGCTGGGAATGCTGCTGAGGATAAATATTGAATTGTCCATCGAGGGTAATCTTATCCGAAGGTATTATTTCAATATTTTCAGCCTTTTCACCCGGGGACAATAGCAGAGATACGGAATGGTACGGGATCGAAGGATCACCTGCTTTAGCTGTATTTAGAGTGCTTTTCAAGTTCAAAATATCATAACCGTCAGCTTTGGCGGTTTTTATTTCACCGGCGTTAAAATAATAAGTGTGCGCGGTAACGCCCGCAAAAACTAAAGCGTTCAGAAGCAGGATCGCCGCAGTAAAAACTGTATTCAGTTTCATTTTGTTCCCCTTTATTTCAATTTATAATAATAATTTCCGGAAATTTTCCAGGATTTCAATTTATGAAATAAAATGAATTTATTCAATATAATTCCGATGAACGGNNGGGTCATTTCCGCAGTCGTTCTGCCTTCACCCGCAGCAGATGAATCAATACCTGATGTTTCCATATCCCAGTAGGAATTTGTAACAGTGACGGAATTTAGTGAATCAATTCTTCCTACAAAACCGCCGACATCTTCGTTGCCAGTGACCAAACCTGTTGAGTAGCAGTTTGCGATAGATGTATTTTTTATTAAATAGCCTGCAAAACCTCCAGTATAGTCTATGCCAATAACATCAACTTGTGAATAAGAATTTGCTATTTGGCAATTTTTTTCGCTATTTATAATACCTATAAAACCACCAACAGCACTGGCTTCAGACGAAATAGAGCCACCTGAAAAACTATCAGAAATAATACAGTCATTGAACACAATATCTAGTCCGCCGATCAAACCACCAACACAATCATCATCACTACTAGAGAGGATATTGCAAATTGAATAACAACCATTTATAATATAAGTGTCTACTGAATAACCAAGAAGACCACCAGTGTAAAATTTATTACAATTTATTGTTACTTCAGAAGAGCAATTTTTTATACTATCAGTTACACTACATAGTCCAACAAGTCCACCAATATAACTGCCAGTTGCTGTAATTTCTCCTTTTACATGACAGTTAGATATAGAATTTTGTTCAAAAAAACCAAATAGTAATCCTATTTCTGAGTGACCAAATATTTTACCTTCAGAATTGCATTCTGATACATCGTTCTCATAAGCCATTCCGCTTATACCTCCAATTGTACCACTACCTTCTGAATTAATTAAAAAATTAATCAATCGAATATTTTTTATTTTACATCCCAATATTGATCCAAATAATCCTAAATCAGATTCAAATGGCCTTTCAATGAATAAATTGTATATACTGTAGCTGTTTCCATTATAATTACCTCTAAATGATTTTGTATCATCCCACGGATCATAGTCACCTATGGGATCCCATCCCGTTCCTTCATTCCATGGTGGAACACCGAGATCAATATCAGCGATTTGTTTAAAGCTTGAAGTCATATAATTTCTTACCTGATTTAGTTGTTCAGCAGTTTCAATAAGGTAAGGATCTTCATAAGTACCCGATCCGCCTGCGAACTGCGAAAAGCATAGTATATTTAAAATAAATACAAGCAAAGTTGTGATCGTTCTGTGATGTTTCATTTCGTTCTCTCCTTAATAAAAGCTACAGGCAGGCATTTCTGNNTGCCTGCCTGTGCACATTTTATAACAATAGCTATCATAGGTACAGAAATATTATCAATTACTAATAACTTAGCCATAAACATCTCAACTTTTTGCGAAACAGTATTTTACATGATGATAATATGATATTAATAAAGAATGTTGTCAATAGTAAAATTTGTCAGAAAAGCAGATCTTCCTTCAATTTTTCAGCACAAATTGCACTTTCAAAATTCGTGTTGTTCACAGCCTGACTGACCTTGTGAAAGTCCAGAAAATCAACCGATCTTCCGACAGCTGCGGTCAAAGCGCTTTCAGGCGGATCATTTTCCGAGAGCCATAAATCTATGAGCTCATCGTTCAGTATCAGAGGCATTCTGTGATGGATGTTCTTCAGGAACCCGACTGAATCAACCGTTGTGACGGAACATTTCAAGCCGTTATCGTCATGAACGAACACGCCTGCAAGGAAGAGAATATCTGATGTGCTTTTTATGTAATAAGGCTGTTTGCCGATCCATTCGTAAAATCCTGAAACCGGTATTATGCACCTGTGCTTAATCAGATAGCTGCCGAGATGCGACCCGCTCAGAATTGTGTCCAGCCTTGAGTTGAAGATCAGAGAGGGAAGAGGCTTTCCGTGAAGTTCGGAAAAGCCCCAGACCATAGGCTTGAGCATGAATGATCTTTCCGGACTTAAAACAGCATTGACTTTCATACCGGGAGATAAATTGAACTTAGGCTGGATAATTTCAGAAATATCTTCGATCCTGAATTTATTCAGCAGCTTCGTATCATCGTAAACCTGGGCAAATCTTCCGCACATATTAATATCAGCGCTTTATATTTTCTTAAAGAACACCATTGAATTGAGAGGCTTCTTAAGTACCATAATAAAATCCCTGAACTCCTGATATCTGTCTTTAGGTATAAGCATTTCGGGAATATATAAGTCGCGGGTGATAATTATTTTGTCGTTCTGTCTTTTTACAAGGAACTTTATACTTGCTGTCTCTTTTCCGATCTTAAACTTCAGATCTTTATTTTCAAGATTGATGATCTCCTGATCTTTTCCGGCCGCGATCTCAAACTCATCGGTATAGATCATTCTGTCGGATACATAGAAATCATTCTCTCTCTGCGGAAGCGAGACATCAAAATTTGCAAAAGCGTCAGACAAGTAAAAATAAGAGTGCTCTCCCTGTGTCATTACAGCCGAAGGTTTTTTTATTTTATAGCTGATTATCATATCCTCATTCAGTTTTCCGAAATTCGTGAAAATCGGTCCCTCTATCAGTTCGGCCGTATTGTCTCTGATCACCCACTGAAAAAACCTCATTCCTCTTTCGCTTTCAGGAAAACTTTCAAAACTGCGCATCCATGAATCATAGCCACCCGAATAGGTCGTTTCAAGGCCGATGGTCAGATCGTTACCGGCAGCGTTGTATTTGTATTTTCTTGAAACGGTTTTTTTATCAGGCATAATAATATCCTGAGGCCCGGTCGTGGATGGAAGGATCACGGTGCAGTTGTTTCTTCCCGCGTACCCGTAAGCCTGATGAACATTGCCCGGCTCTAGGAGAGTTCCGTTATAATGTATCAGGAACTCATCGAAGGCATCATACAGTACAAGGTCTTTCATTTTATTTTTGATCAGCCTGATCTCAGGGCTGAGTTTAATAGCCGGTTCGCAATTTTTTATTCCCGCAGCATCAGAGAGAGCCAGAAATAGAGCCGTCAGATCCCTTGACGAACCGAATTTTCTTTCTATTGTCTTCGTCAGATCTTCAGGCGTGAAATCCATAGCGGCAATATATGAAGTCTTAGCCGTAAAATTCTTTGCGAGATGATCGTAGATCGCGAATACTTTTTCTTTATCAGTTTTTAGGTCTGCAGTTATTTTATTTGAGAGTTCTTTGACTTCTTTCGATCCTGATCTTGGAAAAACCTTACTGAACTGGTCTTTATTAAATTCTTTCCAGTCTTTGAAGAAAGAGAAAAGCACAGGCTTGCCTGAATACATATAGTCCGGAGACCATGGTTCTTCTTTTATTAACGGGCTGTTTTTAACACTCCAGCTCAGATGAATTCTGCCATCAGTTTCTTTTTTACTGAATGAAAGCGACGAATGAGCGTCAAATCTGCAGTTAAGCTTCTTCGGATAATTTATATTCATGATCTTTTCAAGATACGGATTGCTCTCCTGAAAATGCTCAATTCCTGATGCCGGTATCTTCCTTGTGCTTTTGATCTTATACTCAAGAGCGATGTAGTATCCCGGCCCTATCTGCGGATAATTAATGATCTTTTTTCTGTTGTGTACATACTCAGGCGACCAGACAGCGTCATCGGTGTTAAGGTCATATACCTGATTTTCGGGAACCGGTATTCTAACATTTTCGGGCGAAACTGAAAAATAGCTTATGAGTTCAACGGTCTCATAGTCAGGGTTATACTCTATCTCAACATCGGAATATCTGATCTTGCCTGAATAATCGAGGATCTTTTTCAGGTAGAAAACCTTATGCTCAGAAGTATAATCTTCGTTGATATCGTAAGTTACTTCGGTAAAAATATTTACGGCTGTGGCATTCGGGTAGAGAGCTTTTTGATCAAGTGAAGCTATCATTTTTTCCACATCATAGGCAGATAGAAATGTAAATATCATTAAAGCTGATGTTAATATAAATTTTCTCATTTTATTTTCCTCCGGTCGTTCTGATCATATAGAGATTTCCGTAGCCGTCAAGTGCGGAAAGAGCTGTTTTTATGTCCTGATAATCCTCTTTTTTGTAATGTACCTGATCATTTTCAAAATGATAGTTTATCTCAAGAACATTTTTATCGGTCTTTTTCTCGATCCGGGTTTTATAACCTTTGTAGTCGAAAGTTTTAATTTCGGGAAGACTAATTTTTTCGAGCTCTTCTTCAAACACGATCTTCAAACTGGTATCGAGGCTGTATTTCCCGCCCGTTTTATAATCGAACTTTCTTTCAGGCAGACTGAACACACCCATGATGCTTTCATACAAAAAGTGCATTTCCAGCTTTGTCGCGTCGAAAGGTATGAATGTGTTGTTCTTTACAGTGCTCGCATAGTCCCTGATATAGATCTTAGCTTCTATTATGATGTCTTTATCGGTATCATCAGGCTTTGTGTAGGAAAAATCGCCCAGTTCAAGGCCTGAGCTGATCTTGGAAAGGTATCTTGTGATGAAAGTTTTTATTTCGTGATCTGTCTTATGCGAAAAAGAGCTTCTGAAGATCGTATCTGCCATACCTGTAAGATTATATTTTACAGTCCCCTCCGCGTTGTTGCCCTTCAGCTTTAGATCAATATTTAAGGTCGAATTGTTCTTTGAGGGCTCAGATACGGGAGTTGTTCTTAAAATATCGCCTTTTTCACTCGCGATTATATAACTGTTGTCCTCTTCATATTTTGGCAGAAAATCCTTTGTCGTTTCATCGGTCGGATCAAAAACGAATTCCGGTTCTCCTTTATCGTCATACGAAACAGTAATAGCATGGTTGAACCAGAGCACCGGAGCTTCGGGATTATGCCTTCCGCCTGACAGGATCAGAATCACATCAGAACCGACACCTGCGATCCTGAGCATAGCGGTCAGAAGAGCGGCCTTATCCCTGCAGACCCCGCCTCTCGTGTCGAAAGTAAAAGAAACATCATGGGGCTCAAATCCGGGTCTGTTCTTTTCCATGTCAACGCCTAAGTATCTTACATTCCGTGCTACCCAGTAGAACAGACGCGAAGCTTTTTCCTGCCTCGTTGATGCACCCTCAATGATCTCAGCGACCTTTTTCTTCATGTCTTCATTCGGTGTCATGTGGGGCTTTACGATATTAAAATACCATCTTGAGATATCCTCCCATTCCTTCACTGTAGTTATCCTGACATGATGAGTTATGAAATTGTTGTCTTCAGCATCGCTTTCCCATACCAGTTTTTGAACATTTCTGTTGTTCCATGAATAAAAGGTCCTTCCTTTGCCCTCTTTTTGAACAAAATCGTATTTAATATCCTTTTTATTTAACTCGTGAATGTAGAGTTTAACTGACGAAGGAGCGTCGATCTCAAAATAATCGTTCAGATATGAAGCATAGCTTTCAAAAGAATACGAATCAAAATAATTGTTCTCCATGACTATTTTTTTAGAAATTGAGCGTGATCTTTCATAAATTATATCTCCGGTCTCTATATCGGGGATCTCTCCGGAGTAATATTTTGTATCGTTGGAATAAATGTTGCTCCAGCCGGGAGCGTCCTGTTTTTTTAATAGAACTTTCGGATCGAAGCTGATAATCTTTCCGTCAGATTTGATCAGCTTGATCTCATCTACTATCAGCGAATCGTAATTTACATCTTCATAGAAAAAGGACATATTATTTCTTCTTCCCTCATCATTCAGAATTTTTCTATAGCTTTCGGTAGTGTTTACGCTCAGGCAGTTCTCATCGAGTTTCACGAGCTTATTGCTCAGATAGACTTCGTTGCTGCCCGGGAAATCTTTTTGGGAAGCGTTTTTGAGCATTTCAACCGCCTTCTCAAACGGTATGTACTCTGCTTTGAGTATTAAAAATACAGTAAGTGTAAGCAGTATCATAATTTTCTTGCTCTTCATGATATATCCTTATGTTATTTTTACTTTTTATAGGCCGGATACGAATTTCAACGCTTCTTCAGGTGATAACTTCGCATCAGAATCAACATCTGCGATAAGTCCGTTATCAAGATAAAAGCTGTAGTTTTTACCTTCCGATTCAACATATAATGAAGCGGGGCACAGATCTTCGTTGTTTTCCGGAAAAACTTCTACCACCGAGCTGTAGAGTATAAAAATACCCAGCATGTCATCAGTCCCGTATTCACCGAGTTCAAGTTCGTCATAGCTTCCGTTAGCCTTCAAATCGGCAGTAAGGCCCTGTACAGATACTTTAAATGTTTTTGCCATTTATGACTCCGAAATTAATTTATATCAAATTACACAAATAATTTATGTTTTAAAAGAAAAATTATATTTTAATTTTGAGTAACTCATTCCAGTCGGTCGTATAATGCGGGGAAACGAACTCGCGTCTCATTGACCATTTCTTTTTAATTCCCGCGCTTGCGATAAAAAGCGTGTTGTCGCCCCATTTTTTGTTGATCGAATCAAGCACATTGTCAACTGCCGGGTCGAATCTGTCCGGGGTGAAAAGATTATACTGCACTGAACCTGCCGGAACTATTCCGTCGAGAAGAACTCCCGCTTTTTTATATCTGAATCCCTTTTTATATATTCGTTCAAGCAGATTCAACCCGTATTCGGTCAGTTCCAGACTCGATGATGTCGGATAGGGAAGTTTGTAAGTCATGCTTCCGTTATACTGGGGTTCATCATCCTTGAATCTGTCCGTGTATATAAAAACGGACAGTGCCGAAGCCAGAGAATTCTGCTGTCTTAGTTTCGCCGCCGCATTCGAAATGTAGCCGGTTACTGCCTCTTTAAGCCCGTTAAGATCGGCAACTCTTTCTCCGAATGATCTTGAACTTACTATACTTTTTTTCGGTTCGGCTACTGAATCCATGTCAATACAAGGCTGGCCTCTAAGTTCCAAGACCGTTCTGAGCCCCGTTACTCCGCCCATATTCGTTTTAATCCAGCCGTCGGGCATATTTTTAAGGTCTTTAGCGGTTTTTATATTTTTTCTCGTCAGCTTGATCGTATTCAGCCTTCCGATGCCCCAAACATCCTCAACCGGCACTTTTTCAAGGCAGGCGTCAATATCTTTTACTGTGGTCAGATCCAGCACGCCTTCGCATTTCGGATATTTCTTGGCGATATTATTCGCAAGCTTTGCCAGCGTCTTTGTTCCGGCTATCCCGACTGAAACGGGTATTCCGGTATCTTTCATGACTTTTGCGCGGATCGTTTTCGCATATTCCGTTCTGTCTATATCCATGCCTGCAAGTTCAAGGAAGGCCTCATCTATTGAATATATTTCCATTTCAGGCGAAAATTCCGACAGGATATTCATAACTCTGTGGCTGATATCTCCGTAAAGCGAATAATTTGACGAGAAAACTGAAAGCTTATCAAGAATACTTTTTTCGATCTTGAAATAAGGGCTACCGCGCCTAACTCCAAGCTCTTTTGCTTCTTTTGTAAGCGCCACAACGCAGCCGTCGTTATTTGAAAGTATCACGACAGGTTTATTCTTCAGATCAGGCCTGAAGATCCTTTCGCACGATGCGTAAAAACTGTTGCAGTCTATGAGGGCGAAAATTATATTCATTTTAAAGCCTGTGGATTACCGTCGTCGCTACACCCCAGATCTCGAAATCCATGCCTTCTTTAATCTCAATAGGCTTATAACCGGGGTTTTCAGGCATAAGCTTGAATTTGCTGTTTATCCAGGACAGTCTCTTGACAGTGAATTCCCCTCCGATTATGGCTACGACGATCTTTCCGTGCTGGGCCTCAAGCGAACGGTCAACTATCAGAATGTCGCCCGAATGAATTCCTGCGCCTATCATCGAATCACCCTGAATTTCGACGAAGAAAGTCGCCGAAGGATTTTTGATAAGATATTCATTGAGATCAAGCGATTTTTCGAGATAATCATTTGCAGGTGAAGGAAAACCCGCCGACAGTTTCTCGGTGTAAAAAGGCAGCTCGATCTTTTTATCGGTGCTGACAGGGAATATCTTTGATATGTTCCTGATGTTCTTTTCCATATATGAAATATAACTAAAAATATCAATTGCGGGAATATAAAAGTGTATATATATTTGATTTAATAGTTGTTAAGGCTGAAAATGGTAAAAGCGAATCTACTTCATATCAGGGAAAGAATTGAAAAAGTTTGTGCAAAAACCGGAAGGAAACCGGGAGATATACTGCTTGTCGCAGTATGCAAAACATTTCCGATGTCAGCCAATCTTGACGCCATGAATGCGGCGCAGTACGATTTTGGAGAAAATAAACTTCAGGAACTTATCAGAAAGAGATCATATCTTTACCTTAGCGGAGACAGAAAATCAAAATGGCATATGATAGGCCATCTTCAGACTAATAAAGCGAAACAGGCAGTTATTAACGCGGACATGTTTCATTGTTTAGACAGTATCAAGCTGGCCGAAAAACTTAACGAAGCCTGCATACAGTTGGGTAAAGATTTCAAAGTTCTTATTCAGATAAATTCCAGCGGAGAAGAGAGTAAATCGGGAATAAAACCGGGAGAACTCAATCTTTTCCTAAAAGAGCTAAAACATTTCGAAAAGCTCAGGATACTCGGCCTTATGTCAATAGGCTCATTCAATGAAGATCAGGAAGACTCACGCGCAGAATTCAGATTCATGAAAGAACTTTTCGATCTTGCGAAAAAACATAACGGCTACAATATTGATATAAAAAATCTGTCAATGGGCATGAGCAACGATTTTGAAGTAGCCATTGAAGAGGGTGCAAATATTATAAGGCTCGGCACAGCTATTTTCGGAGCGCGTGACAAATGATTGGTCTTTTTTTTGATCTTCTTGCTCTGCTTATCGTTGCAAGGATACTCTTATTCTTCATAGGTTATAATTACGGAGCTTTTTACGAGTTCGTATTTACATATTCTGAAAAGATCCTCAAACCTATCAGAAATGTACTTCCGAAGTCAAAGGTTGACTGGTCGCCTTTCGTTGCGCTCATACTGCTGGATACCTTTGCAAAGCTTATGAACCCTCTGGTGTTTTTTATAGTGAACGGTGCGTACGAAAGGATACCTCTTTTGTTATATTCGGTCTTTATTTCGATGCTTTCTTCAGTTGCCGTAATATTTATAATAATATTTATTGTTAAGCTTGTAAATGATTGGGTTAAAGGTCAGAACTATGCACTGACAATAATTTTGGATTCAATGACCGAGCCATTGATCGTCAGAGTTAAAACAAAGCTCCAGTTCAGCTTCAGAAGATATGCGGTATGGCTGATACTGGCTCTTCTTTTTGCCACCGAAGCGTTTATTCAGTATGAGCTGGAAAGGATAAATTACTAATTTGTATTTAAGGATAGATTTATGGAATTATCAAAAAAAGAAATAATATCAAAGAAATTTTCAAAATCAATGAAAGGCTACGACAGGGCAGAGGTGGAAGTTTTTCTCGAGCTTGTCGGGGATGAGGCGGACAAAATAGTTCAGGAAAATAATGAGCTCAGAAATAAAATTGAAGAAATGAATAAGGATTTTGAGAATTTCGTAAAGGAAAAAAAGGAATTCGGAATTGAACAGGCCAAAGCTAAAGCAGAGATAGAAAGGATCAAAAGAGAAACGGCAAAGTACTGCGATCAGGCCAGAGTTGACGCGAGAATGAGCTCGCAGAACACTATTAAAGAATCTTTTATGAAAGCTAAAGACCTTAAAAAAGATATTGATAAGCTCATGGAGATAAAGAATTCGTTTATTAAAAGGTATCAGGCATATATGAAGGATCAGCTGGAGAGCCTGAAAGCATTCCAGAAAGAAAATTATCCCGTCGAAAAGAAATAGAGGAGAGCAGGTTGAAAGCCGTATTCTATTCAGAAGCGCTTGAAAAGCTGATAAATAAGGATGATAAGCACATTTACATTCCTCTCGATCAGTATAAGGATAAACCTGAGCTTTTAAAGGACATTGTACGGTCACTCAAAAAGAGCAGCATCAATGAGATCTTTATAATAGACGAATGCGAAGTATTCGACCCTGAAGCAAAGGAAGAATATTTCATAATAACCGATCACATCAATTCAACCGGCGATAATCCTCTCATTGGCCCGAACGATGAAAGCGTGGGAGTAAGATTTCCCGACATGACCTTCCCGTACTCGGAGAAGCTTTCAAAAGAGATCAAAAAACTTTTCAAAGATAAAAAGATCAAATTCAGAAACACCGTTCTATA
>DMTS01000231.1 GCA_003477045.1 Candidatus Delongbacteria bacterium
GATGTCGTTCTGATGAAAAACGACCTGAATGATATTGTAAGAGCGATAAAGCTGAGCAGGATCACTATGAATAAGATCAGAATGAATATGTTCTGGGCTTTATTTTACAATGTACTCGGAATACCTGTCGCAGCAGGCATACTTTACGCTTCTACCGGCTGGCTTTTGAATCCGATGCTCGCAGGAACAG
Source organism: Candidatus Delongbacteria bacterium (assembly GCA_003477045.1). GTDB lineage: Bacteria > UBA4055 > UBA4055 > UBA4055 > UBA4055 > UBA12480. Next base: position 191 of record DMTS01000231.1, read on the forward strand.
CTATGGCGCTGAGTTCTGTCAGCGTTGTCACCAATTCGCTTCTGTTAAGATATAAAAAACTATAATTAATTCTTTTTTCATGTCCGGTCTGATTTCATAATAACATCCTTATACCAGTCTTTTTCCTATTTCCTGAGCTTGTGTTAGTAACTCAGCGGGAATTTCCTGACCGTACTCCATTTGACCTCCGCAGCTGATCTTGCCAGCGATCTCCATTTTGAAAAATTCGGATAAAGTGCCGCAGATGCTTTCTGTAACAGCTNNGATTATAACTACAGCTTTTTTTCCGGGTAAGCGGTTTACGGTAAAATCAGGCTCGACGAATATGCAGAATCTGTCTAGAAATGTTTTGGATGTTCCGCAGATATAATCCATATAGATTGGAGCCGCCCAGACGAGAGCATCGGCTTCAACGAGCTTTTTCATTACTGGAACCAGATCATCTTTTTTTGTACAGTATCCCGGATCGGCGTCTGACATCTGGCAATTTCCACATGATTTGAAATTCAGATCATAAAGATACACATATTCAACCTCAGATCCATGCTTTATAGCCTCATCACAAACTGCTTTTACAAGTTTAGCTCCGGTACCTTCTTTACGGGCACTGCTTATTACTGCTAATATTTTCATAGCTGACTCCTTAATTCATTTTAGCTAAAACGCTATATTATCGTTACAATATTATCTTGATACCGCCGCCGAAAACACCACCTGCCCCAAGCAGAAACCCGAAATCATACCAACCACCGTTATTATAAACTTCATACATCCCGATATTGTCATTGAATAACGAGATGATCAGAGTGATCGGTGAAATTGATCCGTGCCAAAGCCCGTACCAGAAACCTACTGGTTCTTTAGTAATTTCAAGAATTTTCACTACATTGTTCGGCCCTGCTGTACAGCCCGCGATCATCAGAAGCACGATCAAGCATGACCCGATTAAAAAATATTTCTTCATTTTATCCTCACTATTTTACTTTTTCTTCTTCGGTTTTGGCAACGGGAGTTCATTTTCAGTGATCCTGACAAGTTCTGCAAGCCAATCAGGATCATCGGTATTGTCTATGAGAAAATAGTTTTTTGCGCCTGTGTAAGGCGGAGCTTCTTCCGGTTCTCCGATGAATTTTCTGCCTGCTTCAGTAGGTTTTATGAAAAGCTGGTTGTCGGCTAAAATCGCGGCCATTTTTCCGTTAAGAAAGATTCCGTACTCTCCGAACATTTTTTTGCAGCTTACTTCACCTGCACCTGATAGCTGATCTATTATATAATCTGCAAAATCTTTATCTGTAGCCATATTATACTCCCTATAAATACCTTTTCAGGTTCTGGCCAATGATGCCTGCGTATAGCTCAATATATTTTTTTACCGGGCTCATATTTATCTTCTTCATGAGCACTTCCTCGATCTGAAAAAACCCGACTGATTCGGTCATTTCTACCTGTATCTTTATAGGCAGTTCGATACCTTTTTCTATATAAACTTTTTTTATCGCTGCCGATGAATATTTGTGTATGTCTCCAACTTTTGATCCTGATTCCATGATGAGCGGAATCCTTGCCCTGCCGCCCTCCATGTCGCATCCGTCTGCAACGAGAACAACGCCGGCTTCGAGCGAGTGGATCTTCTGCGTTCCCATATGACCGATAATGCCTTCAAATACAAGCGATTTGACCACAAGCTGCTTTTTGAGATCTCCGGGATATATCTCTTTCAGCAGATTTTCGATCTTATTTTCAGTAAGGGTAATCGTCATCCTTTCATGTCCGTCCCTGCCTATACTCATTCCGATGTCGTGCAGAAATGCAGCCATGAATACGGCAGTTTTGCAGTCTTCGAAAGATAACATATTCTCGGTCTCTGTGTTAAATTTTATACCGGCTTCGTTCATTATACTCATGATTTTCATTGCATTTGCGGTCACTTTGCGCATGTGAACAGGACCGTGATCATTGTAATTCAGCCTTGTTATTGACACGGTATTAGCGTAATCCTGAAGGATCTCGATTTCTTTATCGTTTATCATCAGCTCTGCAAGTTTGAGAGAATTACCCTGAAGGTGATCAAGCAGAGATTTGTCAATTATTTTTTCTAATTTTGATTTCATATTTATGCCTGTTTTTTAATTACATTAAGATCAAGCGGATTTATTCCCTCGCCCCAGTAAACCGTAGTATGCGGAAATGGAATCGATATCTTATTCTCGTCGAAAGCGTATTTTAGTCTTTTTCTGTACTCTCTGCCTATTGCCCACTGTGAAAGGGGAACTGTTTTTATCCTTGCTTTGATCACAATAGCACTTTCTGCAAACTTGTCGAGCCCGAGAATCTCCACCGGTTCGATTATTTGATCTCTAAGAGCGCTGTCTGAAGCGAGTTCCTCTCCTACTTCTCTCATGACTTTAATCACTTTGTCCACATCCTCCTTATAAGCCACACCGATCTCAAGAACTATAGCAGACCATTCTTTTGTCATGTTGGCCAGCGAATTGATCTTTCCGTTCTGTATAATATGTACCGTGCCGGTCATATCCCTCAGCGTAATAGTCCTGAGCTCGATCTTTTCAACCAGTCCGTCAACACCGTTTATCATGGCATAATCTCCCCTTCTGATCTGATCCTCCATCAGCATGAAGAATCCGGAGATAAAGTCTCTGACAAGCTCCTGCGCACCGAATCCGACCGCAAGTCCTATAATACCGGCACCTGCCAGGATCGGAGCTATATCAATACCGAGCTGCCTTAAAAGTATCATTATAAATATCGCCCAGATCACAAGCTTTCCGAGCCTTTTGACTATTCCCATAAGTGTGATAATACGCTTTTCATTCTCTAATTTAGCTGAAAGGCTTTCATCAGCCTCACCNNAGAACAAAAAGCATTATCAGAGTGACTATGAGAACAGGTATCTCTTTTATAGTCCATCCGACAAGCTTATCAAGCACGTTTATCCAATATTCATGCGCAAAGTATTTATCCATTTACAACCTTCATAGCGTTATTTATTATTTTTAATACAGCTTTATCTTTCATTTTCGCTTCGATCATTATATCATATTCTTTATCAAAATGCAAGTTGTCTATTATTTTTTTGAACCTGATAAAATACTCGGGCTCGATGTAATCCGTATGCGGGCAACCCTTTTCCCCCTTTCTGGATGAAATATGAAATTTAGGAATATCTTCTCCCCATGTTTCAACGACCATTTTCAACAGCTCTTTTAAATCGCCTTCTGCCGGATTACAGTCATGGTGAAGAATATCGAACACGGCCGGGATCTTTAATCTAGTACATATTTCGAGCACATCGGCAATATTGTACGATCTATCGTCATTTTCGAGAATAAGCATACCTTGAGCTTTCTTAGACAGCTTTGAAAAATTTTTAATGAACCTTTTCATAGCCGCTTTTTTATCTCCATAGACACCGCCGGCGTGAATTACTATTCTGCCTGTTTCGGGCGAGATCAGATCGAGTACTTCCGTATGATATTCTATATCTCTAATCGCATTCACGACAACTTTTTCATCAGGCGAATTGAGCACAGAATACTGACCCGGATGCATTGAAAAACGCATTTTGTGCTTTTTTCCAAGCTTGTGAAGCGCGGCGAATTCCTTTTTAAAATCAGTTGTCCAGTCGTAAAGAAAATCGGCGTGCGAAGCGAACGGGATCAGTTCCGATCCTATTCTGAAAAAATATATTCCATGCTCCGCATTCCACCTGATTATATCTTCAAGTGACTTCAGGTTATATCTGACTGTATCCAGATATTTTTCCTCAGTCAGATTCGACAGTCTGAATGTCTTATTGGTCGTTTTCTCAAGCGACATATTTATGCAGGCGTAGCCCAGATATCTTAATTTCACTTTTCTCTCACCGGTTTGTCTAAATTATCGTGTCTGAAACAGCTTATTTCATGATCGTTCACCATCCCGACGGACTGCATCATTGCATAAACTATTGTTGAGCCCATGAAACTCATTCCTCTTTTCTTTAGATCGGCCGATATCTTATCGGAAAGATCGCTCGTAGCCTGAATTTCTCTAATCGTCTTAATCTGATTATCGATTATCTTCCCGTCCGTAAAACCCCAGAAATATTTATCGAACGATCCGAACTCTTTCTGTATCTCTATAAAAACCTTCGCATTCTTAACCGCTGACTTAATCTTTAGCCTGTTCCTGATGATCCCCGCATCCTGAACTAATTCTTCGATCTTCTTTTCATCGTACTCCGCTACTATCTTCACATCAAAATTATCGAAAGCCTTTCTATAATTCTCCCGCCTCTTTAAGATCGTTAGCCAAGATAGCCCCGCCTGAGCTCCTTCAAGGATTATATGCTCGAAAAAGTGGCTGTCATCATACACCGGCACACCCCATTCATCATCGTGGTAATCGAGGTATATCTGACCTCCGTTAACGCACCATTGACAGCGTTGTTTATTTTCTTTTTTCATTGAATTATTCCATCTGTAAATTCTCTATTTCTCATAATANNTGGTATTATACCGTTTGGTATAATCATTTTTTTTCTATCTTAATCAAATCTGTTTCTTTAATACTGTCAGGTTCAAGAATGACATCTTTTCTAAAAGTATTTCCGAATTTTCGCATTTAAGTTTATATTTTCCTTTCTTTACACCAATTATATAGTAGTAACCATTTGAATCTGCTTCAGCACCCCATGTCGTACCTATTACTATTACATTTGCTCCTGAAAGAGGTTTGCCAGCTTCATCAGTAACAACACCTTTAATCTTCCCAGTTGTCTGAGAAAATAAAATACTCATTACTCCTAATATAAAAACAGTCAAAAAATACTTTTTCATCCTCTTCCCTATTTCTTCAGAAGCTTCGCTTTTTCGACAAGCTGGATGAATTCCGCGCGATATCCGAAATCATCCTTGCCTTTTGATGCCTTTGCAAGTTCGAGAACCTGATCGTATGATGAGTCCTTTTTGAACTGTGAATCCCTGAGCAGCATCCCGAATTCGGCGACTGCTGCGGAGAACCTGAAATTATTCGATGACTTCTCAAGCACGACATCGCTGTTTTTGAGGGGATGCTCAATAAGTTTGCTCTGATCCTCTTTTGGCTCTTTATATCTTAATTTTATATTCATGATCTCATCGGTCGTGTAAGCATCCTTTTTAGTACTCACGCTCTGATATTTAAGGTCTCCCCTGCTGTCCTGAACGCCGCCTGTCATTGGCACGATCTCGTAAAGCGCTGTTACAGTATGACCTGCGCCAAGCTCGCCCGCATCCTTCTTATCGTCTTCGAAATCTTCTTTGTTAAGAAGCCTGTTCTCATACCCGATCAGTCTGTAGGATTCTATCTTGGCGGGATTGAACTCGATCTGGATCTTGACATCCTTTGCGATAGTGTACATTGTTCCTGCCAGTTCAGTCACCAGGACTTTCTTCGCTTCGAGTATGTTATCAATATAGAAATAATTACCGTTGCCTTTATCGGCCATCTCCTCCATCCTGCCGTCCTTATAATTCCCCATCCCGAAACCGAGAATTGTCAGGAATATTCCCTTATTCCTCTTCTCCTCCATCATTTTGACGAGTTCGGAAGTGCTTGATACTCCGACATTGAAGTCGCCGTCGGTGGCAAGTATGATCCTGTTATTGCCGTCTTTTATCAAGTACTTTTCAGCGATATCATAGGCAAGCTTGATCCCCGCCCCTCCTGCAGTTGATCCGCCTGCCTGAAGTTTTTCCAAAGCTTCAAGAATAGTTTTCTTTTCACTAACCTCGGTTGAAGGGAGTACTATTCCCGCAGCTCCTGCGTAAACGACTATCGCGATCCTGTCGGTAGGTTTTAAAGCTTCTATCAGCAGCCCGAACGATTTTTTCAATAGAGGAAGCTTATTGGGATCGTTCATTGAACCTGAAACATCAAGCAAAAATACGAAATTGCTTTTCACATCGCTTCCCTGTTCCATTTTTTTACCCTGCAAACCGATATGAACGAGCCTGTCCGCTTTATTCCATGGACATTCAGATATTTCCGTATTGATCGCGAACGGGACATCCCCTTCGGGAAATTTGTAATCATAGTCAAAATAATTTATCATTTCCTCGATCCTGACAGCATCCCTGTAAGGCATCTGATTTTGATTTATAAACCTTCTCATATTTGCGTAAGATGCCGCATCAACATCGATTGAGAAAGTAGAAAGCGGATCTTCGGTCACTTTTTTGAAATTATTTTCCGTAATCGTAGAATATTCCTCGGTATTATGCTCGATCCGAGCTTCGCCTGAAACATTTAAAGAACCAGATAAACCATCCCCTGCAAAATTTACTTCAGCTGCTCTGCCTCCGCGAAAATGCAGTTCTCCATCTGTCTGCCTTGAAGAAGCTGTAACATCTTTTTTAACTTTTCTATTTGTATCCACACTCATTTCAAGCATTTCAAGTTCCAATTCTTGAGCTGACATTTTAAAATTCTGGGTCGTAGTCAATCCTACCCGTACTTTAACATCTTTAACTTCCTTTGGAGAATAACCGATAAATTCGCATCTCAAAGTATAGGTGCCGGCTCTTACTCCGATAATGCTATAGAGTCCGTCTTTATCACTTTCAGCACCCCAAGTTGTACCTACGACAATGATATTCGCACCTGGCAACGGTTGTCCTGTTTCATCAAGTACTGTACCTTTGATCTTTCCGGTCGTCTGTGCAAATACGATAATTGAAAAAGCTAATAGAAGCAGCAATACTGTTCTTTTCATAGTTTACTCCCCGATTTTGAATTTATTATTTTCATCTTTTAAATTTACTTATCATTTGCAAAAAAACAAATATAAAAATTGTTTGATTTGTTTTAATTAATTGTGTTAATTATGCAATATACTTACAGGAGTGTGATTTTTATGAACAACGAAGACAAGAAACTGCTTACAACAACTGCCGTTATGGCTGCATTACTGATTATAAGCCTATTTATGATGGCGGGAGGATTAAGCAGAACTTTAATTTCCGGCACTAAGAATGATAAAGGTAGGGTCGAGATCAAAATAACTGACTATTCAATAATATTTATACCCGGCGGAACACTTTCTTTTGCTCCAATAACGAATGCCCGGTATTATACTGACAGTACGGCTGAAAAAACCCTGATTTCTTATGTTATAATTTATACAACCAAGGAAGAATTTAAATTTGACGGAAAAAGAGCCGATTATTCCGACGAGGAAAAAAGAAATTTCTTTAACAACCTTGATTTTTTCCTCTCCGATCCCGAACAGAAGGAGTTTAAAAAAACATTCAGCAAAGTCGGATTTACAGGAATTACGGGGGTTATATTTTTTGCTGTTTCGTTGTTTTATATCATTCCGAAAAGAAAGAAAATTATTCAGACTATTACAAGCGAAGCTAAAAAAATAGATTTTCAAAAGTTAATAAAAGAGTTTAAACAGAAAACAGGCAAATCAAAGAGCACAGTCAAAAAGGAAACTAAACCCGCTAAAAGTAAAGAACCAAAAGTTTATGAGCTGGAACCTGATGTATCAAGAACACTCCGGGTGTTGATACCTGCGTTTATTGGAAATCTGAAATATGACATTAATACTTACAAACTCCCTGAAACTGATGAGATCATGCTTGCATGCACATCGAATCAGAAAACGGAATTTGAACAAAAATACGGCAATCAGTGCAAATATCTGATCTGCGATGACGCAAAAAACATTACCGATATGCTTCCGAAGGCGGCGGGTTGGCTCAAAGACTTTATAGGATATCTTTTCATTCAGACATCAGATCTACCCGAGCCTGCAAAACCGGTAGTGACGAAAATGTTCAAGGATCACAGGGATAAAGACTGCGCATGCACTTTTTTATCCAAAGAAACCTACGACAGAAAAATATCTACGGGGAAACTGATAAGAAGCGTAGCCAATAAAATAATTAAAATATCTGAATATGAAGAACAGGCTAGCCCTTCTGAACAGACTTCAGAAGTCTATGCCGGGCTTTTTTGTTTCAACACGAAAAATCTTATAAAAGAATTTGATAAGATCAGCTCAAAAGGGTCGGGGCAAGCAGTTCCTCTAACAAGAATTGTTGAGCTCTATTACAAAAACGGATACAGAGTGAATTCCTACAAGCTTTCTGCACAGGGAGCTCCTCCTGTCCAGCCGGTAAGCTCTTCCGATCAGTTTAGAAAAAGACCTGAAGAAGAGGTTAAATCAACTGCTCTCATAATTCTGGCGGTCGAAAATCCGTCCGCAGATGTTGCAAAAAGAGTTTACGACAAGGCCGCATCCGGAAACAATTTTGATAAAGTGTGCGTGATAACAGACAGAAATTCTGCTGACGAATTTACAGCACAGTTCGGGGATTATGCGGAGATATTTTATTCTGAACCGGGGCTTGGAGACGGTTATGATGTTCTTAACGCTGAAAACACCTTCAAAGGCTATAAAGGCAACATTTTATTAATTCCTGAAAATAATTCAGAAATATCTTCCGAACAGATAACGCAACTGATCACGGAGCACTACAGGAAGGATAACACCTGCACTTACCTGACCCTGCCCGAAAATAATATCCTATGCTGTGTAAGCTCGGATTATTTTATGTACGCGGCAAAAAGAATAATCAAGGATGATGAAACAAAAAAATATTATCTCTCACAGATAACATCGATTCTGGTCAACGACAAAAAAAGAGTTCAGGATATAAATAGCTAAATTAATCTTAGGGAGGTGTCATCATGAATAAAAAATTATTTGTTTCGGTTATTTTTCTTGTTGTTACATGCCTTTTTTCACAGTCCTTTTCAGAAATAACATTCAAAGAGCTTACAGCTGCCAAACAGCTTTATGACAGCGGAAATACAGAAAAAGCTCTTTCGATCATTGAAGTCCTTAAGAATGATAAAGACAAAAAGCTTGCGGAACAGGCCTGGTACCTCAAATTTATTCTGCTGAGCAGTCAGTTCACCCCTGTTATATATCTGACCGACCCTGAAACAAGCAATATATCGCATTATATAACTGAAGGCACAGGCGAGCTTCCCAAATTCAAAAAGAAATTCCCGAAAAGCAAGTTTACTCCTGAGATAGAAAAACTTTTGAACGAGAACGCCAAGAATTTTACCTTTACTTACTTTAATTACATAAATAAACCCGTGATAAATTTTTCAGACAGCTGCATGATCGAATACGGACCCGATTCCACTTTTTCAGTTAGATTTGAAAATAAATTCACTGATTCGCTTGAACATTCGGTCAATATTTCTTTTACAGGAAAGCTCACAAGATATGAACCTTACGGAGATATGAAAGATGAATGGGGTTCTACCGGTCTTCTTTTAGACACAAAAGGCAGTCTTCTTATTGAGCTTGACGGAGTCATAATAAAACAGCTGAACAATCCTGTGGCGATAAAGCAGTATCCTGAATACATTCTGAGAAAAGTTACTAAATACGGATTCACTCAGGACCAGACATTCATAAGAGAAGACAATGCCCTCTACGAATTCCCTATTGCTTTTAAAGTTAATGACCGGTATTTAATTTCTTATCTCGATCTGAAACTGCTTTTCGGAAAAATGAATGAGCTTGTACCTTATTACAATGATGATCCCGAAAACACATTTCCCAAGAATTTTAAATCTAAAGCTTATTTGTCGTTCAGCATGATAGCAACAAAAAATTAAGGTTTCGGCTTTTCATAAAAATAATTTTACCCAGAACGGAACTACGATCGAAAGTACCGTCCCGGAAAAGATAGATATTACAGCATAATCCTTTCCTGTGTAATGAGTGATCACAGGCAGAGTTATATCCATTGAAGTTGCTCCGCCTGATGCTATCGGCGCAAGTTTACCGAAATATTTGATCAAAAGCGGTGTTCCGACCAGAGTAATTATTTCCCTGATGATATTTGTAAGCAAAGCAATGACCCCGAGATACTCTCCCCTCGCTTCAGTTATAATCAGGCTTGTAAGACTGTAATAACCCACACCCGATCCCACCGCTAGACAGTCCATTAAAGTCATATCTTTTATAAAATATGAAATCAGTCCGACACCGATCAGGCTTCCGGCAGCTGCTGATATTGGAACGAACAATATTTTATAATGAAGTTTTTTTATTACTTTGAAAACTTTAAGATCAATACCTATCGATATTCCGACAAAGAAAAGAAATACATAAAGCGCATAGGTTGTAGCGTCATGCGGGATCACTATCTGTGTTCCTCTGCTGATAAAACCGAGCAGTACGCCTAAGCCGAACAAAATTACTATTATTATACTGTTCTTCATTTATGTTCTTCCTTTTTGAAGTAAATGTTATAGACGAACATTGAAAGAACCGCGCTTCCGAGAACAGCAGCTAAGCTTAAGATCAGCGATTTTAAGCCGATCTTGTGGAGATTGTTTATGATAGTATCGTTCTGCCCCACTGAAAATCCGAGAAGAAACAGCAGTATCAGCACCGACCAGAAAGAGACTTTGTGAATATATTTAATTATGTATCTGTTACTTTTGTAATAGTGGCCAATAACAGCTCCTACAACCAGCAGCGAAAATATTATTATCATTTAAGCGGTACCTCTTCCCATTTTCCTTCCCTGAGGATCATTTTACTTTTATACCCCGACAGCTTCATAATTTCCCTGACAGATTCAAAATTACCTTCAATGTTTTCAGGCGTATGCGCATCTGAATTCAGTACGACAGGTATTTTCAGCCTCGCACCATTTTTTAATATCCATGGACTCGGATATGGGTCGCTAAGAAACCCTCTTGTGATCCCGCCGGTATTTACATCGAACATAGTTCCCTTCTTAGCCATTACTTCAAGAACTTTCATGATCTCATCTTTGTACCAGTTTTCGCTCTCTTTAAAAAACTGCTGACCATTATTGTTGATCTTGATGAGATCAAAATGACCTATCATTTCAGGATTGAATTTGTCTATCATTTGAATGATTCTGTAGTAATATTCGTGCACCATTGCTTTAATATCGCCTTCAAAGTAATCGAATATCGTTTTTTTGAACTCTTCAAATTTGCAGTCAACTCCGTAAATTTCTCCGTCCTGACCGGGAAAGTAATGAATTGAGCCTATCACATAGTCTATATCGTGCTTAGAAAAAGCATTTTCTTCTATTCCAGGAAAGTAATCAAGTTCCATCCCGCAGTATATTTCAATTTTATCCGAGTATAAATTTTTTAACCGTCTGATCTCACCAATATATTCGTCAACTTTTTCTGCTTTAAGCTCCCAGTGCTTTATGAATTTTGTCGGTCCGTGCTCGGAAAACCCGATCGATGAAAAACCCCGCTCTATTGCGGTCTTAACATACGCCTCAGGTTCGGCTTTGCCGTCTGAGTATGTGCTGTGCATGTGATAATTGGTTTTGATCATTTTGTTCCCTGTTCAGGTAAAGACCAAATATAATATTAGTTCTGCACTTTATCAATTTAATTTTATTGATAAAACTCTTATAAGCATTTATATTTAGATGATTATTAAATGAATGGAAAGTTTCGCATGAAAAATATAAAGAAGCTAACCCGGATTATGCTCTTGCAGTGGAAGCTGATGATAGCAGGATTGTTCACGATGATGATTTTTGCTCTTCTCAGCGGAATAAGCGTTACCATGGCGGTGCCTCTGTTCGATTATGTGTTCGGCACAAAGCGCGTATCCGGCGAAGGCAATAAATTCTCTATATTTTCAGATAACCTCGGAAGCGCACTTTCGGATTTTTTTTCAAGCCTGAATTTATCAAACATCTTCGACTCTTCAATCTATGATTCATTTCTTGAAACTTTAAAAAGTTTACTTTCAGTTACGGATCCATATCTGCTTCTCCTGATGATAGGTTTCGGAATGATAATACTTATCGTTCTAAAAAATATTTTTTTCTATTTAAACAAGATAATCTTCGTATCTCTTAGGGGAAGGACAATTGAGCATATCCGTAATCTTATGTTCAGAAAATATCTTGACCTTTCAATGAATTTTTACAAAGATCACAAGATCGGCGACCTTCAGGTCAGGCTGACTTCCGATGTCAGCATAGTCAGCGATCTTTTCATACAGTCATTCTTCGGCGGTATGCGCGATTTAACGCTGGTTGTTATTTATATTTCCATAGCGCTGTTTATCAATCCGGCTCTTTTCGTTTATGTAATCATAATCGTGCCTATCTTTGCACTGTCTATTTCTTACATAGGCGGAAAAATAAAGAAATACTCTAAAAGAATCCAGAGGACTTATTCGGTTATATATTCTAAGATAGAGGAAGTTTTCAACGGCATCAAGATAGTAAAATCCTATTCAAAAGAGGATTATGAACTTAAAAGATTCAGCGAAGAAAACCACAATTTCTATTTGTCATGGCTTAAGTCGCACCTGTACCAGTCATTAAATATTCCGCTTTCAGAATTCAACGGAACTCTTACGGGCGTAGTAGTCCTACTTATAGGCGGTAAAATGGTGCTCGACGGCGATTCGGGACTGACATTCGGAGGATTCACAGCCTTTCTCTTTGCGATATTTTCGATCCTGCACCCTATGAAAGAGCTTACAAAATATTATACAGAGATCAGAAGAGCGCTTGTATCGCTGAACAGGGTCTTCGACATCTTGAATCTTGAACCGACAATAAAAGAATCCACCGAAGCTGTGGGGAAAAACGATTTCACAAAATCTCTTGTTATAAAAGATCTCAGCTTCTGCTATGAAACTAAAATAATTCTGAAAAACATAAATCTTGAAATAAATAAGGGCGAAAAGATCGCGATCGTAGGCGTGAGCGGTGGAGGAAAGACAACACTCGTTAATCTTATCGAAAGGTTCTATGACCCCACTGAGGGCTCGCTTTCAATAGACGGGATCAATATAAAAGATATCAAGCTCAAAAGCCTTCACGACCTTTTCGGCACAGTCACTCAGGAATCGATACTATTCAACGATACGGTTGAAAATAATATCCGGTACGGATCGAATAAAGAACTGACTTTTGAAGATGTGAAAAAGGCTGCAGTGATAGCTTATGCCGACGAGTTTGTCCAGAACCTTGACAACGGATATCAGACAATGCTAAGCCCGAAGGCATCAAATCTTTCAGGCGGGCAGAGGCAGCGTCTCTGCATCGCAAGAGCTATTGTCGGTGATCCTCCGATTCTGATCTTCGACGAAGCGACAAGCTCACTGGATTCCGAAGCCGAACAGAATGTTCAGAAGGCGATAGAAATGGCCACAAAAGACAGAACGGTTATAGTAATAGCTCACAGGCTTTCAACAATCCTGAATTCAGACAGGATAGTAGTAGTGGATAAAGGCGAGATATTAGGAGTCGGAAAGCATAAAGACCTGCTTGAAAGCAATGAAAAGTATAAAAAACTATACGAAATACAGTTTAACGATAACGGAAATAAAGCTTAGATGGCTTTGAAAAATGATCATATTTTGCGAATAATTAAAGAGTGCTATTGGGATTACAATATAAACCCCGAACATATAATTAACATTGTTAACGGGAACGACTATCGTCTTAAGAAAAAACTTTTTGAGAAAATAGTGTACAATTCTACGCACAAATTATTTGACCTGGGACTCTTATTCAATAAAAAAGAGCTCAAAAAGATGTTTGATGAATTCAAACCTTCTTATAACATCTCTTACGTTGAAAGGTATGTGCTGATATTGAGAAATCTTCTATTTGGAGAAAACAATAAAATCGGGATACTTGAATGGAAAAAAAGATAGACTATAAAGAATTATACGAAGTGCAGGATAAGGTTTTAGAAATTGTATTTTCTCTTGAAAACTCATTCTACCTCACAGGAGGTACGGCACTCCACCGTTTTCATTATAACTACCGCTATTCAGACGACCTTGATTTCTTTGCACCGAACGATGAACTGTACTCGGAATATCTAAAACAAATATACGATAAATTCGAATCTGAAAAAATTAGGTGCGACAAGTTGGTTCAGTCTCGTGATTTTTCTAGAATGAAAATAGCAGATACGCTTCAGATAGATTTCGTCAATGACAGAGTTTATCGGGATGGAAATTCAATTATCAAGAACGGCTTCAGAATAGATAATATCAACAACATACTCACAAATAAAATCACCGCTATCATGAGCAGGGACGAGGAAAAAGATTTTTTTGATCTATTCTGTATAGCATTCAATGAATCATTCGATTGGACTCAGATATTAGAGTCAGCGAACAAGAAAAGCAATTTCCAGCCTGAAATACTTATATATAGGATAAAATCTTTTCCATTAGACTGGCTCGATAAAATAAAAAGAACGAAAAATAAGCTTGTTATAACTCAAAAAAGTGTTGAAAAGATGTGCGAAGATATAAAAGAAGGAAGAGAAAACGGGCTGGAAATAAAATGAAGCTAAAGAAAATAATCTATTCAAAATTATATTTTACAAAGATCTGTTTTATAAGACAGATCTTAGGGTTTAGCTATATAGCATCTGAAATTACCAATTGCAGGAGTTTTCTTCTGAACAAATACCTTACACGATTCGGAGCGAAATTAGGAAAAGGAATAAATTTCAAGGACAAATTACTTATCGACAATGCAAAAAAAGACTTCAGTAATCTCGAGATAGGAAATAAATGCTATATCGGAAAAAATGTCTTTTTTGATTTAGCTGATAAAGTCATCCTTGTAGATGAATGCGTGATCTCTGCTAATGTTACAATACTTTCGCATTCAGACTGCGGTGCAAGGGCGATGTCGAAATGGTACCCGCGGGTGCAGAAACCCGTCAAGATCGGTTTCGGGTCATGGATCGGAGCGGGAGCGGTAATCCTCACAGGTGTTGAACTTGGCCGATGCTGCGTCGTTGCTGCAGGATCTGTGGTAACGAAATCTTTCCCGTCACACTCGGTAGTTGCCGGAGTTCCTGCCAGATTAATTAAAACACTTGAAGATCATGCCTGAGTTAAATAAAAAAATACTTTTCGTTTCATTCGAGCATTTTGCTGATTTAGCCTATAATCTACTAAAAGATGAACTGATACATTTTCATGTGATACAGTATGAAGTATGGAACAGGCTTGACCTGATCTCAAAAATACTACTTCTTAGAAAATACGATATCATTCACAGTTTCTGGGCAAAGAACAGCTATAATGACATTATTGCCTGCAGGCTAACCGGAACAAAGTACATAAATCATTACATCGGCTCGGATGTTCTGCATGTTACTAAAGGAAGCAGAAAAGCATTAAGAAAAGCTCTAAAGATTCATAAATATTCATGGAAAACTCTCGCTGACTCAGAAAACCTGATCGAGGAACTCAAATGTGCAGGAATAGATAATGTGGGATTACTCCAGATATTTTTTTATGATAAATCACTTCTTACCGAATCCTCAGATGATTTAAAAGAGAAATCTGTACTTACATACATACCTGAGGGGAAAGAAGATTTTTACGGACTTGATTTTATCGTAGAAGCAGCAAAAATATTCCCTCTTACAAAGTTCATTGTATCGGCGAATTCAGGTAAATACGAAAACATGCCTGCTAATATTGTTTTTCTCGGCTGGGTGAACAATATCGACAAATACCTCGAAGAGTGTTTTATTTATATCAGAAACACTAAGCACGACGGGTTTCCTACTTCTGTCATGCAGGCATTATTAAGAGGAAAACATGTGCTATGCACACAGAAAATCCCTTTTACAAAAACTGTTTCAATTGAAGGGATAGCAGAATGTCTGAATATGAATGACCCTAATGAAAAAGGCAGAGATTTTGCCCTGAAGAACTACTCAAAAGAAGAAGTAATAAAGAAATTTTTGGATGTTTATAAATGTTGATACGCAGGAGTTAAAATGGATTGGAAAATAACCTTAAGCGAACCGGATATCACAAAAGCGGAATTAAAAGCTGTAACTGATGTTGTAAAAAGCAAATGGTTCACGATGGGTGCCGTTACTATAGAATTTGAGAAAAAATTTTCAGAAATGCTCGGTGTGAAACATGCGTTCGCCGTGACAAACTGCACGGCTGCGCTTCACATAGCTAATCTCGCTCTTAATATTCAAGCAGGAGATGAAGTCATCGTTCCGGCTTTGACATTTGTTGCAACAGCTAATGCGGTAAAATATACGGGAGCAGAAGTTGTCTTTGCTGATTCTGTATCCGGCACTGACCTTACCGTAAGTGCTGAAAGTATAGAGAAAGCGATAACAAAAAATACTAAGGCTATAACTATTGTTCATTACGCAGGTTTTCCATGCGAAATGGAAAAGATAATGAAAGTTGCTAAAAAACATAATCTCTTTGTTATTGAAGATTGCGCACACTCATCGTTCGGTAAGTGCAGAATAAAGAATAAGATCGTATCTTTGGGGACTATCGGCGATATCGGCTGTTTCAGTTTTTTCAGCAACAAGAATATGACCACAGGTGAAGGCGGAATGATAGTTACTGACAATGATATGTTAGCCGAAAAGATCAAACTTCTCCGCTCACACGGAATGACCACTCTCACTTATGACAGACACAAAGGTCATCAGAGCGGTTACGATGTTGTAGCGCTTGGTTACAATTACAGAATAGATGAAATAAGATCCGCTTTGGGGATAGTCCAACTTTCAAAGGTGATCAAAAACAACGCTAAAAGAAGAGAGCTTTATAAATATTATTACATTTGCCTGAAAAACAACAAAAATGTGATATTCCCGTTCGCAGATTTTGAAATCGAGCTCTCAACGCCTCACATTATGCCTATAATAGTTAAAGAACGCTGTAATGAGATCAAATCAGCTTTGAAAAACAGCGGTGTACAGACAAGCAAACACTATGATCTTATACCGAACTTTACGCTTTACAGAAAAAGCAGGTTCGCTTCAAAGGTGAAGTATATAGACAATATAATCACTCTTCCGCTTTATCCGCAGCTAAGTAAAAAAAATATAAAATTTATTTGCGGTATCATCAACGATAATTAAAAATGAGGTTAGTGGTTTGAAAATAAATAAAGTTCTTGTTACCGGTGCAGGCGGGTTCATCGGTTCCCATCTGACCGAACTTCTTGTATCAAAAGGATATGATGTTAGAGCCTTTTTCCGGTACAATTCCAGATCGAACATGGGCTGGCTTGAAAATTCGCCTGTGAAAAGAAATTTCGAACCTTATTTCGGAGATATCAGAGATTATGATTCGGTCATGAAAGCTGTTGCAGGATCTGATACTGTCTTTCATCTTGCCGCACTTATAGGCATACCATACTCGTATGAATCTCCAATCGCTTATATTAAGACTAACATCGAAGGCACTTACAATATACTCGAGGCTTCAAAGAACAGTAGCGTGTCTAATCTTATGATAACTTCAACAAGCGAAACTTACGGCTCGGCGCAATATGTTCCTATTGACGAAAAACATCCGCTCGTGGGTCAATCCCCATACTCAGCATCAAAGATAGGGGCAGATCAGCTTGCTTTAAGCTATTGCCGTTCATTCGAACTTCCGGTTAAGATAGTCAGGCCTTTCAATACTTTCGGCCCGAGGCAGTCTGCGAGAGCGGTCATCCCTACAGTTATAACCCAGCTTCTTTCCGGAAAGACAGAACTTAATCTGGGTAATCTGACCCCGACAAGGGATTTGACGCTTGTTCTTGATACTGTTAGGGGTTTTCATGAGATAGCGGCCTCTGATAAGCTTTTCGGAGAAGTTACGAACATAGGCATGAAAACCGAAATATCTATCGGGGATCTTGTAAAAAAGATCGCAGAAATAATGAAAGTGGAAGTAACTGTGAAAAGCGAAGAGGAAAGGATCAGGCCGGATAAAAGCGAAGTGGAAAGACTGCTTTGCGATAACACAAAGATCATGACAATGACTGACTGGAAACCAGAAAACACTCTAGACGACGGTCTTAAGCTCACGGTCGAATGGCTGAAAAAGAATCTTGATCAATATAAACCTGATCGATACAACATTTAGGAGAAATTATGCAGGCTGTAATTCTTGCCGGAGGAAAAGGCACAAGGCTGAAGCCATACACAACTGTTCTTCCAAAACCTTTAATGCCCATCGGTGATTATCCGATACTCGAAGTAATTCTCAGACAGTTGAAATATCATGGTACGACAGATATTACCATGGCCGTCGGGCATCTCAAACAGCTTCTTCAGGCTTTTTTCTCGGACGGTAAGAACTGGGATCTAAACATAAAATATTCCTTTGAAGATAAACCGCTCGGAACTGCCGCTCCTTTAAAGCTGATAAAGGGGCTTGAAGATAACTTTATCGTCATGAATGGAGATGTTCTGACTACGCTTGATTATTCCGACTTTTTTAAATTCCATAAAAAAAGTAAAGCTTTGTGCACGATAGCTATGTATAAGAAACCGGTAAAGATCGATCTGGGCGTACTTGAAACTGATAAGAAAGGCCGTCTGACGGGTTATATTGAAAAACCTACCTTAAACTACAATGTCAGCATGGGAGTCTATGCCTTCAATAAAAAAGCTCTCGGGTTTATTCCTGATAATAAATATTTCGACTTTCCCGAACTTATGCTTGAGCTTATCAAAAATGAAAAAAATGTACAGTGCTATCCTTTCGAAGGTTATTGGCTTGATATAGGTCGCCCGGAAGACTATGATCAGGCGATAGAAATATTCAATTCAAATATTTCACAGTTCCTTAAGGACAGGTAAACAATAATGAACATTCTACTCGTCAG
>DMTS01000172.1 GCA_003477045.1 Candidatus Delongbacteria bacterium
CTTTCAAGAGGCACTCTTTTTCCGGAAACATTTCAGAATGTAAGCGATGTTGAGTGGGCAGAATCTAATAACACATTTTTCTATACTACCGTCAACGAAAACGACAGGACTGACAAAGTATTCAGGCATGTTCTGGGAACTTCGGTTGAAAGCGACAGGAAAATGTACTCTGAACAGGACGAATCATTTTATGTCTGGATAGAAAAGACAAAAAGCAGAAAATATATTTTTATGGGAGCATCGAATAAGAACACTTCGGAAGTGCATTATCTTAAAAGCACAGACCCGATGGGATTTTTTAATCTTATAATGCCCAGGAAAGAAGGAGTCGAGTATTATCCCGACCACAGAGGGGATACTTTCTTTATAACGACTAATATTGATAAATCATTTAACTTTAAGGTAGTTACAGTAAAGGAAAGTTTTCCCTTCAGGGATAAATGGGAAGATTATATTCCTCACAGAACAGAAACTTATCTTGATGATATTGAGCTTTTCAACGATAAAATAATCGTTTCCGAGATCAGTAACGGAAAAAGAACGATAAGAGTGCTGGATTATGAGTCGCTTCAGGGGCCTGAGTTAAAGTTCACCGATATCTGCTATACCGTTTACGGCGGATCCAACCCGATGTTCGATTCTAAAAATTACAGATATGTCTATGAATCGATGACTACGCCTTACTCGATAATTGAATATAATATGGAGACCGGGGAAAGAAAATATCTGAAGCAGGAACGGGTTCTCGGCGATTTTGATCCCGTTCAGTATAAATCCGAGCTTGTATTTGCCCCATCGGCTGATGGTTTGACAATTCCGATATCTATTGTTTATAGAAGGGACAAGTTTAAGCAGGACGGAACAAATCCTTTTTTACTTGAAGGTTACGGCGCTTACGGAGACTTTAACGATCCGGAATTTTCTATATCGAGAATAAGCCTTCTTGACAGAGGCTTCATCGTGGGTATAGCGCATGTAAGAGGCGGTATAGAAAAAGGAAAAAACTGGCATTTCGACGGAATGCTGTTAAAAAAGAAAAATACTTTTACAGACTTCATAGACTGTGCAAATCATCTTTTCGAGAAGCAATATACATCTAAAGACAGGCTGATAATTACCGGAGCGAGCGCGGGCGGCTTGCTTGTGGGGGCAGCATTGAACGAGCGTCCCGACTTATTTAAAGCCGCAGTGCTTGAAGTTCCTTTCCTCGATGTGGTCAATACAATGCTCGATTCAACTTTGTCCGCGACAGTATCGGAATACGACGAGTGGGGAAATCCTAACGAAAAAGAATATTTCGACTATATCAGGTCGTACTGCCCGTATCAGAACATCAAAGCTCAGGATTATCCTGAGATACTTGTAACGGCAGGATTCAATGATCCTCGTGTCAATTACTGGGAGCCTTTAAAATGGGTGGCAAAGCTCAGGGAAATTAAAACGGATAAAAATCAGGTGATCATAAAGACTTCAATGTCGGGTCACGGAGGCTCATCGGGAAGATATGACTATTACAGGGAGACAGCCATGAAGTATGCTTACATACTCCATCAGGCCGGAATAAAAGAATAGATATTTGCTTTTGATATAATTTTGAGTATATTTGACGGGTAATTAAAAGGAGTTTTCATGAAAAGAAGTATTAAATTTTTGACGATAGTGTTAACTGCAATAATGTTGATAACTTTAGTCTCCTGCGGGAAGAAAGATGCATCTCAACCGGATCTGAAAAAAGTTAATGCTGACAATCTCAAGAAAAAGAACGGATTGATGTACGAAGCCGCAAATCCTGTTCCGTTCACCGGGATCGGGCAGAAGTTCACATACAAAGGCGAGCTGGTATCGGACAAACTTTACAAAAGCGGATTATTACATGGAAAAACAACATATTACTGGTCCAATAAAGGTAAAAAATTCGAGATACTTTTTTATGAAGGTAAAAAACATGGCGAATCGCTTGAATGGACAGTAGATGGTGTAATGGTACTGAGAGAAAGGTACAAGCACGGTGTAATGGACGGTGTACAGGAAGCCTGGTATCCAAACGGGAAATTAAGTGCCAGATCAGAGATATCAGACGGATTAAGGGAAGGCAAACATGAATTCTGGTATGAAAACGGAAACAAAAGGTTCGAGGAAGAGTTCAAAAAAGGGAAAAAGAACGGCTTAAGAAGATACTGGTACGAAAGCGGCAAAATGGAAGGTGAAGGGACTTTTAAAGATGATATAGTGGATGGAAAGACCACAGGATGGCATCAGAACGGAAATAAAATGTACGAAGGCAGCTACATCAACGGAAAGATGAACGGTACTTTTTTGAACTGGTATGAAGACGGATCCAAAAAATCTGAAGAGAATTTTAAAGAAGATATAAAACACGGAGCTTTCAAATATTGGGATAAAGAAGGTAAACTCACCAATGAAGAGTATTTTAAAAACGGCGTTCAGGTCGAAAAAGATAAATTCACAGGAAAATAATTATGAAAAAAATCTATATACCGTTCATATTGCTTCTTGTTGCAGCGGTAGCATTCACAATAATAAAGCTTAATTCCAATTCGCTTGATTCAAAATTAGACGATCTTGAAGGGATTATAGATAAATATGAACCGCAGTTCGATGCGATCGAATATGAGTCAAAGGAATATAGCGAAATGATCATCAAATACAACGAAGAGATTTTTGCTTGGGCTGAAGCGTTCGAAAGAGAAAGGTATATAAGAGACAAGAATGGAAGAATTACTTATGATTACGCCAACAAACCGATATTAAATAAAGAATTTAACAGCGAAGTTGAGAAAAGGTTTTACGAGATTAATAACAGAATGACACGAATGGTACTGAGAAAAATACCTAAAAAAGAAAAACCTGCTGATAGTCCAAATGATCTTCAAAGATAAATACGATGTAATAATAGTCGGCGGCGGACCGGGAGGTTGTATCGCCGCTAAAGAATGTGCAGAAAGGGGGCTGGAAGCCCTTTTGTTGGAAAGACACCGTGAGATAGGGATACCTGTCAGATGCGGTGAAGCTGTCGGCATTGCGGGACTGCTGGAGTTTTTCGATGCGGATCATCCGATAGTAAAAAAATACCGAAAAAAGTATAAAATAAGATTTGTAGCTCCGAACGGCACTCAGCTCGATCTGAATCATGAAAGCGAAGCTGCGGTTCTCGACAGGAAGATATTCGATCACGAACTAGGGATAATGGCTGCATCATCAGGCGCAAAAATAGTTGCCGGTGCAAATGTTAGCGGTCTGATAAAAGAAAATGATTTTGTAGTTGGCGTTGTCGCAGAATATCAAGGTAAGGTTTATCGGATAAAATCAAAAATCGTTATAGGCGCGGACGGGATCGAATCACGAATGGGCAGATGGGCAGGAATTCAAACAATGCCGAAATTTAATGACATTGAATCGTGTGTTCAATACACTGCCGCAGGAAGCAATTTTGAAAAAGACAGACTTGATTTTTATTTCGGAAAAGAAATCGCGCCGACGGGGTATCTTTGGGTTTTTCCTAAGCAGGACGGGACAGCAAATATCGGTTTGGGAGTCAACGGCATTTGTTCGAGATCCAAGAAAGCGTCAGCTTACCTAAACGAATTCATGAAGAAAAATTACCCTGATTGTTCGATCGTAAATACTACCTGCGGGGGAGTTATTTGCGGAGAAACTCTAAAGCAGATATCAGGTAACGGGATCATGCTTGTAGGGGATGCTGCTCACCAGACCAATGCGATCTCGGGAGGCGGAATTATAAATGCTATGAAAGCCGGCAGAATAGCAGCTGAAATCGCGTCCAAAGCGATAGAATCAAAAGATGTAAGTTGTAAAATGTTGTCGGAATACGACAGAAAATGGGAAAAAATACAGGGCAGTGCGAACCATAAATTTTACATCATCAAAGGTATCATTGAAAACATAGATGATGATACTTTAAATTCAATCACTGAAAAACTGAATAAACAAAAATTAGAAAAAAGAACTCTTGTGAACATTTTTAAACATGTTCTGATCAAACATCCTAAAATCATTCTTGATCTACCGAAACTTTTTTCATAAATATTTTTTAATTGCGCAAATAAAATTTCTTTTCTATATTCTATGAGTCTGAAGAATTCGGTTTCAGAAGAGTTTGAATATGTTGGAATGTAAATTTATATAAGGAGAGAGGTATTATGAGGAAATTTTTATTAAGCATGGTTCTAGTGCTGACCATCGGTCTTTCTGCCATGGTGTGGCGTATCGATGATTTTGAAACGGGCGATTTTACCGACCTTACAAACAGTGACCTGGATGCGGACGGCAGTTTTTGGAGCGTTGTTCCAACAGCAAAAAAAGGCGGAGCTTTTATGGCAAGATCGGAAAGTATCGCTAAAACACCGGATAACCTCTTGAATTATCCGTCCGTGTATGTTGAGGTTGATGCTTTTGTATCTTTTTGGGTAGCAGCGGAAGATTCTGCTAAATACTCAGAAACCTACCAGCTGTTGATTGATTTTGCAAATCCATGCCAGCCGGGAGTATCAGAGGTAATATGGGAAGAAACTCTAACATCATCCGACTGGAAAGAAGTCGTAATAGATTTGAAACCGTTTATTCTGGCAAATAACCCCGGTGCATATGATGCTTATATTTACCTGGGAATCAGGCACAACGGGTCAGCAGATCAGTCAGCTTTACTTGTTGACGATGTTATGATCAAAACTTATCCTGTCTATCTTTACGATGAAGGATTGTTCTCAATTCCGGAAAGTGTAGTTGAGCCTTACAGCAATGTCAGTTTTCAATTTTATGTATATGACACTACGGCGTACGACTATCTGAACGACTGGAGCTGGATCGGATTTGATCAGGTTGAACTTCATTATGTTTTAACTGATGCCAGCGGCGCACACCCAGAGGAATTCATATCATTAACAGAAATACCTTGTTCTGACCCGAGATATCCCGATACTTATGTTTATATCGGAGACCTGACAGGGCACCCGATGGGAACGAAAATGGATTTCTGGGTAGAAACTACTGACCTGTCAGGCTATAATTTAGTCGGAAAATCACAGGTATTCACTATGGAATGGGGAGAAGTGAATTTTGAGGAAGGTTTTGAGGGCGGAGTAATGCCTGACGGATGGACAACTTTCCAGATAGGAGATGCATGGAGTACCCAGGATAAAGCATGGACAGTTGATGTAGCTAATCAAAATGTTCACGGCGGATTATATTCTGCGACATCAGCTTCACAGAACAATTTTGGTGTCTGGGTTACGGAAGATTATCTTGTTACGCCATTAAGAAGAATAAACGGAGCACCTACCCTTAAGTATTACATTAACGCGCAAACAATTGAAGGGCTAACTGAGAAATGGTCAGTTCTTATTTCTACTGCAACAGGTGATTCCATCGATGTAGCAGATTTTGTAGAAATTGCAAACGATTCTATTGTTCCAGGTGCTGATGATTCAGTATGGTATGAAAAAACTATTTTCATGGGTGACTATTCAGAGCAGTATGTGAGGATCATGTGGAAGCATATCTATACTCCTCTTGATACAAAACTAGACAGATTTTTGAATATCGACGATATCAGCATAGCGGAGATGCCTAAATACATAATGGGTGATAATGGTAATGTGGCTCTACCTAATGAAGATTTTGAGATAAATCTGACAGCAACCGACTATTCAGGAATTAATAATGTAACTGTTTATTATACGCTTGAGGGACAAGCCGAAACCTCAATAGTAATGACCGATAACGGGGATGATACCTTTACGGCATATATCCCCGGACAGCCGATCAACAGTAAATGTTCGTGGTATGCAGTTGTGACTGACGATTCAAATTATAGCAACACAACTACAACCGGCACTTATTATGTTATCTGGTTCAGCGAAGCATGGCTTGAGTGGGGCATCGATTACTCAGACTGGCCAGAACCGATGAACAACGGCAATAAAGCCGCTATGGACTGGAACTTCGGAACAAAAGAAAACCTTTATATCGACAAGATCGAAGTCGGCTTGGCTAATAACGCAACTGACCTGATATGGAAGGTAGTTGAATTCGACGAAACCCCGACCGATGTTGTGATCGGCGATCTCCAGGGTACACATACATTTCTTGCAAATGGAGATGTGTATGATATCGAGGACGGCAAGAACGCGCTGGTGAACGGGCATATAGCACTTGAATTCGAATTCTCGTCATATAACGAGATAATGCTTGACGAAGGCGGAGATAAAACCCACGCATGGCAGTGGAATTCTGTTACACAGTGGACCACAAATCTCTGGGGCGCATTCTACATAAGAATGTATGTAGCTCAGACCGGGATCGAGGGAGAATTCGTGTCATCAACAACCGAATTATGCCAAAACTATCCTAATCCGTTCAATCCTGCTACAAGCATCAGTTTCTACAACAGAATAGCAGGCGATGTTAAACTTTCCGTGTATAACACAAAAGGCGAGATAGTCGCGACTTTGATAGACGAAAAAATGAACGAAGGTTACAGGAAAGTTGATTTTAACGCGTCAAAACTTAACAGCGGCGTCTATTACTATACATTAAGAACGCCCGAAAAGACACTTACTAAAAAAATGGTACTTGTTAAGTAAAAATAAATAACCGGTGTTGTCATTTTAATATGATTAATATTGTTGACAACTCCGGTTTTAATTATTATTTTGTATCCGTGTATTTTGGATACAAAGATTAGGAAAAGTAATTAGGTCGAAGGTTTAAGAAATGTTAAAACGCCAAACTCAAATATTAAAACCAAAACAAAACGGAGGAGTTTTTATGGTAAAATTCAAAATGACAGCGCTCGTAGCGCTGATCGCAATGCTTCTTCTCGCAGTAAGCTTGAACGCGCAGGAAAAAAGAACTTCCTACAAGATCAAGTCTTTTATTGACGAGAAAGGAGAAGTTGTTAATGTTTACAGGTATGCAGGATTCCCACCGAAGGAATTACCTATTACCAGCACAGAATTGCCTAAAGAAGTCAGAAAAGACGGCGAAAAAGGATTTTTCGCGCTGACTAATGTCCCGGCCTATACTTGGGCTTACGGATGTACAGCTACTGCCACAGCTATTATGGCAGCTTATTATGACAACTACGGAGCCCCTACGATCTATACCGGCCCGGCAAACGGCGGAGTAGCTCCGCAGACAAGCACCGTATGGCCATCAAATATCCAGGCCGATACAGACGGCAACCCTCTAGCCGCAAGTAAAATAGGCGTTGACGCAAGGACAGAAAAAGGTCACGGCGACGACTATTGGACAGGATATCTTGACGAAGCCACAGATCCGTACTATGGAGCATGGACTGAGCACGATTACAATGCCGGACAGCGTTGCGCAGCTGACTTTATGGGAACTAACCAGTGGTATAACTGGGAAAACGCAGACGGTTCAACTTCTATATGGTCTAGCGCAGGCGGAGTTTACGACTATACCGGTTCAGAAGGCGCAACTCCTGCTTGGAGGGATGGTATTCACGGCGTAAGACTGTTTTATGAAGCGCTCGGCTTGACTGTTGACTGGAACTACACCAGAACTATAACCGGTTACGATGATCCTGATGATGATCCGGATATGGGTCCTGCAACAGGCGGTTATGAATTTTCAANNATCGACCAGGGAAGACCGGTCTATATTCAGGTAGAAGGTCACTCCATGATAGGTTTCGGCTATGATGATACAGCTACTCCTCAGACATTGTATTTAAGAGATACTTGGGATACGAACACCAGCCAGACTGCCCACTCAATGCCTTGGGGCGGAGTGTACAGCGCTATGCAGCATTATGCTATTTCAGAGATCGTTCTTGGAACTGAATGTTATTATGCTGTCCCAACAAATGTTTTCGCACTTAACAACAACAGAACCGTTACGGTTACTTGGGATGATCCTTCAAAAGGAACTAAAGCCATGAGCTATATAGTTTTCAGGGATGGA
>DMTS01000111.1 GCA_003477045.1 Candidatus Delongbacteria bacterium
ACGGTCTGCAGCACTACTGTCCATGCGCTTGTATATGCGCTTGAGCCGGTTGCGTTCGTTGCCTTTACTTTCCAGTAATAAGTACCCGCTGCAAGATTCGTTGTCGGTGTATAAGTGCTCGCTGTAGGTGAATTTGTTATTGCAGGCGAGCTGAAATCTGAATTGTTGTCAACCATTATGGTATATGATGTCGCGCCTGAAACATCGTTCCAGTCGAATGTAGGTGTAAGGTCTGTTGTTGAACTTGCGTTCGAAGGTGTCGCAAGTGTAGGTACGCCTGGAACTGTTGGTGTGCCGCCGACTGTGACCGTTGACTGTTCAGTTTCAAGATTGAAGCCGGATACCGTAAGAGTAACTGCATCACCTGACGCAAATCCGTGGCTTACAGTTACACTTCCGCTTGAATTTGTTGTACCGGTGTAGTGAACTCCGCCTTTATATAATGTAACGATCGCGCCTGGAACAGCTGCTCCGCCGGTAGTGGAGGTAATTGTAGTCGTATAACTTCCGACATTGACCGTTGAACTTGAATTCGTGATCTGCTTAGGAGGATCTGTCCTTAACTGGAGTGATACATCGCCGAGGATCGTCCATGATTCCTGAGTATCTTTAGTTGCAGCATCTGTCGGAGCTTCGGCTAGCATCAGGTTGGAAGCGTTGCAGCATATAGTTCCTACCGTCGTTCTCTGCTCGGTAACATTTGTTCCGTCGCCGGGCTGTGAAGAGTAATCGTATCCACCCTTTAATATATCGTTAAAATAATCCTGTCCTTTCATCGGCGGCAGCCACGGCTGGCTTATTGTTGAGAACCATCCTGCGACCGCTCCGCCTCCGCTTTTTCTTACCCATGTCTCGCCGAAACACGGACCGGAAGCGTATTCAATATTTCCTACAAGGCAGGCTACGCTTAGAACAAAGGGGAGCATAGTGCCGTTAGTCAGAGCATTAACATCGGAATTATACAGATAGCCTCCGTATATCGACTGCCAGCAGTCATAATTGCCGTGCCCTGCATAGTTTATCAGAGATCTTCCGTTGTTGACATACCCCAGTATAGTGGCTTTTGTTACGCTGTTGGCCTGATAAGCTTTATCTACGGATGCATAAGTAAACGGAAGCAGTTTGTTTGCTATAATAATATCCATATGTGCGGAATCGCCTTCTCCGTCATCTCCTGATCCGGCTCCTTCGTTAGATGCTATTCCGATCCCTTTTTCATACCAGGCAGCTCCGAGTGTAGGAGTTTTCTCGTAAGCTATAGATTTATTTATCATTGTAGTAAGCTCTGCTTCAGAAGAAACGGAAAATCTTCCTACAACAACGTCAATATACTGATCGGTACCGGCAGTACAACCGAGCATAGGGTCCTGAGCTCCGGTAGTTGATGTAACACTGTTGAGCACCTGTGATTTGAGGTTCGGGAAATCCCCTACGATCTGGGCATACAGAATATTAGTATTGGCTGTGTAGGCATTTTTTATATCTTGAGTTACATACAGATCAGTGCCGTTAGCTTTCTCCAGAAGATTTACTTTAAATCCTTTCTGTCTCTTCCAGTCGATCCAGGGCTGAAGCGCTGCCAGTCCGCCGTTCTGGGAAGTATATATGACAAGTATCTCTCCCTGGCTTCCGATCGAAAGAGCTTTTGTTTCATTATAATTAATGAATAAAGAGTTATACAACCCGTTCATTTCCGGCACTACGCTTTCCGGCTTAACATACAGCGGGTTAACCGGATCAGAGTTGTTCTCGATAAGTTTTACTGTCATATTTTTATATAGACGGAGGATCCTTTCAGAAGCATTATACTGGTAAGGATAAATGATAACGTTCGTTCCTCTAACGTCTCTCATTATGAAAGGGTCGGTCATCTCGGATAATTTTCCGGGATACCATTCGTTTTTTACGGATTCTGAAGCTATCTTGTAAGGTATCAGATCGGGGTTCTGGTTTCTTGAAATTACTCCCCTGGAAGGTAAGAGAGGATAGTCAAGCGAAATGTCCGTGTATTCGCCCGGAACAAGTTTCAAAGTAACATTCCTATCATCTTTCAATTGAACCGCAACCGCATGATAGGGTAATTCTGCAAACCCTTCTTCGCTAGTAAAAACACTGCCTGCACCGTTTATGGCTGTAAACATAATGCCGTTTTTCTCGACATTTGAAACATAAAAATCTCCTGCCGTGAAATCAAGCTCTATCCCGGCTGAGTTCAGCTTTTGATAGTCAACTTTAAAACCTCTTCCTTCAGCAGTTACAAAAGAACTGCCCGATGCGGATAACGAAAGTACCATTGCGGTTAATGCAATAAAAAATCCCTTCATGAGACCCCTCCCAAGGTTTTCATTAAATTAAAAGTATTTCAATTACTTTTACGTATTTAGACCGTTACTTTTTGCTTTGATGAAAAACTTTCAGCTTTGATGTAATAACTTGGTGTTCATATTACTACATAATTCGCTGTTTGTCAACAGCAAAATAAATTAAATAAAATGAAAAGTTCTACTTATTTATTTTTCCTGTCACTCTGTATAATTTCAATTGTTTTCGATGCAGTTCCCTTCGATACGTTAGTTGATTTAATATAAAAGAACTGCTTTGATACTGTAGGTATATAGGTATATTCGCTCGAAGTCACAGTATCGAGGAAAAGGAAAGTTCCGTAAGGTGCATCATTCGAATAGATGTTATATTCTGATGCGTAAACAGAGTCGTCCCAATCGATCCTTATATTACCGTTATCAATGGAAGTGGTAATATTCAGCGGCGAATCCGGATCATGAGCTATATCTATAGAATATTTATTTGAAGCGGCCGATTCACCTTCGGGGCTTGTGTAAATCGCAGTTACGAAGTATGTATTACTGTTCAGAGGAAGTGTATCTGTATAAGCTTTTATTGTTCCGGTAACCGTAGCGTATCTGACATCGTTCCTCCATATCTGATACTGATTCAGGCCTTTAGCTGAAGCTGATTCGAGTTTTCTTAACCCGAAATGTTCTCTATGTTGAAAACCCGTTAGAGATTTAATATTTCGTTTGGAAATGTCGGTTTTGTTTTTTAAAGGAGTAAACGGAACCGGATCCATTTTTACCAAGCTTGATTTTTTGGTGATCACAGGTTCGTCGTTCCATCCCCAGCATAAGATCGACCAGTCTTCGTATGCGTAAGGAGGATTGTATGTAAGAGCATACCATCCGGCCGGATATGTCCCTCCATTACCCGTCCAGTAGCAGACTGAATTCCACTGATCCGGGTCAATTCCTTCTTTATGAACGTATGAGAGTATGTTGGGAGTTCCTGTAGCTGGAGACTGCGGCTGAACTTCCACGAACCACGGTTCATTGAATGTGTAGGTCTGAGGCAGCGTGTAATCCACCCATGTGCCGTCTTCGATAGCGGTTAGATTTGCGGAAGTGTGCAGATAGGAAGCTGTATCTCCGTCACCTGTTCCGATAGCGATCTTGAACTGAGAGCTTACCCAGTCTTCGATACCTGCGTCTTCAAAGAACGCTGCTGAAAGTTGTGAAATATATACCGGATAAGCCATGCCGAAGTCTTCGGCTGTATAATACGTCCTGGCTTTTGTGATCGAGCCTGCATCGAATGAACTGTAAGACAGATAGCTCCATGCGTCGTCATCCCACACATATCCGAACCAGTGGGGAGCGAAATGACCGGGAGAGTACCAGGTAAGGTCGCAGTCATCGTTTACAGCGTCATAAGTTCCGTCAAGAAAATAAGGCTCGGGATTTGCGTCGATCCATGCGTATGAAGGATTGGAAGCTATGGAATAATTATAACCGGTATAACCTGCCCTGACATAATAGCTGTTAAGACCGTCGTCGAATCCTGTAGATTCGTAAGTCTGAGATAAACCCGTGCATGGCACCGTAGCTTCGATATAACCGTTATTATAGATCTGATAAGATGACGGCTGATCTCCTGAAGGATAAGTGTCTGCACCTAGTACAATATTATCGAAAGAGCAAATATCTCCGCCTCCTAAACTTTTCTTATAGAATCCGAGTCTGAAGGTTCCA
Source organism: Candidatus Delongbacteria bacterium (assembly GCA_003477045.1). Taxonomy (GTDB): domain Bacteria; phylum UBA4055; class UBA4055; order UBA4055; family UBA4055; genus UBA12480. The sequence goes on from DMTS01000111.1 coordinate 4,044, forward strand.
GTCCATGAAGTCAAATCTATAGTGTATTTTTGCCAAGCCTGGTCTGTTGATGGCTGGTAATCCGCCAGAAGCTTGAACTCTGCCGAGGTCGGTGTTGAGTCGTCCTGAGGCCCCGTATATAAAAATACACCCTGCTGCGTACCGGAATACATCAGCGCATAAAAGCTCAGTTCGGCCGTACTACCGGTTAAAGTAAAGCTGTTGTTCGTGATGAGGTATTCCCATGTATAAGTGTCTCCATCACCGTTCGCTCCACAGCTGTAGTTACCCTGAAATACATATTCCGGGTAGGTCGCTACAGGAATTGTTACCCATCCGAGGTCTCCTGTGGGTATTGTCGTCCATGAAGTAGGAGGGTTCGAGCTTCCGCATCTCTGCCACCATGCCGCAGGAACAGACATTCCGGCTGCATCCTCAAAATCATCTTCAACAATGACCGTACCTACAAAAGGCTTTGACCACGATAGGTCGATCTTAGTTCGGCAGTTTAAATATGATGTAGCTGTAAGGTTTAGCGGGCACGGATAACTTGCGTTCTGGGTAACAGATGCAGTATATGTTTGTGACGGAAGCGATCTTCCGTCAGGTTTCTGATATACCGCTTTGACAGTATAATTGAAAGTTCCTTCGTACAGAGCATGATCTATCCATGTTGTAACACCCGTTCCGCCCATCTGATGCAGTAATAACCCGTCTCTATATACTTCGTAGTCATATAGGCCTGCCATAGGATCTACAACCGGAGGAGATGTCCAGTTGATCGTAACATCCCCGTTTGTTACGCTCCCCGTACAGGATGAGGGCGCAGGCATCTGAGCAAGAAGTCCATCGACATAAAGTCCTGTTATCGATTCCTGTGCTATGGAAAAATCAGATATATCAGGAGAAAGATCGTTAATCCTGTACCATCCGTCGTAGCTTCCTCCCCATCCCCAGTTGAGATAGTACCAGTAGCCTCCCGCTGAAAGATTATAATAGCCGCTGATCACAAAGGAGTGACCGTCTGTACCTGATCCGCCCCACTGTATCGGTCTGTTATTGTCGATATCTGATTTTATAGTCGAAGAAAAATAAGAAGAATCGGTGATAGTTCCGTGATAGGTATAAGTCGCTGCCGTGCTGAATCCCCAATAGTTCTCATAAGCGTATAGCGCATCATCGAGATAAGCTCCAGAAGCGTCGGAATTAAAGTCAGTCCATGCCGAAACCGCGCAGTGATATGAAATTTTTGCTATTTCAGCTTTTTTTGCTTCCGTATCGAACTCTGATCCGTAGTCGCAGTCCTTTATCAGTTCGTAATCATAGAACTGGGATGCAAAATTTACGCTGTGGGGTCCTGTTATATCGCCCCAGCTGTCTGTATATGAGTAAGATCCAAATCCTGCTGACGGACCTCTGTGAAAGTACATTATCTGGCTCATTGCGGTTGCCACACACCCTACTGGGCTGCTCGACGGGCAGTTCATGTTGAACGGATATCCCTGATGCCATCTTGATGTTATTATGTTATCAATGTCTTTGGAATCTTTCGGTTTCTTTGAAAAAGTCAGATATTCGATATCTTTCCACTCCTTCTGCTTTCCGGGTCTTATCACTTTCTTTTCCCTGATAGAGTGAACGATCTGTTTGTCGTAAAAGCTGAACCTCTTAACAAACGGATTTTGCTGATTGTTTATATCCTCATCTTCGATACTGCCTTCGAAAGAGAATCCGAGTATAGGGGTCACATTGTCGTCTGCCGCTACTATAACAAAACCTTTCGTGAACTGAAAGACATACCATGTCGGCTGCCCCAGATATTCTTTTGTGAGAGTTTTCTTTATTACGCTGCCTTCCGGAACTGAAGCTTTATCGTAATTGTAATAATAGTTCTCAGCCACTTTCCTTGCCCTATCGCCGGAAACTACAGACGCTGAAAGGTAAAAAGCTAAAATTAGAGTTAGCATCAGTGATCTTTTCATACAAAACCCTCCCCATTTTTAATAACGGTCAGATTAAATCATAATATCAATATTATAACTAATAATTTGATTTGTCAATTGAATTATTAAGACAAATAATGTGAATTCCTATAAAATAAAAGAACCGGCAGCAAGCCGGTTCCTTTTTTAAATATCACATTTTATTTCGTAGCGTTCTTTGCTACAATGTACCAAAATTTTTTGGCTTCTGTAAAGGTCGTTGTGTATTGGTTCGTCGCGACATTCGATACAAAAGTAAATGTTCCGTAGGGTTCTGCGGATGAATAGACATCATAGCTGGTTGCGTCTGCTGCTACTGCCCAGTCTATAACAAGATTCGCTCCCGAAACGGTAGTTGTTACATTTGATGGTGTGCCGGGAATAAGCGTAGTATTAGATACAGTGAACTGAACAGGAAGCACTTTGCTCGGCTCGTCAGGATCGTCCGAAGCGATCGTAACATTCGCATTGTATATTCCTACAACAAGTCCGGCTGCGCTGCACGTATAATTTATTGCATTAGTTCCGCCGGATGCAACAGTTCCCGCTGTCGGACTGCTGATCGTCAGCCATGAGTAAGGCAAAGCATCTGAACTTACGGTGATATTATCAACTTTCCACGAAGAAGTTGTAGGACCGGCTTTTGTGTTGACACCTGTGAATCTCAGCTGCGAATTTGCTGCGGCAGCGGGCAGAGCGATCCGCTGATGATCTGTCACCGCAAGAGTATTATTGTAATATACCTGTACCCAGGCGGTACCGTTATAATACTCAACTTTTCTTGAAGAACCGCTTACGAAAGTACAAGTCTGATCGAAGTCAAGATACAACCCGCCCCCTAAAGATGAGCTGAACGCAGCCGATGTCATAATGCCCGTACCCTGAGCCGTCAATGCAGCACAGGTAGTAGTACCGTTCCATGTTCCGCCTGTTCCTGTAGCCCAGCTGACCGCACCGCTGTTGGTATAGATCAATCCTGACTGAAAGTCATTAGAATGATAGGTAGTACCCGGTATCTGAAATCCCGTATAGGATTTGCTCATGGCTGAATAATTAAGGCCTGCGGTACCAGTATTCCCTATGTTAAAAGAAGACAGCACGCTCGCTTCAGGCGCAGCCGAAGAGGACGCAAGCGCAGGCAGAGTAATATTCGGATAAGCGCCGAATCCTGAAACTGCGACATAGGAAGTAACATGGTTTGTATCTGTTGATGTTATCGTGATATTTCCGTTGTAACTTATCTCGGCTGTAGGAGCGAATATCAGATCGAATACTCTGCTTGTACTTGGCGGTATAACATAATGCAATGTGTTTTTCAAATCTTTAGCCGCAAGTTCAACTGAATATGCCGTGATCGTTGTTATATCTCCGATAAGATATTCAGTAGCATGTGAGTTCGTTATCGTGAACTGCTGAGTTGAGCTTCCTCCGACTGTAACACCGCCAAAAGGTATATTTGAACTGCTTATAGCCCAGTCTCCTCCTGAATTAGGAACAACAACTACGATCGTTTGTTCATACCTGAAGTAATTTTGTTTCGTTACAGTTAATATAACCTGCGTATCGTAAGGCTGCGGTACAATTGTTATACCCGTCATTGATCCTGTGCCTGTACCTGTACCGATTATTTGTCCGTTCGCCACAAGAGCTATCTTAGCTCCAAGATCGGCCGAAACATAAGCGATATTATCGCTGTCGAAGATATCCTGATGATTTACCGTTAAATTCTGAGGCACTTCCGTGTAAACGACCATATAGGCATCGCCGTGAAGATGGAAAAGATAGTTGGTATCAATTTTATTTACTGTGTTATAAGGCCAGCTTGAATAATCAAGGAAGTATTTTCCGCTGACGCTTGCGAACGCAGGCATGAATTCGTCATTGTTTGTTGGCGCTGCTCCGTAATCGTTCATATAATCAGGCCACATATAATCAAATGTTCCCCAAGTGTAGGCGTCATTCACGAACGAATAAGAAGTTTCAGAGGCAACAAGAACGCCAAGGGCTCCTGAATTCTGCCCGTTGTATGTGTATCTGTGAAATTTTTCTGCGAAAACTTCTGAAGGATAATCAAAAGCCCCGCTCTGACAATTCATAGAAAAAATAAATGTCGGAGTTGTATTTGTCAGCAGATCAATATCAGCAGAAACAAAATCAGGCTCACCCCATCCCAAATAAAATCCGTGATCTCTATGCATAAGCATGAATGCGCCGCCGTTAATTGCATTTGCTACATCTGTGGCATCTCCGCCTGTCCACGCTCCCAGTTCCTGAGGCGTGGCCGGAATGTATCCCCTGCCTGAAGGTCCGAAATAGCTGGTTACCTGAGATGTGTTTGTTGCTATCGACCATGGATCTACGGTCGGATTTCCTTCATATATTTCGTTGATCCTTACCGGAGTTTTTCCAAGCTCATTCTTCATATAACCGCCGACGGTTTCAGAACATATCTGGAACCATCTTTCTGTCTGCCATCCAAGAGCTGTGATAGGATTTTTATAAAAATTAACACTTGTCGGAGGATTTGTCTCATTATTTATTATCTTACTTACCATTGTCTGCAGATGAGCTTCTGTTTGAGCTGTCATCCTCGCAAATGTTATTTCAGGAAGCGCTTTCCCGTCGGTAGTGATCACATCCGCATAAAAATTATCCGAAACGCAAGGATATGCTGTTGGTTCGTACGTCGGGGCATATAAAGTACCGGCTGATCCGGAAGCTCCCCAGTCTGCCATCATCAGAACCGCTGAAGGCGGGGTATCCCAATTGTTGTAGGCGTTATTGACATAAGCTTCTATAGCCGCTTCAGTATTTCCGCCGATCTGAGTTGTAGTAACCACTCCGGTTTTTATACCCTGTTTTGTACGGAATTCCTTGAGTTGATTTGCGTAATTGATGAAGGTCGCATTATCCGGGCATATAATAATGTATTCGAATTCATCTGCTTTAGAGTCAGATATATTTTTATAGACCACATCTTCCAAAACTAAATTGTTCAATACGGCATTTTTCAATATTCTGTCCCATTCGGCATTCCTCAGCCTGTCCTCGCCGAAATGACCGCTACCGCCCTCAAAACTTACATCCACTTTAATATCTCTGTAAACGATCAGCTCTTTAGTTACCGGATTATACTGGAAAGGAGTTATTCCAAGCATCACAACATCAAGCCCTCTGATCTTTGTAGGTTCGGACATAATAACCGGAGAAGAAGGATAAAAAACGTCTTTTGAATAAATTTCGCCATTCTTTTTGTACTCCATAGGAGTTTTGTCTGAATCCCAGGGAATTTTTGGTGCCGGAGCCATATCTATGTTCTGATAAACTTCCTTTTTCATATCGCTTATCACATATCTTGCTTTAGCGCCCTGCGGTATGGCTATATACCTTGATGAACCTGGGAGGTCAGGTGCACCTTCGTCATTCGGAAGAAACACTCCCGGCAGCTGAACTGTGGTAAAAGTTTCGCCGTTGATTTCCGCTTTAGCCATCTCGAATTCGTTGACTGAATGAGTTACCGAAACACCTGAAAAAGATGATTTTGCAAGGCTGAAGCCTTGAGAACCCCAGCTGTCATCATACTTAACCTTTTGAGAAAATACCAACGCAGTCATTAAAACGACAGCCATCGTGATTAACTTAATTCTTTTAAACATCTCCCTCTCCTCTCTTAAACTTTTAATTTAATATTCTAATCTACTTTCATTTCTGATTTGTCGCTGACTTATCTGTAAGGAGGGTAAGTCCCTAATAAAATACTGATTTACTTGTAAATTGTCAACGATTATAAAATAAAAAAGCCGGCAGAACACGCCGGCTTTAGTAATGCTTTCCAGATATAATTTATTTTGCGTTATCTGATGTAATGTAGTAGAAATATCTGCTTCCCGTCAGAACATTTGTGTCCTTATAAGTAGTGGTTGCTGTTGTGCCTATCTGAGCAAATCCTGAATAAGGCTCGGTAGATCTGTAAACTCTGTACAGTGTCGCGCCTGAAACAGCATCCCAGCCGAGATTTACTTCTGAGGAAGTCGCCGTAACAACTGAAGTATTGGCAGGAGCGTCAGGGGTCGTGCTTCCTACAATAAAGTCAACTGCTATTACTTTCATAGATTCATCAGGATCGTCTGAACTAACTGTTATATTCGCTTCATATGTACCTGCGGCAAGTCCGGCTGAATTATAAGTCATGTTAATTGTGTTTGTTCCTGATCCTGTTACTATCCCTGTTGTCGGGCTGTTGAATGTCAGCCATGTGTAAGGAATATTTTCCGCCGATGCGACAATGTTGTCGATATCCCAGTAAGCCGTTACAGCCTGAGCCCTTGTGGTATAGGCAGTAAATCTGACTTGAGTGCCCGCTGATTTAATCGGAAGTTCGATATGCTGCGCGGCAGTTGTTGCTGCTGTAGTATAATAAACCTCAACCCACGCGCTACCTGTGTAATATTCAACTTTTGCCCATGTTCCGGTTCTGACTGTTAAAGTTTGAGTAAAATCTAGATAAACAGGATTTCCTGCGCCCGATGTGTCAAACGATGGAGAAGTCAGCGTACATGTAACTCCGCTGCCTGTTGCTCTTGCCGCTCCCGAGCTTGCAACCCAGCCCGAATTCGTCCAGCCTGTTCCCGGGAAGGTAGAAAAATCGTTCTGAGCCCATGTTCCGCCCGGTACGAGTGCTCCTACATAGGCATTGCTCAGACTGTAGTTTAGCCCTGCCAGACCTGTGTTCTGAATATCGAATGAACCGGAAACGCTTGCTCCAGGTTCGCATGCAGCCGAAGTCGTTGATACCACATTGATATCCGGATAAGCTCCGGTTCCAGATACCGCTATGTAGTTAGTCGCATGGCCTGTATCTGTTGAAGTAATAACTATATTTCCGCTGTAGGTAGTCTGGGCTACAGGTGAAAATACAAGGTCATATGTTTTTGAACTGTTCGGTGCAACAGTGTAAGTGAGTACATTTTTTGCTGCCTCGCCTACAGAATATCCCGTCACTGTCGTAATATCGCCCATCATATATTCAGTACTGTGAGAGTTCGTTATTGTAAACTGCATAGTCGAGTTTCCGCCAACTGTGACATTTCCGTAATTCATGCTTGTCTGGTTGTCGGAATAAGTCCCGCCTGTAGCTCCTGTACATAGTACATCAGCGTAGAAAGGTCTTTTAAATTGGGCTGTTATAACAAGTTTTCCGGTATTTCCGACAGTATATGCTGTCACAGGAACAACAGCTACGCCTGAACTGTTCGCTCTTGCTGCGCCGTGAAGAACTCCTGTCGCATCACCCATCGCTACATAAGCATAAGGAGTAGTTGTGACAGTGTAAGTTGTTACTCCGGGCGCGATCACGCCGTCATGTGTTGCCGTCTGAATGGCAGGTATTCCCATATAAGGCATTAAAGACGGATCGCCGAATGTGTGATATGATGACCAGTAATCGTCTTCATAAGTCTGGTTGTTGTTGTCAACAGCCATAAGTCCGACATGCTTCATTGCACCCAAAGATGAATATCCTAAAGCCATAATTCCGTCGTACATTCCCGGATTTGCTACATCCAATGCCGGAGCAGGCTGTCCGTTAACATCCATTCCGACACCCATTGTAAGGTCTTCATTCCAGTAAGTGCTCATTGAGGCTCCAATGTAACCGACGGCACCTTTATTCGGTGCATTCAGTAATGCTTCGCCGAAACACTCTACAGTTCCGAATGACCCGGTTAAGCAGCAGTTTCCTACCATGATAGGATATTTATTTGCGTTAGTCATTGCATCAACATGAGCGTTAGTAAAATTCGGGTCATAGAACATTGTGATATCGCCGTGCGCTGTATAGTTATAAAATGCTGCTCCGGCGGACATAAAGTTCCTGATCTCAAGATCTGCTGTTGATGCGTCTGATTCACTCGACATATAGGTCTGTGAGTTTGCCATTCCGTGTGCTGCATTGAAATAGTATGTCCATCCGTAGTATATTTGAGGATCGCCGAAAGGTTCAGAATATGATGCATCAACTCCGGCAACACCCAGTGTATAGGTAAGATAATTCAGATCGGGAGTCGCAACTAAGAACTGCTCTTTCTCATACCATAAAGTTTTATTGACCTGAGCCGTCAGATCCGCTAAAGCTACAACTGAAAATCTTCCAACATACATTGAAGGTATCTTGTTCGTTGAGCTGGTCGCTCCCATTACTCCGTAAAGGAGGTCTGATCTTGTAACACTTCCTGTTGATCCAAGCGGAGGATTGACTTCTGAAAGAACTCCGTATGTTCCGTCATGGTCGCCGACAACAAGTACAAAAGAAGGTTTCGGGTTTAGGGTATTATACTGACCTTCTATCCAAGTATCATTTGTTGTAATTGTTGATGCGGCTGTAACATAGTTAACGACAACATTAAAACCTTTCTCCTTTTTCCATGCGATCAGTCTGTTCAGGTCTGCGTTTCCGTTTAAACCGCTGTTTGCAAGGATCAGATATGTAATTGGATAAGTTGTAATATCAGCCTTGGTATCTAGAGGTTTGTAGTTTATCAGCTGCGCGTAAGCGCTTTCAAAGAAAGGTGAATATTCTGCTTTTGCGATCTCAGCTGCTCG
>DMTS01000069.1 GCA_003477045.1 Candidatus Delongbacteria bacterium
ACTTTCAGAAGTGATAGATTCTGTGCTTGAAGAGGGCAAAGACATTGTGATAATATCATCCGACCTGAGCCACTATCACGCATATGAGAAATGCAGAAAAATAGACGAGAATGTTGTTGAAGGCATCAAGAAACTCGATCTTTCGGTAATAGATATGGGAGAAGCCTGCGGTATGACAGGAGTCAAAGCTGTAGTTAACAGCGCAAAAAAGAGAGATTTAAAACCGGTTGTTCTCGATTACAGAAATTCGGGTGATATTGCGGGTGACAGATCAGGCGTTGTCGGGTATCTTTCAGCAGTGCTTTATTAAAATTTATTACTTAAGAGGGTAAATGAAGATTACGCGGGAAAAACTACATGATATATTTGGAGTGATATTTATAGCCTTCGGAATAATGATCCTGTTCGGGCTGATATCGAAAGATTCGCTGGGAAAATTCAGCGGAATGGTACAGTTCATGTACTCGCTTACCTTCGGNNGATAAGATAAGCTATATCATACCTGTATTCCTTTTTATTGAGGGCTACTATTTTATAAAAATGGAGTCTTTTTTCAAACACGCGAGGAATGTCCTGTCGTTTTTTGTTCTGGCTTCGGCGTTCTCATCTGTGATAGGCGTTATAAAATACGGAATTGATAATGAATTTTTCGCTTCATCAAAATATGAATACGGAGATCTGCTCGGTTATCTCGGTTTTAAATTCAGCTGGAAACTGATCGAATATCTGGGTTATTCAGGCAGTCTGGTAGTACTAATATCCCTGTTTTTGGTAATAGTTCTTTTCATATCCAATTTCAGAGTTATGCAGATAGCAAAATTCGTTGCTTATCCGTTTGTTAAAACTTTCAACGGAATATATGCGGTTTATAACTGGTTCAGAAAGAATCAGGCAAGAAAAAAACTTGAAAAAGAGATGAGGGAAAAAGAAGAGGCGGCCTTGAAACCGGTTGTCGAAACAAAAAAGGAAGAAGAAACAACGCCTGTACAGGTTCCGGTCTCACCTGTTGTAACCGATCATAAAAGTCACGATAAAACTTATAAGATCGAAGAAGCCGTAGTTGAAAAATCAGTCGAATATAAAGCTAAGATCGATAAGAAATACAAGTATATTCCGCCTGACATAGAATTTTTGAATGAAACTAAGACCAATTCGAACATAATTGAAGATGAGCAGAAACTGAGAGAAGTAGCTACAAAGCTTGAGGAGAAACTTAAAGAATTTTCCCTTGAAGCTAAAGTGGTCAAGATAAATCCGGGGCCGGTGATCACTCAGTACGAGATCGAGCTTGCAAAAGGCGTAAAAGTTTCGAGGGTGACTTCCTTAGAAGACGACCTCGCTATGGCATTGAAAGCTAAAAGCATCAGGATCGTTGCTCCGATTCCGGGCAAGGGAACTATCGGCGTTGAGATACCGAACTCGAATCCGTCGGTTGTTTATCTAAAGTCAATAATATCTTCCGAGAAGTTCGTTAAGCATAAATCGAAGCTCGCAATAGCTCTGGGTAAAATGATCAACGGCGAGAATTATATTCTTGANNAAGAAAGTTGAGCTTTCTGTTTATTCCGGACTTTTGAAACATCATCTTCTTAAAATTGACGGGATCGATGACGCGGTAGTTACCAGCCCCGAAGACGCTGTAAGGCTTCTCGAAGCTCTTGTGACAGAAATGGAAACAAGATATGAGCTTTTAAATCAGTCGGGCACCAGAAATATTGAAGAATATAATACTATGATAGAGAGCGGAGAGCTCAAATTAAATGAATTTAACAATGAGCCGTTCAAAAAACTCCCTTTCATCGTCTGTATAATGGACGAGTACGGCGATCTGATGATGACATCAGGTAAAGCTGTCGAAGATCCGATCTGCAGACTTGCGCAAATGGCGAGGGCTATCGGAATTCATCTCGTCTTGGCTACGCAGAGGCCTTCGGTCAAGGTCGTTACAGGTTCCATCAAAGCGAACTTTCCTACCCGTATAGCATTCAGGGTGATCAGCCAGATAGATTCTAGAACAATTCTTGACGGTAAAGGCGCAGAATCGCTTCTCGGCAAGGGAGATATGCTTCTTATTCCCCCGGGCGATTCGGATCTTGTCAGGATCCAGAACGCGCTTGTTGAAACAAAAGAGATCGGCAGGGTTGTCAGCCATATAGCCAGCCAGCCGCATGATTTTCATAAAATATCGATCAAAGCTAAACCGTCATCTGCGATGATAGCCGCAATGGGAGGCGATGAAGATGACTTCGGAGGTTCTCCATCAGAAGATCCAAAGTACGCAGAAGCCAAGAGAATGGTTATAAAAACAGGAATGGCTTCTGTCTCGATGCTTCAGAGAGGTCTTTCAGTCGGATACGCACGAGCTGGAAAGCTTATAGATCAGCTCGAACGGGATAAGGTCATAGGTCCGCATCAGGGATCAAAGCCGAGAGAAGTTCTGGTCAGCTCACTGGATGAAGATTAGTTGCATAAAAAGTCTTGACCTGACCGCAAGAATATCATATATTTCAACCTGAATTTTGCCCGGGTGGTGGAATTGGCAGACACGCCAGGTTCAGGGTCTGGTGGTAGCAATACTGTGCTGGTTCGAGCCCAGTCCCGGGCATTTTTAATTTAAGTTCTTTTTTAATATAGAGGTGTGCATGGAAGGTTTAATGGTAGGGCTTACATCAATGACATGGCAGATGCTCGTCATGATGATAATCGGCGGAATCCTGATTTTCCTCGCTGTTAAAAAGAATTACGAACCCACTTTACTTCTGCCGATAGGATTCGGCGCAATTCTGGCAAACATACCGTTCTCGTCAGTCCTTGATCAGACCGAACCGTCAGGTCAGGTCGTTGAAGGTGCACTTTCGATATTCTTCAGAGTAGGAATACTTACAGAGATTTTTCCCCTGCTTATATTTGTAGCGATAGGGGCGATGATAGATTTCAGCCCGCTTTTCAGAAATCCGAAGCTTCTTTTATTCGGTGCTGCCGCTCAATTCGGAATATTTTTCACAATGATCCTGGCAACACTTTTGGGATTTGATTTAAAAGAAGCAGCTTCAATAGGGGTGATAGGTTCGGCAGACGGTCCGACTTCGATCTATGTCGCGACAAGATTTGCGCCAAATCTTCTCGGCCCGATATCGGTAGCGGCTTATTCATACATGGCGCTCGTACCGATAATTCAGCCGCCGATAATTAGAATGCTTACCACAAAAGAAGAGCGCATGATGAGAATGGACGGGGGAGGGAACGACAGAAAAATATCGAGGGCTACTCTCGTTCTGTTCCCGATACTTGTCACAATTCTTACAGGCTTATTCGCACCCACAGCTGTAGCGCTCATAGGATTTCTGATGTTCGGTAACCTCGTAAGAGAATGCGGCGTGCTCAACAAACTTTCACTTGCTGCCCAGAATGAACTTGCAAGTCTGGTTACTCTTCTTCTCGGAATAACTATCGCATCAACGATGACCGCGGACAAATTCCTTCAGGTGTCAACACTTTTTATAATCGGGCTCGGACTGGTGGCTTTCATGTTCGATACCGCAGGCGGAGTTCTTTTTGCCAAGCTGTTAAACTTCTTCCTTAAAAAGAAGGTAAATCCCATGATAGGCGCGGCAGGCATTTCGGCTTTTCCGATGTCCTCCAGGGTCATTCACACGATGGGCCTCAAAGAAGATCCTACAAATTATCTTTTAATGCATGCGGTCAGCGCGAATGTTTCCGGACAGATCGGTTCGGTACTTGCGGGCGGTCTAATTTTAGCTTTGGTACATTAAGGAGAAAATTATGTTTTCAGATAAGATAATATCAGTTTATTCGCAGGCAATTGACATATCATTCAAAGGAATGACTGCATTATTTTTATTCATGTTCATATTTTTCATTCTGATCATTGCAGTTGACAAATTCTTTCCGCACAGGGAAGAGAAAAAATAGATAAAAAAATCAGCTCTTTTTATAAACAGTAGCTTTTCCAAGACCGATCTTATCAATAAAACCCTCAGCAATAAGATATTGAATATCTTTTTTTAATGTATTTTCTGAGAACTCACTTAAACCTGATTTAATATCACCAAATTTAACAGCCTTTCTTGAGCCGATATAATCTAATAAAGTTTTTTGTCTGTCGTTCAGATATCCGCCTTTTACTTTATCAGGATCGTACTTAGCTTCCAGCTTTTTGATAAGTTCTTCAAGGCAAGACAGGAAAAACAGTGCCCAGTCAACGATGATCTCTTTATCTGCATTTCGATACTGCTGCGCTGAGATCAATGCGGAATAGTATTCAGCTTTTCTATTTTCTATAATGTGTTCAAGGGAAATGTACTGTACAAAATTATATCCGTTTTTTAGCATCAGAAGCGTTGTCAGCAATCTCGACAGCCTGCCGTTGCCGTCCTGAAA
>DMTS01000193.1:0-11197 GCA_003477045.1 Candidatus Delongbacteria bacterium
GTATAAGCACCGCTCTGAATTATATTCGTATCGAATTTCACATTTATCAGTTTTGTTTCGCCTTCTCCTATCGCACCCAAATAAGAATCAAGGAACAGCCATGGTCTCAATTCGATCGACATGCCGTTCTTTAAAAACGGTGTTTTGTCAGCTATGACAAGCCCCTGAAGTCCCGACCCGCTTTCGATACCCGCAGTGTAATAAATGTAGTTGTCTTCGATGTCGAGATAATTCATCCTTATCCTGCCGTCAGGATAGAGAACTGCCTGAAATGTAAATGTCTTTTCGGGAACATCTATTTCAATCACATTTTTGTACTCAACTATGAAACAGTTCTTAACAGCATTAAAATAATAATAAATATTGCCATATCCCGTAGGATTGAGATCAGACCAGAAGGGAGCTATAACGCCGTTGACTTTTGCGGTATCAGGCATCAGCTGAGGGCTGTAATTACCGGAATCCCAGTCTTCAAATAACAGGTGTCCATTGGAAGATATTTTGACTTTATTATACTCTCTGTTATAAAATCGGAATGTGAAAGGGAGGCTTACAGATTTATAGCAGTCATCGTACATATATTCCTGATCATCGGGATACTCAGTGAAGGTGTAATCCCCGTTAGTTATAACTTCGGTACCCACAAGCGAGATCCCGTTCCATTCAAAATCCACACCGTCGATCTCTTTTGAGTCTATCCAGCTGTAACCGAAATCATCAGGCAAACCTATCCCTTTGACTGCGGCGAGTGTTTTCAAAGCCGGTTTTTCACGCTTCAGTCTTATAGGCAAAGAAGATGATTTAGCTTCCGGGAAAGTGTCGGTTTGAACGAAGGAATATGACAAATAGCCGTAGCCTGTGTTCGTTATGCTAATCTGCTTAATCTTTGTCTGATCCTTCTGCATTGATTCATCAAACTCCGGAACTGTAATGGACATTTGAGGCCCGGGGACGGTAATCTGAACAGGGATAATTATTTCAGGATTGGAAGTATCGTTATTTTGTATGATAATATTGTTGGAATAACTGCCTGTATTAGCATTAAAAGTGTCGAATCTGACCTTGAGCGTATCGGCAGTTTCTCCGGAAATAGTACCGGAATATTTATCAAGTGAAAGCCACGGCTGAAGTTCTATCGCCATCTCATCTTTCAGATAAGGCGAACTGTCAGCTATCATTAAGCCTTGAGTTCCTTCACCGTTTTCAATACCGACTGCGTAATATGAAAGATTATCCTGTATGTCTTTATACTGAAATTTGATCCTGCCGCTTTCAAACAGAGTTACCTGAAAAGTATATGTAGTATCCGCACAATCGATCTTGTGAACATCATTATACTGAACCGTGAATGAACTGTCAGAAGCATCATGATAATAATAAACATGACCTCCCATGGTCAGATCCAGATCAGTCCAGAATGGTGCGATCACACCGTTAATACCTGATGAGTCAGGCATCGTCTGGATTGCATAATCTGATAAATGCCAGTCCCCCGTCAGAAGATGTCCGTTAGAGGAAACCTTTACAGAGTCGGCAAATTCGCCGTAAAACGGGAATGCGAAAGGCAGAGGAAGTATTTTATAACAGTCGTCGAGGTAATATTCCGGATCGCCTTCATAATTGGAAAAAGTATAATCTCCGTTCGTTATGATCTCAGTTCCGAGAGCCGATATATCTTTCCACGAATAGACCGGTCTTCCCGGATCGTCGCTGTCTGCCCATGTATAGCTAAAATCATCCTGACCGCCGTGGTCTTTAACGAAACTCATTGCTTCTGTGAGCGAGGCTGATTGAGTTATACTGTATTCAAGTTCACTCAGGCCTTCGTTACTAATTATCAGGTCTGCTTCGTAATGCCTCAGCATAGGCAGAGTTTCAGAAAATGAGACCGGATTAACTGAAATGACCGGAAAATCCTTACTGCAAACCATGAACTGGCCGAAATCGCTGATATTTTCAAATATGACTTCGTTCAAAACTCCGTTGATACTTACTGACGATGCAGAGGCATGAAGCGTCCACTGACCATCGGAGTTTGAAGCTCTTCTGTACAGTTTGACAGTATTCAGATCAGATGAATTCTCTTCTGTCAGATAAGGAAGGTTGCAAAAAACCATATCGCAGTCTGTAATCTGACCGCCAAAATCATAAACTTCCCAGTATGAACTGTGAAATAAAATGACATTATCCGGAAGTATATTCGGCAGGGTATCGATCTTTGTAACCGTCAAAGAATCTTCTAATAGCGGGTTATATACCGTCATCCTGAATTCAGTTCCGGCAAAATCGATCATTCCTGTTCCTGTGAATGTCTGAGATACACTTGTACCTGCATCCAAAGGAATCGTTGAATTTATCCTGTCAGATTCGTCCATATTTATCATCGTTCCGTGATGGTCGTAATAGCTGTCTCTGATCTCCGTTCCGCTCACTTCGTTAAACTGCCAGTAAGCCACCATGCTGCTCTCATCATTTTTTAGGGGAATATGCATGTACTCCCTTATTTCCTGCTCTGTCTTTTTGCGGTTTGTGATCTTTAATTCATCAATAACTCCCGCGAACGGTGATAAAACTCCGGAAGACGCTATCATCAGGCTGTCAGTGTTGGAATTGATCTGATAAGGGCTTAGAGTATTCGTCCTGACTACTACGCCGTTGAAGTAAGCCTTAACGACACCGTATTCATAAGTCCAGGCCACATGATTCCACTCGTCGGCAGTCACAGGCACACGGAATTCCCACCATCCGCTTGAAGTACCGGGAAGATAGATCTCGTACCCCGCACCTTCAATATCTTCGCAGTCACTATCAAGAGAGAGAAAATTTATGTCACCTTTGCTCAGAATCTGTTTGTCAGTAGTAATATCAGAAGCTTTTATCCACATTTCGATCGTGAAAGGACCGAAATTGTTAAATTCGGGGATATTTCCGAGATTTACTGTATCGTCAATGCCGTCAAATTCAAGAGCAGTCGCCGAGAAGTTTGAAACATCTGCGAGTTTTCTTGCCGCTATAAGTTGCCCAAAATTACTGATCTCGTTGAAATAGATCTTGTCACTTTCATCATCTACATCTACAGCAGCCGTGTATAAAGTCCATTCTCCTTCCGAACATGAAGGCCTTCCGAAAAGGCGAATCCTCTCGGGACGATTTTTGTCTTCGTATGTGATATCATAATTTACATTTACATCCAAAGTACCTTTGAAAGTCCCGCTGCCGTATTTGTTGACAACCCAGAAATTCTCGTTCAGAGTCTCATATTCATCACCTGGCGTAATATTTGGCTGTCCGACTGCATTATTCAGCATTTTAACTACGATCGTATCGGTTCCGGTCTTTTCCGTGAAGTCCATATAAAAGCAGGCATAGTCCCACCATACGACACCGGTTGAGCTCACTATCTGCGTTTCGGATGGTCCTGGTCCGAAAGGAAATGTTGAAGATACCCGGTCGGAATCATCCATATTAAACATAGTTCCGTTATTTACAACTTTGGCATCCGTGATAATGTTGCCCGTACTTTCGTTGAACTGCCAGTATGAAACAAGCCCGGTTTCGGCTCCGAGATAACTTCCGTACATTGAAGTTCTTATCAAACTGTCCGTTCTCGCCACGCTCCATACCCTCACTTCATCAATCCTGCCGTCAAAGTACTGACCGGTCGGATTACTTAGTCCGTCAACTTCCGCCCCCAACAGTGTGCTGTTAACCGCATTATACTCTATCGGGTAAACTGCACCGGCATCGTTTATTCCTTTAAGGTCACCATCCATATAAAGCTTTACATACCTCCCGTCGCAGGTCAAAGCAAAATGGTGATTGCCTTCGCTGATCTCCGACTTTGGAAATGAAACAGTACGATAAGTTCCGTTAAGTCTGGCCGTTGCTGTTAATTCGGTACCGTCACAGCCGATGTTGTATCCCCCGGTCTGAGTGTTGCAGATATACCTTTGTGAAGTTGTGACTGTCCAATCAGAATTCACCCACATCTCAACTGTCAGTGCAGAAACCGGTTTAAGAGAGGATGAGGTTCCGAGATCAACATAATCGTCAGTTCCGTCAAATTCCAGACCCGTCCCCGCAAAAGTATCGGCGGAAAATAGAAAATTTGTGACAATAAACAGAATGAATAATGTCAGTTTGATTGATTTCATAGTTCAACCTCAAATTTTTTATATCAATGATTTTCATTAATCACATAACAAAGATTATAATATTTAAACAGAAAAAAATCAAAGGAATTTTTCGTAAAATGTTAATTTGTCTATATCTCACCCGTTTTCTCTTTGACAATTTTATTTTTTTTCCGTATTTTATGCCCAATTTAAACGGAGGCGGTAATGAGATCGTTTATAACTACATTAATTTTGACAGGCTTAATCTCTTTTGCATATACGGCCGATCTTGCCCAGAATCTGGTAGCGTATTATCCATTTAACGGAAACTCTAACGACGAAAGCGGAAATAATTTTCACGCGACTGTTTACGGGGCAACTCTCTCTACTGACAGGTTCGGCGATGCTGATAAAGCATATTATTTCGATGGTACTTCGGCACATCTTGAGGTAGCAAATAATTCAGTCTTAAATCCGCTCTATACCTACACCGTTTCTGCATGGGTTAATGTTTCTACAGGCAAAACTTATGCGGGTATAGCTAACAGCATCTGGGATACGGGATCAAATGAAAGCGGGTACGGACTCTGCTTTACCGACGCGGCACCGAGAATCGGCAACATTGCCAGCACGACAGGGACGAGTTCATGGTGGAGTTCAGGCTGTTATACTGAATTTGAACTGTACAAATGGACTCATATTGTAGGAACCTTCGACGGCAGTTACGCTAAAATTTACAGGGATGGTCAGCTTGTTAATTCCATTCCGGTTTCAGGCAATATTAAATACAACTTTCCCAACAGTATGTGGATCGGAAGATATCATGATGACAACGAAGACTATTACTACCACGGCTACATTGATGAAGTAAGAATTTACGATACTGCCTTGACAGAAAATGAGGTTCAATCACTCTATGAGAGCGAATGGATCATTCCTCCGAACGCTTCGATAGTTTATTCAGGTTCCGGACCAGAGCTTTCATGGAATTCTGTCACGAATGCGGCTTCCTATAACATCTATTCTTCAATTGATCCTAATGCAGCTTTTCCTTCAGAATCATGGACACTTGAAACAAATGTAACTGAGCTTTTATGGAACGATCCCGACACTTCGGGAACAATGAAATTCTATGTCGTAGTTGCGGTGAATTAGGTATACACTAAAAAAATTGAAACTCAATCATGAACAGCATTGAATTCCGAATACCGTCTCTCTCTGATTACGAGGAAGTTAAGAGCATCTGGGAAGATGAGGAGACCATGGCTGATGTTGGCGGGATAGTTTCTGTTGACGAGGTAGGATATCGGAAGTGGTACGAGAGTATGTTCGTTTCAGGTAAAGATAAGAATTGTTATTACCTGATATTCGTAGAAAATGCCTGCACGGGAGAAGTCAGTTTTCACAGGTTCGATCCTGAAAAGAAAACAGCTGAGCTTAATATCAAAGTCAAATATGAATTCCGGGGCTTGGGAATAAGCCGGAAAGCTCTTGATCATATTTTATCTGTGTTCTTTGACGAATGGAATGGACTTGAAATGTTTGACACACTGTGGAAAGAAAATCGTAATGGGATCGAAGTATTGAAGAAGTACGGGTTTAAAGAAGCCGGTACAGATAAAGACGGCAATACTGTTCTAAAATATTTTAAATACTGAATTTTACTTCATAAACATCTGTTAAATCCTCCAACAACTCGATTATATGCTTGCCACTCCTCGTTTTATTTCGTATTTTAAGTGCCGAAGTAAATGTTAAAGGAGTATGAAATGAAGTACTTACTGATGATAGCGACGTTATTTACACTTGCGCTTCATGCGCAGACTGCAACACCACCGACACTCGGTGACGGATCGATCGGGAATCCGTACCAGATCGCTACGCTTAACAATCTGTACTGGATCGAACAGAATTCAAATGTCTGGGGCGACAATTTTATCCAGACTGCTGATATCAATGCTTCATCTACTTCTTCATGGAACGGAGGCCAAGGCTGGCATTCCATAGGCTACAGCGGAACTTCATTCACGGGAATATATGACGGCAACGGTCATTCTATACTAAGTCTGACCTCTTCCTATCCTCAGTATTCAGGCGAATATGTCGGTTTGTTCGGTTATGTCGGAACAGGCGCTGAAATTAAAAATCTTAATTTAGTCGGTGGTTCTTTAACTGCCAACGATAAGATCGGTGGACTTGCAGGAACAGTGTACCAGGCAACTGTAACTAACTGTCATTCATCAGTTGATATAACAGGGGGTGGCACCGCAGGCGGTCTTATCGGGTGGAGCCAGCTGTCAACTATAACATCATGCTCTGCTACAGGTACTGTATGGGGCTGGAGTAATCTCGGCGGACTGATCGGATACAGCTGGCATGACACTCTTGTTTCGAACTGCTTTGCAACGGGTCTGGTCTCTGCGTCTTCGACGGCCGGCGGGCTGATCGGGATAATCGAGGAGAGTGTTGTAAAAATGTGCTACGCGACAGGGAACGTTCAGTCTTACAGTGCAAGCATCAGCAACGACAGGTTCGGCGGCTTTACCGGCTATGCAATGGGTCTTAACGGCATGGCACTGATAGAGAATTCTTACGCTTTAGGTAACGTGAGCTGCACGTTCAGCGGCGACTACATTTACAGCAGTATGATGGGAGGTTTCGTCGGCTACAACTATCAAACTCCTGTTGTTAATTGCTATTCAAAGGGTACAGCTGTCGGGAACGGTTTTGTTGGCGGATTTTCAGGAAGAATTATAACCGGCGGAACTTATGCTTCGACAAACTGCTTCTGGGACACTCAGACTTCAGGACTTTCCTCAAGCGCGGACGGCACAGGAAAGACCACCGCTCAAATGAAAACTCAGTCAACTTTTACCGGATGGGATTTTTCCACTCCTGTATGGGACATAGTAAGCGGAGCGGCATATCCTTTCCTTTCATGGCAGTACTCAGTGAACCTGTCAGTCATCTCGAACCCGGCTCAGGGCGGGACTGTTACGGGAGCGGGAGAATTTCCGCCCTCAACTCCGGTTACAATAACCGCAACGCCGAACAGCGGCTTCACTTTCATCAACTGGACAAAATCCGGCGCAGGCACTATTGTAAATCCTAATTCTCCCACAACTACTTTTATAGTCGCTGCGGAAGCCGCTGATATAACTGCAAATTTCCAGGCTCAGCTTTATACACTTACCATGAGCTCGAACAATATTCTATACGGTACGGCAACGGACAACACCGGTACAGGACCATATTCAGCGGGTACGGTAGTAAGCATTACGGCAGTTCCTGAGTCCGGATATGCATTCACAGGATGGACAAGCAGCGGAGGAGGTACGTTCGGAAATATTAACTCTCTGACAACAACCTTCACTATGCCCGGAGAGAATGTTACTGTTACCGCTAATTTTGACATGGGATACTCTCTTGCTGTTCAACCTGATGACCCCGCCGGCGGGACTGCAGCGGATATTACGGGCAACAGTCCTTATGCGGAAAACACCGTGGTCAATATTCAGGCGGCTCCTTCAACGGATTTCAGATTTCTTTACTGGACAAGCAGCGGCGGCGGTACTTTCGGAGATGAGAATGCACTGACAACTACTTTTACGATGCCTGCCGAAAATATCACTCTGACTGCCTGTTTCGCCGAAGAGTTCGATCTTACTATAAATGTAAACAATGTGTCAATGGGGTCAGCTTCAGATCTTACAGCGGGCAGTCCTTATATCGAGAATACTGATATTTCTATACAGGCAAGTCCTCAGGATGGATATATTTTCACAAAATGGACATCTTCAGGCGGATCTATTGCAGATATTACATCACCTGTAACCACTTTTACAATGCCGGGCAGTAATGTGACCGTTACCGCCAACTTCGCCGTTGAATTCTCGAGCGGATCAGGAACCGAGCTTGATCCTTACCTGATCTCGACCCCGTATGAACTTAATAACATCAGGAATTATACAGGATCTCTTCATTCAGACAAATATTTCAGACAAACAGCGGATATAAGCCTGATGGAATATTCTAACTGGGAACCTATCGGAAAAATCGGTACTGAATTCAACCAGTCTTTTTACGGTAATTACGACGGCACCGGTTACAGCATTACTAACCTGACGATCGACCAGACCGGAACTACCGATCTTGGCCTTTTCGGGGTCTTAAAAGACGGTTCGATAACTGAAGTCAATATAATTGACGGAGTTATAATATCCGATGATTCAAGAAACGGCCTTATAGCAGGCTACTGCTATCTTGGATCGATAACCGGATCCACTTCATCCGGAATTATTAATGCTCAGGGAGGCGAGGCAGGCGGCGTCACGGGAAGAAATCTGGAAGGCGCAATTGAAAACTGCAGTTCGTCTGCTTCAGTATCGGGTGCTTTCAGTGTCGGAGGTATTGCAGGCGCGAATGAATCCGGAACAATTATATCATGCAGTTCAACCGGAACTATATCAGGAACAAATGTCGGAGTCGGAGGTCTTGTCGGGCAGAACAGCACAGGTAATGTTACCGGGAGCTATTCTTCCGGAAACGTTTCCGGGAGAGGTCTCGTGGGAGGATTTGTCGGCACCAATTTCTCTTCAGGCACGATTAATGGATGTTACTCTACAGGTAACGTTGAATGTACGGGAACAGGAGGACTGGGGATCAAAACAGGCGGCTTCGCCGGAGAAAATTTCGATTCGGAGATAACGAATTCTTATTCAACAGGAACCGTAACCGGATCAGATGACTATACGGGTGGTTTCGCGGGATACAATTATCAGCAGGACATTTCGAGCTTAATTGACAACTGCTACAGCAAAGGTTCAGTATCAGGTTCAGGAATAACCGGAGGGTTCTGCGCCTACAATAACAGTACGATAACGCATTGCTTCTGGGACACTGACATTTCTGGATCAGCATCAAGCTCCGGAGGATCAGGCCGAACGACAGCGGAAATGAATTCCTACTCTACATTCGAACCTGCGGGATGGGACTTTAAGTACCTTACTGCGGACGGAACAGGAGATATTTGGTATATTGACACTATAAACAACTCAAAATACCCGTGGCTTGCATGGCAAAACCTTCCGCTGCAGCCCGCAACGAGCTATGCGATCTCATCAACGCAGTCAAGCGCGACTCTTTCCTGGGACGGAGCTCTGGGAGCGACATACGATGTGTATTCTTCTGACGATCCGAACAAAATATTCCCGGACGAATGGTATCTAGAAGCATCAGGTGTAACGGATCCGGACTGGGTCGACAACAATGTCTCTTCAGTTAGAGGGAAGTTTTACAGAACTGTTGTTGTTTATCCGTACTGATGTTAAATCTTATTGATATTGATTTAAGCCCGAAATTTTTCGGGCTTTATTATTTTGAAGATCAGAGTATCACCATGCAGTTTCGTGTCAAAAACAGATTTATTCCCCCCAAAAAGTCACAATTTACTTTCCCGTTTGACAATTTTGCTTTTTATCCGTATTTTATGCTTAATTTAAACGGAGTTGGAAGTGAATAAGTTTTTATTGATATGCGTATTGGTAATTAGTTCTGCTCTATTTTGCCAAACGCCTGAACAGCCTTCCGGCGACGGAACAGCAGTGAGTCCTTATCTGGTTGCAAATATTGCTAATTTATACTGGATCACAGCCTCCGATACCGAAGTACCTGTTCCTTCACAGTTTTCAAGATGGTCAGCTTATTACATACAAACAGTTAATATTGATGCAACTGCATCTTCGGGATGGGACAGCGGAGCAGGCTGGAGTCCGATCGGAAACCTTGCTCTAAAGTTCTACGGAACTTACAACGGTCAGAACTTCACGATTTCAGGATTATATATCAACAGACCTGCGCAGGATTATATCGGGCTGTTCGGATACAAATCGACCGGAAGTACGGTCAGCAATCTGAATCTTAGCGGGATAAACATCTCGGGAAAAAGCTATGTCGGGGGTATTATCGGTTATCAGTACAGCAGCAATATATACGACTGCACCGTTTCAGGAACGGTCTCTGGTGTTATAGAAACAATTGGCGGAATTGCAGGCTGCAATTACTACGGAGGAGTATCCGGATGTTCATCCTCAGCGAACATAACCGGCGGAAAAAATACGGGCGGTATAGCAGGACTAAACTACAGCAGTTCGATCACGAACTGTAAAGCTTCAGGTACTGTCAGCGGAACAGACACTGTCGGAGGACTTTTGGGATACAACAGAGGCTCTGTTTTAAACTGCAGCGCATCAGGAAATGTAACCGGTACCGTTTATGTCGCCGGTCTTGTCGGAAATATCTACGATGGATGGGATATAAAAAACTCCTTCGCTACGGGAAATGTTTCAGGTAATGCTTATCTTGGAGGTTTTGCCGGAAGTATTCAATATTCGGCATTGATAAGCGACTGCTATTCAACCGGAAATGTGATCCGTAACACAGGATCGGCCGACACTGTAATAGCCGGGTTCGTCGGGATGAACTACAATGCAAAAGTGCTCAGATGCTACTCGACCGGTAGTGTCGTATATGAAGGTGCCATTAATCCGGTGAACAGAGGATTTGCAGGCTATGTCAGCACTGGAGCCGGATATCAGATGACCGCAAATTTCTGGGATATTGAAACCAGCGGTCAGACAAGCACGCTTGGAGCAGCTACGGGTAAAACGACCACAGAAATGAAAACTCTCGCAACTTTCACGAATGCCGGATGGGATTTTGCAACGCCGGTCTGGAAGATCGTTNNGTTAACTGGACGGACGATACTGAAGCTGTTTTATCTGAAGATTACGAATTCGATTATACAGTAACCGAAAACGACGCTACACTTTTTGCGAACTTTGAAACAGGCGGCAGTACAAATTTCAACCTCAGAATTTCAAATGACGGTGTAAATGTAATACTTGAGTGGGATCCTTATATGCTGGCTTCATATTATCAGGTCTTTTCATCATCCGACCCGTTCGGCACATTCTATCTTGACGAAACGGGAACTTTAGACGGAACATCGTGGACCGCCCCGTTTGACGGGAACAAAAAGTTCTACTGTATCGTAGCTTATTATTAGATAAAAGAAAGCCCGA
>DMTS01000193.1:11221-17966 GCA_003477045.1 Candidatus Delongbacteria bacterium
CTTTCAAAAGAACCTTTAATCACTTCCTTCCTGTAAAAATCATTTTCGCTGACTTCGTTCTCTTCATGCCTTTTTCCGAGTACCTTCAGATAATGGCCTTCGATCGAGATCTCGACATCTTTCGGATCAATTCCCGGCATATCGATTTCTGTTACTATACTGTCGCCTTTTACATAAACATCTGCGTGACATGCAGGACATTTGATCATATTTAGGTTTGCTTCCTGGTTAAAGAAGTTATTCATCAACTTGTCCAGGCTGTCCAGTTCTTTCCATCTTATCAGGTTCATGATGCCCTCCTTTTTGGCTTTTTATTTACCTGCCGATATAAAATGCAAGAGCTGTGCCAATTTATTCTAGCTATGAATTTTCAATTGTTATAGAATCTTACTTATGCCAACTGACAGAATTTGTCAGTTCTTTTTAACAGACTCCCACTTTTCAAAAAAATCCATATCCTGCTTTTTTAGTATCTTGAGAAATTTTTCGTTCAGTTTAGGCATCTCCCCCGCAGGATAGTGCAGTCCGAAACGGTACTGGATCGGATTTATATATCCTTTACCTTTTATCTCTTTAAGACACTTCTTTGCAAGCTCTTTTCCGCCGACATCAAGGCAGTTCTGTTCGATGATTTTAAGTTTCTTATCATCTGGATCATGCTTAGTATTGTTCTGCCTTTTAGTATATGCTTTAAAGAGTTTTTTATTGTCATAAGGCTGATATTTTTCATGATGGATCATAAACTCGGCAGGAAATTTATTCGCTTTTCTTATCTTGACTGTAGGATAACCGATAGGCAGAAGAACGACCGGAAAAACACCTTTCGGAAGTTCGAACATCTTAATAAGCTTTTCTAAAAATTCCATTATCGTTCCGATATAGCACGAACCCATACCGTAAGAATCAACTGCCGTGCAGATGCTCTGAGCTGCGATGATCGTGTCCTGAAAACTTATCCAGAAATGCCTGAACGCGTGATTCGCCGAAAATGGAGCGCAGCCTTCATCGGCGATCTGCTTCATTCTGTTCCAGTCAATGCAGAACAAAAGATTGACAGGTGCAGTTCCCACGAATTTCTGATAGCAGAGATCTCCAAGTTTTTTATTCATTTTGGGATCCTGTATCACAATGATAGAATACGGCTGAAGATTTCCGCCCGATGCGCTCTGTATCCCGGCAGCCAGGATCTTATCAAGTATTTCAGGCTCGATCTTTCTCTTTTTGAAATTTCTAAGGCTGCCTCTTTCAAGAAGAAGCTCTATTGTTTCATTTTCAGGTTTCTTTTTCATTTCAGACTCCGGTCATTAATTACTTGAATAATAAGTCATTTGCAGACTTTTTCCAAAACAAAAAACCCCGACATGTTATCGGGGTTCTTGGAGTGGAGTGAGTTAAAAAATCAGGCTATTTTCCTGATATCGTGATATTTTTAATTTTTACCCACGGATAATTGCTGAAACCGTAGTCTATGCTTTCTTTTGATATTTCTTCAATGTCATTGAGCATTCCGAGCGCATTACCATTGATCATGATCTCCTTTACGGGATATTTGATCTCGCCGTTCTCAATGTAATAGCTGTTTTTTGCTATTCCGGAAAAGTCGCCGTTGTTATTCGGTTCTCCCCCCGAAAACCTGCTTAAAAGTATTCCCTGTTTTGTATTTTTGATCATATCCGCCAAAGCTGTGTCGCCCGTATCCACGCTCATGTTCGATCCGTCCGTCAAAGATCTTGCTTTTCCGGTTTTCTTTGCACCGTGCAGGCTGAGCAGGAATGTCTTCAACACTCCTTTTTCGATAATTACCGCATTCTGATTTTTATAGCCGTCTCCGGTGATAAAATTGTTCGTGGCGTAGCAGTCGCAGACCGGATCTGCCCTGAGAGTGAACTTTTCGCTGGCTATCTTTTCATTTAGCTTGTCTTTTAATAAAGAAGCTCCGGTGATGTGATAGTAATCTCCGAGATGAGACATGAGAGGCGAAAGCGTTGATCCTAGACAGTCGGGAGTTATGATTATTTCGCCCGTGAATTTTTTATCGAACGGCTTTGCGTCTATTTCTTCCGCGCTCTGCTTTAATAAAGCTTTAAGATTTACAATATCTATCAGCTTTTCGTCAAGCCCTTTCATCAGCTTGTATGTATAGTTGAATGACGATATTTTTTTGTCTTTCTTTGAAGTGAACATAGTCATGAACTGATACTCGCCCTGATCCTGAGAATAGTCAACCCCGTTTGAGTTCTTAAAGAAATAGTTCGTTCTGATATATGACAGCCCGCCTTCTTCAAAATGTGTTATAGGATATGCCGTCTTAACATGATTCAGAAATTCATTAAGCCTGAAATACATCTTATCGTTGTCCGGAGCCATCACGCCGGCAGTAAAATCCTCTGAAGGCTGAAATTCGCTTATGTCGTTGGCCGGATCAGGCTGGGAAGCATTCGCAAGCGCGATCGCATCTTCAATAGCCTTATCGAGAGAAGCTTTGTCAGTTTTGTTTAGAGTTATGCTCCCGAGCTTATCATTTTTAATTGCGTTAAGGCTGAGCCTTGTATTAAATGTGGTTCTGAACATACTTACGCTGCCGTTATTGAAATACAGCTCTCTTTTTTCTGTTTGATCAAGCGTGCATTTTGATTTGTCGATCCCTTTGTCCTTAAAGCTTTTTATGCAGTAATCCAAAATTTCTCTGTATTTCATTTTATTTACCTCCGATGTTGACTTTGCACTTTATTGCCGGCCCGCCCATTCCAACGGGAATCGGCTGTTTTTTGCCGCACATTCCCGAACAGTTCCAGTCCATATCGTCTGAAACCATTGTGACGCTTTTGAGCACATCGAAGGCGATTCCCGATATAGTAGTGTCCCTGATGGCTTTCCCGATCTTCCCTTTTTTTATTTCATAGCCGAGAGTTATGCCGAACATGAATTCGCTTGTGGAATCAGCCTGTCCGTTCGATGACTGAACAAGGTAGTATCCGTCTTCTATTGAAGCTATCATATCCGCAAGCCTGCTTTTTCCGGGAAGAATTGCCGTATTACGCATCCTGACAAGCGGTTCGTCCGAGAATGCATAAGCCCTAGCGTTACCGGTCACATCCATATTAAGCTGCATAGCGGTCTGTTTATTGTGCATATATCCTTTTAAAACACCGTTCTCAATAATTACCTTATCTTCAGCTTTGACACCCTCATCGTCAATATAAACCGGAACCGGACATTTCTCTCCCTTGAAAGTATGAGCGAAATCAACAAGGCTGATCAGCGGGCTTGCCACCTCTAAGTTAAGATAATCCGCAGCCACGGATCCGCTGAGTACAAAATCAGCTTCAGTGGTGTGTCCGATAGCCTCGTGAGCAAGTATTCCTGCGATCTTTGCGTCAAGCACTACATCTTTCATGCCTGCAATAGCGTAAACGCCTTCGGTTTTTTCGATCAGATTATTATAAGCCTCATCTATTTCTTTGAAAAGGTCTTCAGGTTTTTTAAAAACATCTTCGAACTGACCGCTTCCGCCCGTAACCTTGAACACTTCAAAATTCTCACCGTTTACATTTTTGTTCAGTATGGCATAAATATGAGCCTTGGGGATCATGGAATATGAATTTGAACCGTCTGAAGTAATCATGTTCTTCTCCATGTCAAGCGCTGTCAGAACCAGAGTTCTTGAAGAAAGGTCTGAATATTTCGTTTTAATATAATCGTCCAGTTTTTTCATAAATTCTATTTTAGCGTTCTGATCTTTTTTGTCCTGCTTAGTATAGAATTCGTTTTGAGATGAGTGCGGTCTTTTCTGAAAAGCTACCTTCCCTTTGCTCTGTTTGGTTCCCAGAAAATTAGCGTTCTCGGTGGCAGACAGTATCACTTTCTCTATTTCTTCATCTGATATCACGGGATTTGAAGCAAATCCCCAGTTGCCGTTCTTGTTCACTCTTGCAGATATACCGCTTGAAGCCGAAGAAGAATTATCCATTATGTCTCCGTTTACAAGCACTATGTTCGTGTTCCTATTCTCCTGAACCCTCAATTCGGTATATTCCGTGAACTCCTTTTTATACTTACTTAAATCAATTTTAAGCATGTTCACTCCTTTTTTATTTTAATTCCATTCTTTGTGAAGTTCTTTTTTCAGTTCTTCGATACGCTTTAAAACCTTTTTTGATTTTTTTTCTATATCCTCAAGTGAAGTGATCCTGAATGAATCAGCGATCAGATCAACTTCTTTTTTCGGAAAATCCCTGTACGCGTACCTGATCCCGAAATCAACTTTGCAGGGTCGGTATTTTAAATTCAGCAGTATGCCCAGATTACTTGCTACCAGCCTGTAATATGCCGGATATGCTTCAGTGAAATTCTTTCTTGCCAAAGCTTTTTTTAGTTCGGTTTCCATCAAAAAATCCGAATCAGCTATGAATCTGTATAATTGTTTCCCTTTTTCGATCACTTTCTTCTTTGGTGTCGGAGTCGGATCTATCATTTTTTCTTTTTCGAACCATATAACGGAATCGCCGTGCCTGTCCTTCTCGGTGAACTTATCCGGTATTGATCTTTTTATTACAGCTATATCGAGGTAATACAGTTCCGGCACATTTCCCACTTTATAGAAACATTGCGAACAACCGTGCCACGCCGGCTCCGGTACTCTGTACTTTCTTTCAATGCCGTAATTCTTTTCGATCAATTTTTCAAGCTTTGCATAAACAGCTTCTACTGCATCATCCTCACACACCACATAAAGATCGAGATCGGAATATTTATCCATAAAACCTGTCGCCGCCGATCCGCCTTCCCAGGCTGCAATCACCTTCTTGTCCTTTATAAGAAGGCTCTTTATTTCTTCAGCTACCTGCTCTCTCGTTTTCATACTCTCTCCTTATAATTAATAATCAAAGTATTTCATTCTGTTATTTACCGCATCGAAGGCTACCAGTTTGTTCTCGACGAAATCAACTATGGCTGTGGTGTCCGCAGGTACCTCAACCGTATTGAGATAAACGCCTTTTTCAAAGATATCGTAGATAACCCTTTTGTCCTTCTCAGGTTTTGCTGCTGTCACCCAGAGCCTGTCGTACTTATCCATCGAGATCAGCGTGATCGAATTTTTGAATTTACCTTCAACGGTCACATTATTATTCCCGTTACGTGCGAAGAAATTCCTTACTCTTCTGATCTCATTTTCAGTAAACGGGATACGCTGATAATTCTTTTTTATAACCTGTTTTTTATTCCCCTGAAAATCGAAAACATCTATCACATATTCGTTCGTGCTGTA
This sequence comes from Candidatus Delongbacteria bacterium, assembly GCA_003477045.1. Taxonomy (GTDB): domain Bacteria; phylum UBA4055; class UBA4055; order UBA4055; family UBA4055; genus UBA12480. Next base: position 16,491 of record DMTS01000193.1, read on the forward strand.
TCTGGGAACGTAAACGAGGCTGTCGCTGGAAACGGCTACTGCCGGATTCTGCACGAAATTCAGGTTGAATACAGGATTCTGAAAATCGTTTTTATCCTGATAAAAAGTATGCATTCTTTCGAATTTGTCGTTGAAAAGGTTGAGATTCCTTTTAAATACGCCCGGACCTTCATCCTGAACGGGCTCAAAGCTTATACCGCTGACAAAATTCCTCGATTTCCAGAATATTCCCGGGAAATCTAGCGCGCTGCTGTATTTTTTATCAGTTATATACTTTCCGTCCCTAGTAAATTTTATGATCTTGAGTGCCTGAGCGAACGGGACATAAACAGTGTCGTGCCAGACGACGAAGAATCCGGTGCCTATGAACTCCCCGGGTCCCTGCCCTAAACCGCCGAAAGTCAGAAGTCTTTTTCCGTTCTTATCGAATTTGTGGATCTTTGATCTTCTGGCGTCTAAGACATACACATTTCCGTCCTGATCCAGTTCCACATTATTCAATTGTACCGCATTTGCCGTATCAGCCTGACTTACCTCGTTACAGTCAATAGCTACAGCCTCCTTAAGTTCCAGCTTGAAGTTCGGATCTGCAGGCACATTTTCGTTCGTTATGAATTCAATACCGTTCGAAATTTCTTTCTTGTAGGTTTTGTCCTTGTCTGCGCATGATACTATCAGCAGCAGAATTACGATAAAAGGAATATACATCTTCATTTTAGGCCTCCCGGGCAACTTGTTTGTAATTTATCACCTTTCTATCTCAATAAATTGTAAAATTCCGTAATTTTCAGAATTCCCAATTATCAACATCAATGGTATTTTAATACTTTCAAGGTTTTAAAACAATTATTTACGCCCGAAACGGCGATCGGAAGGTGTGAACGGAATATTTCTACGACGGAAAAATTATTATTCCGTCTTCTTTTCGATCGAGCTGATCAGAAATATATTAAAAAAGTTGTTCTCTCTAAAGTATTGACCCGGAGTGACTCCCGATATCTGTTTGAAGTCCTTTATGAAATGCGACTGATCATAGAACTCCGCTTCGTTCCCCGTAGCTGTCAGATTAGGATAATATTTCGACTGCTTCTTATAATACCTGACAGATTTATTCAGCCTGATGATCTTCATATAATTCTTAGCTGAAATTCCAATATACGAGCTGAAAAGCTTTTCAAGCGAACTTGTGCTCATTGAGAATTTTTTTGCAAGGTCAGGTATAGAACAACCGTGATTGATATTTATATATCCTATTATATCTATGATCTTTGTTTTTACCGGAAGAGCCTGAAAATGTTTCGTCAGGATTTTTTGAACAACTAAAAGCTTCTTATTTATATTATCCGAATTTAAAATTAGCCTCATTTCCTCTGTATCACTCTTTCCGAAATATCTTTCAAGCGGACAGCTCAGCCCGTTCATCTCGCATAAACGCACATTAATTACGCACCTCAGCCCGTATGGTTTGAATCTTAT
>DMTS01000207.1 GCA_003477045.1 Candidatus Delongbacteria bacterium
TCAACGGTCGTGATCGGTATTATCGATTCCGGTGTAGATACGGCTCACGAAGATATAAATGACGTTGCAGGATATGATTTTGGCGACGGAGATACGAACCCGATGGACAACAGCGCGGAACCGGGACACGGAACATGCTGCGCGGGTGTGGCTGCGGGAATCGCCAATAACGGAAAAGGAGTTGCCGGAACAGCAGGCGCAAGCAGGATAATGCCTCTGAAAGTAGCTGACAGTGCAGGCAGTATGGCTTTCACTTCGATAGAAGACGCGCTTATATGGGGAGCCGATCAGGGAGCAGATGTTCTCAGTATGAGCCTCGGAGCTGCCGTAAGCCCCGGGTATTCACCTGCAACTGACGCTGCAATTCTTTATGCATACAATGCAGGCAGCGTCGTTATGGCCGCTACCGGAAATGAAAATGCGACATCTATCTCTTATCCCGCAAACCACGCAAACTGTCTTGCTGTCGGTGCAGCTTCTCCGGACGGAAAAAGAAAGGATAAAACGACGGTTGACGGCGAATACTGGTGGGGATCAAATTACGGAACAACAACCGCAGACGGCGCAGCATCAGTAGATTTTCTTGCTCCTACTATTCTTCCGGCGACCGATATCAGCGGAACAGCCGGTTACCAGACGGGCAACTACTACCTATACTTCAACGGAACTTCATGCGCGACTCCTTACGCTGCCGGTTTCGCAGCTCTTATAAAGTCAAAATTTCCTACTTATACACCTGCTCAGGTCGCGTCATTAATGAAAAGTACAGCCATTGATGTTGAGACAGCGGGATGGGATAAGGAAGCCGGTTATGGCATGATCGATCTGCAGGCGGCTTTAAACCCGGGCGGAACGCCACCCGGGGTACCAACCCTTGTATCTCCTACAAATGGAAGCACCGTAGCTGATCTAACGCCGACTTTCGACTGGAATGATGTGACTGACGCAACTTCATATACTATTCAGGTTGACAACAATAATACATTCGCTTCTCCCGAAGCTACAAGCTCACCTACAGTAAGTACATTTACTCCCGCATCTAATCTTGCTGCCGGAACTTACTACTGGAGAGTTCTTGCTACGAACTCAAGCGGGTCCAGCGCTTACTGTGCATACTGGTCAGTGACGCTGACAGCACCCCTACCCGTTCCTGACGTGCCTGTTCTTGTGTCTCCGACTAACGGCAGCACAGTTCAGGACCTGACTCCGACTTTTGACTGGAACGATGCGGCGAACGCGACGAGTTACCATATTCAGATAGCTACAAAATCAAATATGTCGGGTCTCGTAATCGATACCGATGTGACCGCAAGTACTTATACACCTGCTACAGATATGGTTGCAGATCTTTATTACTGGAGAGTTCTATCCATAAACGCAACCGGGTCAAGCGCTTATACGGGAATCTGGAGCGTAACTGTAACCGCACCGCCGCCTCTACCCGGCACGCCTACACTTATTGCGCCTGCAAACGGAAGCGGTACGGCAGACACTACACCCGATTTTGACTGGTCGGATGCCTCAGATGCTACCGGTTATGAAATTTTAGTTGACAACAACTCAACTTTCCTTTCCCCGGAGATAAACACAACTTCAGTTACAAGTGCTTATACTGCTGCTTCAGCGCTCGCTCTCGGAACTTATTACTGGAAGGTCAGGGGGACAAATGCTACAGGGGCAGGAACTTACACAGCTGCATGGAGCTTCACTATAGGTACGGCACCGGCAGTTCCTGTGCTTGCCTTACCAGTTAATGGAAGCTTTACTACAGATCTGACCCCGACGTTCGACTGGAATGATGTATCGGGTGCAACATCTTATACTATCTTGGTTGATAATACCTCTGATTTCAGCTCGCCAGAAGTAACTAATTCACCGACCGTAAGCACTTACACGCCTGCCGCTAATCTCGCGATCGGCACTTATTACTGGAAAGTTTTAGCGACAAACGCTTACGGCTCAAGTGCATACTGCACTGCATGGACAGTAAATCTCGGAAATCCCCCGGCAGTTCCTGTGCTCGCTTTACCCGCTAACGGAAGTTCTACTTCAGACGCGACACCCACATTCGACTGGAATGATGTGTCAGGCGCAACATCTTATACTATCTTAGTTGATAATACCTCTGATTTCAGTTCGCCTGAAATAACAAATTCACCTACGGTCAGCACTTATACACCGGCGGCAAATCTTGCAAACGGAACCCAGTACTGGAAAGTTCTGGCAACCAATGCTTACGGCTCAAGTGCGTACTCTACAGCATGGAGTTTCTCTATTGGAAGCGCGCCCGGGGTTCCAACACTTGTCGCTCCGGCAAATACAAGTCTGACAACAGACCTGACCCCTACATTTGACTGGAGTGATGTAGTAAGCGCTACATCTTATACAATCCTTGTTGACAACACATCGGATTTCAGCTCACCTGAGATCACGAATTCACCGACAGTGAGCACTTATACGCCGGCATCTAATCTTGTTGTCGGAACATATTACTGGAAAGTATTAGCTACGAACAGCTATGGTTCAAGTGCCTATTCAGGATCATGGACAGTTTCTCTAGGTAATCCGCCTGCAGTACCGGTACTTGCGACGCCGACTAACGGNNGCATTCGGATCTCCTGAGATCACAAATTCACCGACGGTAAGCACATTTACTCCTGCAGCTAATTTAGCATACGGAACATACTACTGGAAAGTTCTCGCTACGAACGCCTACGGTTCAAGCGCTTATTCAGGTTCATGGAGCGTTATCGTTCAGGCTCCTTTGCCTGGTGCTCCGACACTTATCAGCCCGGCAAACGGCAGCGGATCAACTGATACTACTCCGGCTTTCGACTGGTCTGATGATGTATATGCAACCGGTTATGAGATAATGGCCGACAACAACTCGAATTTCAGTTCGCCTGAGATCAGCACTGCAACGGTATCCAGCGATTATACCGCAGTTTCATCTTTAGCTGTAGGCACTTATTACTGGAAGGTAAGATCTACAAACGCAACAGGTCCAAGCGCATACACTACAGCATGGACATTCACTGTTCAGGCTCCTGCGAACATCAGTCTTTCAGTCGCTTCGATAAGCACTACCGCCGCACCTGAAGGAACCGATACCGATTCCTTCAATATCTTAAACAGCGGGGATGTCAATCTCGACTATACTATAACGAAAGAGTACACCGCCAAAGGCATTAAAGCCGATATTACTGTCGAATCTAATGATTTTGCTGCCGGTCTGGGAGATTACACCAACAGCGGAACTGCTACGTGGACAGCTTCTGCAGGACAGGCGGTTGTGTCGAACGAAACAGCAACAAACCTGACAGGCATATTAACTTCCGGATCATTTGACGGAACTGGCTGTACTTCCCTTACGCTGACTTTCGATCAGATCTTTACAACGGCAGGATTAAGCACAGCGACGGTTGAATATTACAACGGAACAGCATGGACTCAGGTTTATACAGCGGGAGCGAGCACATCTGTAAGCCAGTCTCTGGCGCTACCGGTTCTTGCAGCAAATATTCAGCTTCGATTTACCTGTGCAGTCAGGAAGAATTCAACAGACTCATGGTCTATCGACAACATAGTAGTATCCGGACCCGCTGTTGGCCCGGTTTACACTTGGCTGAATATAAACAGCGCTCTGACAGGATCAGTAACTCCTGCAGGAAGCAATACTGTCAATATTACATGCGATGCAGCGGGACTAATAGAAGGTACTTATAATGCGAACATCACTATCGCATCGAACGATCCTGACGAACCGAGCAAAGTGCTTCCGGTTCAGTTCACAGTAGTTGTTACAACTGTGATCCCGGGTGTTCCTTCCGGCGTGGTAATAAGCGTTGTCGGAACAGACATACAGGTTGACTGGGGAGCTGCGGCAGATGCGACATCTTATGATGTTTATTCATCTACAGATCCTTACGGAACATATACTCATGAAGCGAATGTCCCGACTAACCAGTATATAACACCTTATACTGAAGTGAAAAAGTTCTACTACATAGTGTCTAAGAACGCTACAAAGTAAAATAACATTCATACAATAAAAAAGCCGGCTTAAATCTGCCGGCTTTTTTTATATCTCGATCACCGAGTTTTTCTTAACCCAGCCCTTTTTTTCTTCATCAAGGCTTAACTCGAACCACATGTCGTTCGAACGGGTTATCTCCGCTTTCGATCCGCGGTGAAGATAGAAAAGCTCCTTTGAGTTCACATTTTCGTCAGGTGATGAAAGCACCGAGACTTTATCTTGGTCTATAACTCCGAACCTGCGCGAATTATCAGAGTAAATGTCATAGTAAGTGTAAGAGATAACCGCGCTGTATAATACACCCCCGGCGCATAAAACAAGAATAAATTTTCCCGCGCCTGTATTTTTGAAAAGTATATATAAAGAGAATAATATGCCCAAAAGAATTATTGAGATATAAAAAGCTTTTTCGGAAGTATAAATGTTAAATATGCTTCTGAAATTTGAATACAGCGTGAAAAACGGGACTTCGGATTGTTCCTCGATCTTATCGACCAGAGACAGCCTGGCGATCTTAATATTCTCAATAAGATCTGTATCTTCAGGCATAAATTTAAGCGAGCGTTCATAATTCACTATGCAATTCGCTATATCGCCCGTTTTATAATAGCAGCTGCCGAGGTTGTAGTAAACTTCGCCGTTCTCATAGCCGCCGGATACTATTTTCTCATAGGCTGCCGCAGCTTTTTCATACTCGCCTTTTTCGTAGAAAAGGTTAGCCTGGTCGAAATCGGTGACCGGCATAGAATATACCTTCATGATCAATAATAAAACCACTAAGGTATTTATCTTCATAAAATGCCCTTTCATTTTAACCTCTCGTTAAGTCCGCTCATGAGATTTTTCGCTTTTTCAAGATCGGTAGCCATTTCTTTTGAGTCCGGTTTGGACGGCGCGAACTGGATCGAAGCTGATTTCATAAGAAGTCCGCTCAGGTCGTTCCTCATAGTCTCTTCAACACCTTTTTCAGTAAGTACAGCTATTATCTCGTCAGAAATAATGCCTGCGTGGCTTATATTGAATTTGTCGGCTATGAACTTCAACAGTGCCTCGTCGAGCGTCTTATAGAATTTGAGCATATCGTTAGCTTCAAGGGCTTTTACGCTGTTCTTCAGCCTTTTATTGGCGTTCTTTACAGCTTTTTTTCTTCTGGAAAGAGCCGTATCGTTCAGGTTTTTTAGAATGTAAAGCCTCCCGAAGAAAGCAGAAAGCATAAGCAGTACAGAAATCCCTGCATTAACACCAAGCCTGTCCGGATCGAATCCCTTATCTGAAATATCGTAAATGTTTTCAAAGTTTTTCTTAATGTATCGTATATCGCTGGCGAGAACTTCAACATCCCTGCGTGAATAACCGGCCGGTCTCTGAGAATCTGCATAAGCCGCTGCATCGCCTGTGACTACGATCCTGTGTTCCTTTCCTATTGAGGTTTTATATTTTTTCTCTTTTGTATCGAAATATGAAAGAGATATATTATTGATCAGCTGTTCTCCCGGTGTCCTTGCGAGAAGAAGATATTCGTATATTACTTTACCGGAATTTTTACTGTTCCTGTCAAGCTGAACGGTCCTCTTTGGATCATACACTTCGAAATCTTTAGGAATGGAGGGCTGTGAAAGCGCGATGTCGCTTAAATTCCCTTTTCCCGAGATAATCACTTTAAGTGTAATTCCATCATTTACGGCTATGGAATCATTATCGACAGTTGAATTAATATTAAAGCTGCCCACGGCTCCCGTAAAATCGGACGGTCGGCCTGCATCCGGCAGAGGGTTGACTGTGATCTTTATTTCATCCGCGAGAACTGTCTTGTCGGCATAGTTCGTGAAACCGGAAAACAGATCATCGTCGAAAAAAGGGTCATTGAAAGGCGATCTTCTCTTTTTGCTTTTAACTTCGACAGGGACTTTTACCGTTATTGGTTCTATGACCTTGTTGCCTGAAGAAGTCGGGGTCAGCCAGTAGCTTCTTACAGGGAGCATGTTGTATTTCTGACCTTTGTAAACCGTCTGCGTAAGCGTAGAAGCTTTTTCTCTCGAGAACTCCTCCTGTTCCTTTACAAAATTTGTAAACTTAGGTTCTTCCGCAAGAGAAGGCATGCTTAACCTGATCTCCGGCTTAATATATAATATGTAATCGATCTTTATCATTTCCCCGACATAAACATTCCTTGAGCTGAGTTCAGCAGTTATGAACATATCCCTCGACTGTGAAGCGGCCGTGTTTTGCCCCTGTTCAAAAACCGTAATAGCTATTTCGTTCGACTTGTAAGACGCACCGCCTTCTGTAACAACAGCAGGTTCTATAACGATCTTTCCGAGCTTTTTTGGAGCGAACTGGTAAGTTAAAGAAACCGATTTTGTCATGGTTCCGTTGATAATGGAAGTGCTTGAAGACTGGTAAGGGCCGGCGATCTTTGCCAGATCCGCGAATCTGGGATACTGGATATTAACATCACTGTCGAAATTCTCCAGTTTAATTTCAAGTTCGAAAGTATCATTTTTGAACATTTCAGAAGCTGACACGCTCATTTTTACAGATTTCTGAGCATAAAGTCCCGCATTTAAAAGCATCAGTATCGCGAGTATATTTCTTATCGAACCGTACATATTCCTACCTTTAAGCAGTATGTTTTGCGGAAATTCTACTAACCAGCATAGCTGTTTGTTCCTGATTTTTTTCAGGCTGCGCTAAATATAAGTTAAAATTATTATCTTTTCAACACAGTTTTAAATTCTTATATTGGAAGTGGAGGTGAACGATATGAAAAGCATTATTTTAATATTCGTCGGATTTGTGATCGGTATAGGGGTAGCACTGCTTCTTTTTATAAAAATATTTCCTTCTCAGATGATCCTGACAAGGGAGAGTATGTTCGGAATGGATGAAACTGTAGAGATGATAGATAAGCAGGCTGACGAAAACGGCTGGGCTGTGGCTAAAATATGGGACATGACCGAAAGAATGGAGAAAGCGGGATTTGAAGACTCTCCTGCAGTCAAGGTACTTGAACTATGTCACGCCGAAAATTCTTATAATGTCCTGAAAAATGAAGAGGACATGTTCATTTCGGCGATAATGCCGTGCAGGATGGCGGTTTATGAATATGATAACGGTAAAACCTTTATTTCAAGAATGAACATCGGTCTTGTGAGCAGATTTTTCAGTCCGAACGTGCGCAGCGTAATGAAAGGCGTCGCCGATGACGACGAAAAAATACTCGACGGGATAATCAAAGCCGCCGAGTAAATTGGTTATATTAGAAGATTTCTGAGCATGAAATTAGAGTTCTGGATCCTGTCGTAAAGGGTCTCATACAGCTTTCTGAGTATCTGAAATCCGGCTTCGCTGTCGTTTTCCATAAGCTCAATGAATTTTTTGCCGTTAATTCTGACTATTTCGCACTCGGTCATAGTTACCGCCGAAGCGCTTCTGCGTTTTTTTACTATACAGGACATTTCGCCGAAAAAATCGCCGGGATTTACCGTATAAATAGCCTTTGAGTCATCGCTCTCGCTCGAGAAATATTTAGATGAAACAAATATCTTCACTCTTCCCGAAACTACAATAAACAGGTCGCAGTCGTCCGAGCTGTCCTCTTCAAGGATCGTAACATTTGGTTTATGCTTCTCGATCTTGGAGAAAACGCTTATCTTCTTAAGGATATTTTCATCGATCCCGTCAAACATTCTGGACGAGCTTAAAATGTCAAGCATACCGGCCTCCGTAAGATTTATTTTACCTGTGATAATTCTGTAAGCACACCGCTGGTTGATTTCGGATGGATGAAGGCTATTTTCATACCGCCCGCTCCTATCCTAGCTGTTTCGTCTATCAGAGTAAAACCCTGAGCTTTGAGTTCCACCAAGGCTTTATCAATATCTTCAACTTCATAGGCTACATGATGCAGTCCTTCCCTGTTTTTTTCAAGGAATTTTGATATCGGTGAATTTTCAGATCTTCCCTGAAGAAGCTCTATTCTGCTTTCACCTACCTCGAACATGGCAACATCCACATCCTGTCCTTCAACATATTCAGTTTCGTAGTGCATTATTCCTGTGATGGCGACATATTTTTCCGCAGCCGCTTTAATGTCTTTGACCGCTATTCCGATATGATGTATTTTTTTAAGCATTTTTCACAAAGCTCCATAAATAATTTAGTTTAAAATTCAGCGTTCTTGGGCGTTCTCGGGAACGGGATCACATCCCTGATGTTCTCGACACCTGTAATATACATTACCGCCCTTTCAAAACCAAGTCCGAATCCGCAGTGTTTGTTTGTGCCGAACCTTCTCAGGTCTAAGTACCAGCAGTAATCCTCTTTTTTCAGACCCATTTCTTCGATTCTTTTTACAAGGACATCGTAACGCTCCTCCCTCTGGCTTCCGCCGATTATCTCTCCTACTCCGGGCACGAGAAGGTCCATAGCGGCTACTGTCTTGTTATCTTCGTTCACCCTCATGTAGAATGCTTTGATGCCTTTAGGATAATCCGTAACAAAAACCGGTCTTTTATATATAACTTCAGTCAGATATCTTTCGTGCTCGGTCTGAAGGTCGATCCCCCATTCCGGTTTGTAATCGAACTGCTTTCCGGATTTTATAAGCGCATCCATAGCTTCAGTGTATGTAACTCTTCCGAAATCAGATTTGAGCAGAAAGTCAAGCCTTTCCAGCAGAGTTTTATCCACCCACTGGTTGAAAAAGTCCATCTCTTCTGGCGCGTTTTCGAGAACATAACGGATAATATATTTCATCATTTCCTCGGCGACCGTCATGTTGTCGAAGAGATCCGAGAACGCCATTTCCGGCTCGATCATCCAGAATTCGGAAGCGTGTCTCTGAGTGTTCGATCTTTCAGCTCTGAATGTCGGTCCGAAAGTATAAACGTTCCTGAAAGCCATACAGAAGTTCTCTACCGCTAACTGGCCGCTTACCGTCAAATTGGTCTGTTTGCCAAAAAAATCTTTTGAATAATCGATCTTTCCGTCTTCAGTTCTCGGAGGGTTGTTCATGTCGAGCGTTGAAACTCCGAACATTTCGCCTGCGCCTTCGCAGTCGTTCCCGGTGATTATAGGCGTATGAACATAAACGAAGTTCCTGTCCGTAAAAAATTTATGGATCGCAAAAGCTACGAGGCTCCTGACCTTAAAAACAGCTCTGAACAGGTTCGTTCTCGGCCTTAAGTTGGCTATCGTCCTCAGATATTCGTTATTATGCCTTTTTTTCTGAAGAGGAAATTCGGGGTCGCAGGCGCCTATCACTTCAATAGACGATGCTGAGATCTCGAACGGCTGTTTGTCGCCGGGCGACTGAATGAGACGACCGGTTACATTAATAGATGACCCCAGAGATATCTTCGTCAGTTCGTCAAAATTCGGCAGATTCTCTTCGAATACCACCTGAATATTTTTGAAATGGGTTCCGTCGTTCAATTCAATGAACCCGAACGATTTCGATGTTCTCGATGTCCTCACCCATCCGGACAGGCTCACTTCAGAATCGAGCTTCTCCTTGTAGGTTTTCCAGAGATCATATACTGTCAGCGCCATTTTTCTCTCCGTCATAATAGTTATGATGTAAAAAAAGTGTCCGAAGACACTTTATTTTAGATACGAATCCAATGTCTTGGTAGGGCATTTGCACGCTTTCACCACATTCTCGGTGAATTTGTGTGTTTTGCCTTCAACATTTACAGGTGTAACGATCTTGATTATCTGGATCTGTTCGCCGCAAACGGGGCAAAGTCCTCTAGATGATTTAAGACCGTAAACTTGTTTTTTTGCCATTTTTTAACTCCTTATGTCAATCAATTATTTTAAATTCCCTGCCTGCTACTTCCAGGCTGTCCTGATATATCTTCAGCACATAATACCCTTTCTTCCAATCCGCTCTGATCCCTGCAGTGTACTCCAGATAACTGTCCGCAGGATTCAGGTTCATTTCTTTTGTTACCGACGATATCACTTTGTTGTCCCCGTCAAGCCAGACTTCCCTATACAGAATCTTGCTGACTTTTTCAACAGTGTTCCTGACGATAAGCTCATACCAGATCAAGTCAACCGCATCAGACCTGAAAGAAGAGTTATACACCCTGTATGCTTTTTCGACTCCCGGTTCGTTTCCTGTATAGAATCTCAGCGATTCGACCGCGAATTTTTGAGTGAAACCTTCAAGCGCGGGTTCTTTTACCGATGCAGGGGGAGTAGTCAGGCACCCAGCGAGAACTATTGAAAAGAGCATGCTTATTAGCGCGTAAACCTTATTCATCAATATACTTCCTGATTAAATAAGGTCTCAAATATAAAAAAACCAAATCTTAAAAACAAGAAGAATTTAATGATATTTTAATACTTGAATTGCGCGACGGCATTATTTATCTTTAATATTCTGCCATGTTCAGAAAACAAAATTAAAAATAGAATGGAGCCGAAAATGAGCGTAAAGGAATTGCAGAGCAGACATAAACTGCTGAAAAAACAGTCCTATGAACCGAAAGAACTTTACAGGGGATACACTGACAGAGTGCTTTATATCAATCTGGACGACAATACCGTTGCGGAAAAACCGATTCCTGCGATGATGAAAGAGAAATTCGTCGGCGGAAAAGGCTACGGTCTGAAACTCTTATGGGACGGGACGAGACCGGACACAAAATGGAACGATAATGATAACGAGATCATAATCTCCCCCGGGCCGATAGCGGGCATAACACAGTACGCTGGCTCCGGAAAATCTCTCGTTGTGTCAATATCTCCTTTAACCGACATCGTCATCGACAGCAATGTGGGTGGATATTTCGGACCTTTCCTGAAATTTTCGGGATTCGACGTTCTCGAGATCCAGGGAAAAGCGAAGAATGACATAATTATCGTAATTGACGGGATCAGAAATACAGTTTCGATCGAGGAAGCTCCCGGCGAAGAAATTGACAGCCACATAATAGCAGAACAGCTCACTGAAATGTATTCTGAGAGCGCTGATCCGAGGGATATGAAGAACGTTTCCGTAATTTCAGCCGGAAATGCGGCGCAGAATACCCTTATCGGACTTTTAAATTTCAGCTGGTACGATATCAAAAGAAAAAAGTGCCGCCTGAAACAGGCGGGAAGAGGCGGAATCGGAACCGTATTCAGAGATAAAAAAATAAAAGCCGTCGTCGTAAAAGTAGCGGGCGTTTCTCCAGACCCGAATCATGTGGCGGATATGGAGCCTATCAAAGAAAGAGGCGCAAGATTCGCAAAAGAGATGAAGGAATTAGATCCTCATCAGTGCAGGATGAAGCAGGAAGGAACGGCTCATCTCGTTAATGTTATGAATGACTACGATCTGCTTCCGACCCACAACTTTAAGTTCGGTTCGCACAAAGATGCTGACAATTTGCATTCAAGGGTCTGGAACAAAAAATTCACACAGGGCATGAACGACGGATGCTGGATAGGCTGTACCATGAACTGCTGCAAGGGAGTTGACGATTTCGAGCTTAAATCCGGGCCTTACAAAGGACATAAAGTCATAGTGGACGGGCCTGAATACGAAACTGCGGCCGGAGTAGGTGCGAATTTAGGAATATTCGATGCCGATGCGGTAATCGAATTAAATTTCTACTGCGATACTTACGGAATAGACACAATATCTTTCGGAACCATAGTATCATTCGCGATGGAATGCTATGAGAACGGACTGATAAATAAAACCCATACCGGCGGGCTTGACCTTCATTTCGGTAATATTCCTTCAACACTTGAGCTTATTCATCAGATGGCGAGAGGCGAAGGTTTCGGGAAGATCGCGGGTCTCGGTGTACGAAAAATGAAGGAGTATTTCGCGGAAAATTACGGCGCGGATCTAAAATTCATGAACGATATAGGCATGGAGAACAAAGGACTTGAATATTCGCAGTATGTTTCAAAAGAGTCTCTCGCCCAGCAGGGCGGTTACGCCATGACAAACAAGGGTCCGCAGCACGACGAAGCCTGGCTGATATTCATGGACATGGTCAACAACCGTATTCCGACTTTTGAAAACAAAGCGGAAGCTCTTCACTATTTCCCGATGTTCAGAACATGGTTCGGACTTATGGGACTTTGCAAGCTTCCATGGAACGATGTCGAGCCGGAGAACAATGCCAAAGAAGCTGAACCGGCAAAAGTCCCGGAACATGTCGACAATTATGTGACGATCTACAACGCCGTTACAGGCAGCAATATCGACAAGCACGAACTTATACGTCAGTCAGAGAGGGTTTACAACTTCCAGAGAACGTTTAACATCAGAAGAGGATACGGCTTGAGGAAGCACGATAACCAGCCTTACAGAGCAGCGGGTCCCGTCACAGTAGAAGAATACAAAAGCAGAGAAGAGTTCTACGACAAAAAGATGAAGGAAGATATAAAAGTTGACCCGGCGGGAAAGCCTGTTGAAGAAAAGATAGCTATCACCAGAAAGTACAGGGAAGACCGTTACGAGCAGCTGCTTGACGCTGTTTACAAGAGAAGAGGCTGGACGAAGAACGGAGTTCCGACGCTTGAACATATGATATCTCTGGGAATGGACCTTCCTGAAGTTGTTGAAGTGTTAAAAAAACACCTGTAGGCATATGGAAACAGTGAGCGTGAACGGAAATATTATCGAGTGGACCGAAGGTATGACCGTCCGGGATGTTCTGAATGTAATGAAATATACTTTTAAACTGCTGATCGTTGATGTGAACGGCGAGCATGTGAAAAGAGATCAGTACGACACATATAAGGTTCCGAAAAATTCGGAAGTGAATGTAATTCATTTAATGAGCGGAGGATAAATGTTTAAAGTTAACGAGTATTTCGGCGGAAAAGTTAAATCGATAGGTTTCAAGACCGGAGATTTCCCCGCCACAGCAGGTGTAATGGCGGNNGGTGTGATGGCGGACGGCGAATATGAATTCGGCACATCATCAAAAGAATTCATGACGGTAACGAGCGGAAAATTGACGGTAAAGCTTCCCGGCGAGACTAACTGGAAGACTTACGGTCCGAACGAGACATTCATAGTTGACGCGAATGTAAAATTTCATGTCAAAGCAGAAGGCGATACATCATATATCTGCATTTATAAATAAGATGACAGATATCTTTTCCAGTAATGTCCCCGGAATGACAGAAAGGCTGTCCCGATCATGTATAGCGGTCGCAGGATGCGGAGGCATAGGATCGAATGCGGCCGTTGCGCTTGTACGGGCCGGTCTGGGAAAGATAATAATAGCCGATATGGACATTATAGAGGCATCGAATCTGAACCGGCAGTATTATTTCGCGGACGAGATCGGTCAGAAAAAGGTATTCACTCTCAAATCGAGGCTGAACAGCATTGATTCCGACTGTGAAATTGTCACTTATCACAAAGAGCTTGTGCGGGAAGATGTCAAAACGATTTTCGGTTCGGCTGATATTCTCATAGAAGCGTTCGACAAAGCTGAAAGCAAACAGTGGCTGATCGAAGAATGGAGTTCTCTTTATCCGGATAAGCCGGTAATATCGGGTAACGGGCTTTCAGGCTGCGGAGATTTTGAGAGCATAAAGATCAGTAAGATGGGGAACATTTATTTCTGCGGGGACGGCGTGACATCGCAGGAAATCGGGCTTTGTTCCGCACGGGTTGCAATAATTTCGAACATGCAGGCGAATCTTGCTATAGAACTTCTGATGAAATTAAAATAGGCGGTTTGTATGAAAAAGACGAACATTTATCTTGAAGTGCTGAGGTATGGAGCTGAAAACCTGAACAGCGGAGTAACCTATGAGCAGGCTATCAAACAGCTCGGATTCAATGCGCCGGGAGGCGATTTCGAGCTCTACTTTAACAACTGGTTCTACGACAATTTTCATTCCGAGCATATTCCGGTTTTAAGGAAGAAGCATAATGAAAATGTTATTCTGAGCCGCGAGGATCTTAAAGAAGCCAATTCGCAGAAAGTGTTCATGACGAGTAACGCTTATTTTAAGTATATGTCCTACTCGGGCGACAACATACCGAGAGAGACGATGATAAGTCTTATACTTGCTTCCGCTTCGCTGGTCATCAGTATCGCTATTTATCTTTTTATTCTTATCAGGGTGTAAAGCGTCTTCGGGATAGCCTCAATTCAAATTGAGGCTATATAATTATGACTTACTCTTTAACCGAATAGAACCTGTCGGGTTTTTTATTCAGGGATAGTTTCTGCAAAACATCGTCCAGTATGCCCGGTTTTATATTAAAATCCTCAAGTTCATCAATATCGGCCCAGACGAATTCCAGATGTTCTTCCAGCGAACTGACTTTTTCTGTACCGTTTGCGTTATTCGGATGATAAAGGTAATAAACCGCGATCTCGTGGTATTTTTTACCGTC
Organism: Candidatus Delongbacteria bacterium; assembly: GCA_003477045.1. Classification (GTDB taxonomy): domain Bacteria; phylum UBA4055; class UBA4055; order UBA4055; family UBA4055; genus UBA12480. Next base: position 14,409 of record DMTS01000207.1, read on the forward strand.
AGCATCGGTGAAAATGTTTTCAATTGTGCTGATAAATTTACCGCATCTGCCCGTTATGCCTGTTTCTTCCATCAGTTCCCTGTGTAATGCAGTCTCTGCGGTCTCTCCGAACTCTATATGACCGCCGGGCAGGAATGTATAATTGCACCCGATCTGTCTTGCGAGAAGGATTTTATCGTGCTTTAATATTATAGCTCTTGAAATATTCTCTATCATCAGGTTGTCCGTTTTTTTTTACTTTCATCAGTATTTTATGGTATATTCTTTTAGATTTTCCAAAATTCCTCCGATAGAGGGTGGTTCATAGCTTGTAACAATTTGTCTCTATGTTTTTTCGTATCCTGGTTTAGATTATCTAAAATTTCTTGAATAGCGGGTGATTGAGAGTCTAAGTAGTGAAAGAAATTTTTATCCAAGGCGGAACCCTCAATTCCATGAGCCACGGATATTGCACGGACTAGAGTGATACCTTCTATAGAGGCTAATTCATATTCTTTATTTATATATCCTATCGCTTGAACAATTGCCTGGAGGGTCAGGTCTTCAAGGAAAAAATAAATTGTACCGTCTTTTATCTTCGGGATTATCTGTTTCAGCCATTCTTCATGCTTTCTTTCTTCTTTAACAAGAAAAGGCCAAATATTAAATTCGGGGAATTTATTTTCATAAAGCTCGTACAATCTCGCGAGTTGTCCTTCGAATTCTGCCTGTTTGCTGATAAAAATGATTTGTTCTTCTTTCGTTTTCATGAAACACCTTCTTCCGGTTATATTTTGTATTAGTAACTTATACAATAAAATGTTATTATCAAACATAAAAATAAAAAAAGAAATGAAGTATGTTTATTTCACCGATCCAAACAATTTTTTATATACTCACTCCATTATAAAAAACTTTTGCGTCTTATATTCTTTTCTGCTTTTTCAGGCTTTCTACGGCTTCGAGCAGCATCTTTCTGTGTATTCTTGTGTCTTCGATCAGCTTGTCGAGTGTCTGCTCTACAACAGGATCTTCAGAGTCGAAAAAAGAAAAAATGTTTTTCTCAAGAGCGGCATCCTCAAACGATAAAGCTATTGATACGGCACGCTTAAGATCAATTACCTGCAAAAGGGCTCTGTCTATTTCTTTTTTTATGCTTTCTATCATCACATTAATGTTTTGAGTAGTAACTTCATCGCTATAAAAATAGATCGTACCGTCCTCAATCTTCGGGATTATCTGCATCAGCCACGATTCGTGTTTTTTTTCTTCCTCCACAAGCATAGGCCATATTTTGGTCATAGGAAATTTATGATCGTACAGACCGTACAGTTTAGCCAGCTGGCTTTCCAGCTCCGCTTGATTGCATACCAGCTCTATTTGTTCTTCAATTGTTTTCATACTGCACCTTTCTTCAAAAATATTTCACTTCTGTATAATTTAATAACAAATGATAGAAAAATACAATGTTTATTTATAAAAAAAAACCGCCCGGAGGCGGTCTTTTCAATACAGGAGAGAGAGGTGCTATTTCTTCATCATTCTGCATCCGAACTTCTTCTGAGCTCCGCAACCCTGAGCAGCGCCGCAGTCAGCTTTTTTGACTTCGGCTTTTTTGGTTTCGCAGCATCCTGCTTTAGCGTCTTTGCAATTGCTTTTGTCGGTACACCCTTTCATTCCGTCTTTGCAGCAGCATGTGCATTTGTCATCGCATTTGCCGTCGTGTTTACAGTCCGTGCAGGTGCATTTTTCTTTGCAGGCTGCGTTGTCTGCGCAGCATCCGGCGGTTTTTTCAACGGCCGCTTTAACAGCTGATTTTTCAACAGCCTGGCCTTCGGCAAAAGCTGATCCGATACCCGTTGCGAGGAACAATACTGCGGTCAATATGATAAATATATTTTTTTTCATTTTCAGATCCTTTTATTTTAAAGTTAGGTATTTTATTTCATCGGGCAGAACTAAGCGGACGGGGGCGATCTTCCGGAAAAAATGTTAGATTCGGAAGTTATGAAAAATAAGTCAGGCCGGTTGTCGAATTTATAGCCTGAAACTGGTTCAATGCACAAAACGCATTTAGGTAAAAAGCAGATATAAACATTCCGGGGTTCAGTGGTTTTCTGAGGAGTTGATGGATTTGTCTGAGCAGCGGTCTCTGCCGGAAATTCGATCTTACAGGCGCATTGCTTAACTTCACCCGTTTTGCAGCAGTGTGAATTCTGAACCGAGGCCTCGGACTTAGCATCAACGATCTGGCAGCAGGGCATAGAGCATGAAGAAATGCCTCTGATCAGATATGAACCAGACATCGTCAGTACGAAAAATGCTATCAGTATGAAGAGGAACCTTTTCGTAAATCCTCCGCTTTTAAAACTTAATTCAATATATGATTATTTTATACAATAACTATATGCTAAAAGTCACATGGCGACATCATACTTGACTTTATATGCATGAAGTATTATATTTATGCATACAGGAGGTTTGTTCTGAGAACTACACTCGATCTGCCCGAAGAGCTACTTGACGAAGCGAGAAAGGCAAGCCATACAAAGACAAAAACTGAGGTCATCATACTCGCGCTAGAGAATCTAATCCGCAAAAGCAGGATAGCGGAACTTAAGAAATTCAAAGGCAAAATAGATCTCGATATAGACCTCGACACACTGAGGAACAGATAATGGCGGTACTTGCCGATACATCCGTCTGGATAGATTATTTCCAGGGAGGAGAGAATTCAGGACTAATGGATCAGCTCATTGACGAGAACATAACCGTCACAAATGACATTATACTTGCTGAACTTTTGCCCTACCTGATGCTCAAACAACAGAATAAAGTCATATATCTTTTAAAAGAAATTTCCAAAATAGAGCTCAAACCCGACTGGAACGAAATTATAGAAATTCAGCATAAATGCCTGCAGAATGGCATAAACGGTATAGGTATTCCCGATCTTATCATCGCCCAGAACGCAAAGCAGAACGGAGCTCAACTCTACACGCTCGAAAAACATTTCGGACTGTTGACTGAAATCGCAGGAATTGAGATAATAAAAGACTAATTCCCCTACCCGATAATATTCTACCTCACAAAACCGAACACTTTTTTTAATATGTCCGTAACGCGGGCAACAGGATTCTCCCTGATCTTCAGCTCTTCCTGAGCGATCATATAGAACAGCCCGTCGAGCGTTTTCTGCGTGATATATTTATCAAGGTCGGGATTTACCGCCTTCTCGCCAGTTAAAAATGTAGTTTTATTATATGCCGAAGCTATAGGATTCCAGTACTTCGTTACTTCAACGGCTTCCACTGCGCTCTTTACCACCGGAGTGAATTCAGCCGTCAGAGCCGCGGATGTTTTAGATCTAAGATATTCCGTAGCCGCGTTTTTAGGTCCTTTCAGGATATTGATGCCGTCGGTTATCGTCATGTTCATAACGGCCGCCTTAAATATCGGCAGCGCTTTTTTTGATGCTTCCTCCGCAGCGCGGTTAAGAGATTCCTCAAAATCCTTCACCAGGCTGGAAAGCCCGATCTTCTCGACTGTTTTTTTGACCTTTAAAGCTTCAGGCGGGAACGGAATTCTGATCATAGAATTCAGATTAAAACCGTCAGGCTTTGAAGTAAGAGTTGTGGAATTTGTCGCGCCTACGACAAGAGCTTCCTTCAATCCCCGGATTATTTCTTCAGAAGTAAGGCCTCCGCCCTGTCCTTTCGACGCAGACTGCGCAAGCTGGTTCAGAACTTCCGCGCATCCGGTCAGCAGCAAAAGAGATAACGTGATTATAATAATACTAAAATATTTCATATTAAACCTCATTTAACTTAAATCAGCACCATAATAAAGATACACAAAAATACGTAAACAATCAATCAGAACTAACCGGGTATTCTAGACCGTCCAGTTCTCTACCTTCAGCCCGGGGATCCTTTCAAAATGAGCGTCGTTAGTAACAAGAGTATAATTGCAAGTAAGACCAGTTGCCCCGTGATAAAGCTCAGCGTAAGTGATCATATTCGTATCAATAATAAAAAGCGTTAATTCGGGGATTTGATCCCCCGTTTTTCGGGTAATTCGGAGAATCGAATCGCCGAATTTGATGTAATTCGGCGAACTTATGCTTGACTATCAGCAAGTGGTTTTGTATATTAATAGAAAATCGGACAGGGCAGACAATGATAACAAGAATATTGGAAAATAAAATAAGAGAAAAGCTCGGTACCGGTAAAGTTATTGTGCTTTTAGGAGCCAGACAGACCGGCAAAACCACTCTTCTTAATAAAATGTTCGGTGCGGACGATACTACTTTATGGCTCAACGGCGACGAACCGGAAGTCAGGTCTATTCTGCATAATGTTTCTTCCGACAGACTCAGATCGATTATCGGGAATAAAAGAACGCTGATCATAGATGAGGCGCAGAGGATTGAGGATATCGGTCTTAAATTAAAGCTCATTGCGGATAATATAAAAAATGTACAGGTTATCGCCACGGGATCATCGTCATTCGAACTTGCGAACAGACTGAATGAACCGCTTACAGGAAGAAAATGGGAATATAATATTTTTCCATTAAGCTGCGCAGAAATGTCAGCCCACAACGGTTATATTCAGGAAAGATCCATGTTAAAACACAGGCTTGTCTTCGGATATTATCCCGAAATAGTAAATAATCCCGGAACGGAAAAAGAAAGGCTGAACGAGCTGATCAACAGCTATCTATACAAGGATCTGCTTATCTGGGGCAGGCTGCAAAAGGCTGATTCTATAATAAAACTACTTCAGGCGATAGCTTTTCAGATAGGGAATGAAGTGTCGTATTCAGAACTCGGCAGGATTATTGAAGCTGATAAACAGACAGTGGAAAGATACATAAGCCTGCTGGAAGACTGCTTTATAATATTCAGGCTCGGAGCATTCAGCAGGAACCTGAGAAAAGAAATTTCGAAAAGCAGAAAAATATATTTTTACGACCTTGGTGTCCGCAACGCTCTTATCAGCAATTTCTCCCCTGTCGATATAAGGCAGGACATTGGGGCACTATGGGAAAACTTTGTGATAAGCGAAAGGATAAAGCATACGCATTACAACAAAATGTACTGCAACAGATATTTCTGGAGAACTTACAACCGGCAGGAAATAGACTACATTGAGGAATCCGACGGAGAATTATCCGCTTATGAATTCAAATGGAATAAACTTTCCAAGAATAAGATCCCTGACACTTTTATAAAAGAGTACAAGGTAAAGAAAGCGGAAATCATCACGCCCGAGAATTACGATGAATTTGTCGGGATGTTATAAAATTTTTAAACTAATCTTTACTGTAGTATATCCTTAACTATCGGCTTGAGCCCGGCAAAGAAAAATTCGACCGCGATAACCATAACGATAAGACCCATTAGCCTCATCATCACATTATTCCCC
>DMTS01000071.1 GCA_003477045.1 Candidatus Delongbacteria bacterium
CGGCGTGCTCATTCTCCCTTTTTATCTGATCCAGAACCCTCGGATCTTTTCTTTCTCTGTCTTTCATCCATGAATAATCGTCATAAAGAACACTGCCGTGTACTGTATTTTCAGTTCTTATTTTCAATGCCGCAGGATAATCTTTTATTATTTCAAAAGCCTGATCTCCCATCGTCTCACCGCCTTCACTCTTTATTGCCTGTTTGTCCGTGCAGGAAAATATCATCACCGCTGCGGCAACAAGTATAATTTTTTTGAATTTCATTTAACTCTCCCGTTAAATTTATAACTTAATGCTAAAACTAAATAATTGAAACTGATTTATCAATAAGAATAATTGCTGTTTTTTGTTTAAAAAATAATTCTTGACTTGACATATACATAAATATAAATTGAAGTGCTTAAAAGGTTTATAATGGAAAATTTTAACCAATAAAAGGAGTCGGATATGTCAGAAAGAGTGTATAATTTTTCAGCAGGACCCGGAGTTTTACCCGAGGCAGTTCTGAAAAAAGCAGCTGAACAGATGATGAATTATGAAGGTTCGGGAATGTCGGTAATGGAAATGAGCCACAGATCCAAAGTTTACCAGTCAATAATTGACGGCGCGGAAAAATCTTTAAGGGAACTGATGAATATTCCTGCGAACTATAAAGTCCTTTTTCTTCAGGGCGGAGCGTCACTTCAGTTCGCTATGGTTCCTCTGAACTTTATGAAAAACAACAAAGCCGATTACATTAATACCGGCGAGTGGTCAACAAAAGCGATCAAAGAAGCTCAAAGATTCGGAGATGTTAAAGTGGTCGCTTCATCCGAAGCTGAAGTCTTCAATCATCTTCCTGTTGTTAATGAAAATGAATTCAGAGCTGATGCGGATTATGTTCACATGACTTCGAACAACACGATTTTCGGAACTTCATGGAAAAAATACCCGAATGTGAAAGGTAAACCCCTCGTTGTCGATATGTCATCCGACATTCTTTCCAAAGTGATCGATGTTAATGATTACGCTATGATCTATGCAGGCGCACAGAAAAACATCGGCCCAGCAGGTGTAACTGTGGTAATAATCAGAGAAGACCTTGTAGAATATTCAAGACCCGAAACGCCTACAATGCTGAAATACAAAACTCATGTTGACGGAGCGTCAATGTTCAACACTCCTCCGACTTACGGGATCTATATCGCTAAACTCGGATTTGAATATTTACAGAGCATCGGCGGAGTCCCTGCGATCGAAAAGATCAATAACCGGAAAGCTGCTATGCTTTATGAAGTACTCGACAATTCCAAACTTTTCAAGTGCCATGTTCAGAACAAAGAAGACCGCTCGATCATGAACATTCCTTTCAGGACAGCTTCAGATGATCTTGACAAAAAATTCCTTGCAGATGCTGCAAAAGAAGGCCTTGTAACATTAAGCGGACATAAAAAGACAGGCGGAATGAGAGCCAGCGTATATAACGCTATGCCTATTGAAGGTGTAGAAAAACTTGTTGCTTTCATAAAGAAATTTGATAAAGAAAACTAAATAAAGGAGTATTAAAATGTCAAAAAAAGTACTTCTTGCTACTGAAAAACCGTTCGCAAAAGTAGCCGTTGACGGGATTTCAAAGATATTCGAAAAAGCCAGCTATGAACTGATCAGACTCGAAAAATATACTGATAAAGCTGATCTTCTTAAAGCTGTTGAGAACGCGGATGCAATGATAATCAGAAGCGATAAAGCTGATGCTGATGTTATAGCTGCATCTAAAGCGTTAAAAATAATCGTCAGAGCCGGTGCCGGATACGACAATATCGATCTTAAAGCCGCGACAGAAAAAGGGATCTGCGCTCAGAACACTCCGGGTCAGAACTCCAACGCGGTCGCTGAGCTTGCGATAGGTTTCATGCTCTACATGGCCAGAAACAGATTCACTGAAGGCAACGGAAGCGAGCTGAAAGGTAAAAAGCTCGGTATCCACGCGTACGGCAATGTGGGAAGGCTCGTAGCGAACATAGCGAAAGGATTCGGCATGGAGATCTGCGCTTTCGATCCGTTCGTTGACAAAGCTATAATGCAGGCTGAAGGAGTGAAAGTATTTGATTCAATTGAAGAGCTTTACAGCCAGTGTGATTATATTTCGCTGCATATACCAGCAAATGACAAGACAAAAAAATCAATTAATTACGATCTGATGTCTAAAATGAAAAAGGGTGCAGCTCTTATAAATACGGCCAGAAAAGAAGTCATCTGTGAAGAAGGCTTAAAAAAGATCATGATTGAGAGAGAAGACCTCAAATACGCTACCGATATAGCTCCCGACTGCCACGCAGAGATAGTTGAAAAGCTCGGCAACAGATATCATGCGACCAAGAAAAAAATGGGAGCTGAAACTTCTGAGGCGAACATCAACGCGGGACTCGCTGCAGCTAATCAGATCGTCAATTTCTTTGAAAAAGGCGACAAAACATTCCAGGTAAACAAATAAATTTTATTTTTTCGATACTAAAAGGCGGTCATCTGATCGCCTTTTTTTTTGACACCCGACGGGAAATAAGCTTATGACACTGCCCGAAAGTTGATTTCTGGGCTTACGGTATTTTTACCTAAAAATCCATATGTCCAAAAGACGGACGATGTATTTTCTAAACGGTAAAAAACACTTACGCCTTGATCATAAATCACTTTATGGGCAGTTTTCATAAGCTTTTTTGACTGTCAAAGAAAGTAATTGAATATATACTATTTTTTTCTTATTATTCTACTCCTTAAAATAATGGAATGACATGAGCAGCGACATCATAAAAATATTACCCGATAATCTGATAAACAAGATCGCAGCCGGCGAAGTGGTCGAAAGGCCTGTTTCGGTTGTAAAAGAACTGGTTGAAAACTCTCTTGACGCCGGAGCTGAGAATATCTATATCGAGGTAAAGGACGGCGGAAAATCTTATATTGAAATATCGGATGACGGCAGAGGCATGGATGAAAGCAATCTGCTCCTTGCGTTTGAGCGTCACGCGACTTCTAAGATCAGCGCTTTCAATGACCTTCAGAAGATCTCCACAATGGGATTCAGAGGAGAAGCGCTTCCCAGCATTGCATCAGTATCAATGGTGGAAGCTGTTTCAAAGCCCAAAGGCGCGTCAGACGGAAGAATGGTCGTCATCAAAGGCGGAACGATCTCGGAAGTAAAGCCGTCACCTGCAAAATATTCAACTCAGATCAAGATCAGATCGCTTTTCTTTAATGTTCCTGCCCGTAAAAAGTTCCTGAATTTTGACGATAGAGAATATAAATCCATTTATACTTACTTTAAAAAAGTATCGGTTTCCAGGCCTGATGTAGGTTTCAAGTTCATTAACAATGAAAAGACGGTTTTCGATCTAAAACCGCAAAGCTTGAAAGACAGAATAAAAGCGATCTTCAGNNCTGTTCATCAACGGCAGGATAGTAGAAAGCAAGATGATAAGCTTCAACATCGTTAACATGTATCAGAACCTTATTGAAAGCGGATATTACCCTTTCTACATTCTTTTTATCAACATGCCTGCGCATGAAGTTGACGTGAACGTACATCCTTCAAAACTGACAGTAAAATTCGCTGATGAGCAGAAGGTCAAACGACTTTTAACAGAAGCAGTAGGATCAGCCTTGAAAGAAACTCAGTCTCTGACCGGACTTGCGCCACAAACACAGACTTCCGACAAATATAATGTTCCTGAACCACAGGTTCTTGAGTTAAAAGACCCTCAGACTTCGTATAATGCCAAGCCGGAAGAAAAATTCTACAGACCTGAAAAAGATAACATCGGAATTAAGGCTCTAAGAATAAACAATGAACTTATCGTTTCCGAGAATATCTGGCAATTGCATAATCAGTACATTCTGATCCAGGTAGAATCCGGAGCTCTTATAATAGATCAGCATGTGGCTCACGAAAGAATTCTCTACGAAAAAGCTATTAAGGCTTTTGCAGACAGCCCTATGCCTTCAGATCTCCTGCTCTTCCCGGTAAAAGTAGAGCTTTCATTTGAAGATAGGCTTATTGTAAATGAAATAAAAGAATATCTCAATAAAATCGGGTTCATTTTAAACGAGTTCGGGCAGAATACATTCATTATCGAAGAAACACCTATGGGATTAGTGTCGGGAGATGAAAAAAAGGAACTTCTTGATTTGATCGATAACTATAAGTTATACAGAAAGAATAAAATGGATTCTATGGAATCGGTCGCGGCATCATACTCCTGCAAAAAAGCGATTAAGGCAGGTCAGAAGCTTTCTAAAGACGAGATGCTTGATCTTATCAATGAACTTTTTCAGTGCGAATTTCCTCATGTATGTCCTCACGGGCGTCCAATAATCATTGACCTTTCCATAAGAGAACTCAACAAACGGTTCAAGAGGGAATAAAATGCCCTCTTTTGATATCTCTAAATTAAAAATACCTGTAATATGCGGCCCGACTGCTGCGGGTAAAACTTCAGTCGCGCTCGGATTAGCCGAAAAATTCGGTTATGAAATAATCTCGGCGGATTCCAGACAGATGGTCAGGGAAATGAACATCGGAACTGCAAAGCCGACTTTAGAAGAACTCAGTCGCGCTCAACACTACTTCATTGATATAATTGATCCTGATAATGAAATATACAATTCATATATTTACGGAAATGAAGTGCGTAAACTTCTTTCAAGGATCTATTCCGAAGGAAAGAAAGCCCTCATCTGCGGCGGGAGCGGACTTTATATTCAATCAGCTGTTCACGGATTTTTTGAAGACTTGGGCATTGATGATACTGAAAAGCTTGAATACCGTAAAGAGAT
>DMTS01000165.1 GCA_003477045.1 Candidatus Delongbacteria bacterium
TCTGACGGCAGGCACAGTCCGTTCGCGAACATTTTTTCACTTGTGCCGTTAACATAACTTTCGCAAGCTTTGAAGACCGGCTGCATGTGCATGGGTTTCCACAGCGGTCTCGATTCAATATTGAATTTTAAAAGTTCAAGTCTGATATTCTCCCTGTCCGTGCCTGACAGTTCCGGATCGACTGTAATTGCGGTCAGCCATCTGTTGCCGAATGAATCTTTTAATTCCGGCTGGAAAGTGATACCGTTTTTTTGCCCGAGGATTTTAAAGTACATGTCGAATATCTGTCTTTTTCTTTCAACCCTTTTTTCCAGAACCCTTAACTGTCCCCTTCCGATCCCGGCCAGGACATTGCTCATCCTGTAGTTATATCCGATCTGAGTATGCTCATAATGAGGCGCGTCATCCCTTGCCTGAGTTGACAGGAATTTCGCTTTTTTCGCATATTCTTCGTTGTCGGACATGAGCATTCCGCCGCCGGAAGTCGTCAGTATCTTGTTCCCGTTGAATGACAATATTCCTATATCGCCGAACGATCCTAGTTTTTTCCCTTTATATGAAGCTCCAAGAGCTTCCGCGGCATCCTCGATGAGCATTATATTGTATTTTCTGCATATCGCGGCGACTTCATCTATTTTCGCGCTCTGTCCGTATAGGTGAACTACAATTACGGCTTTAGGGTATTTACCCGTTTTTTTCTTTCTGTCCGTCAACGCTTCTTCGAGCAGCACAGGATCTATGTTCCATGAATCTTTTTCGCTGTCAACAAAAACAGGTTTCGCCTGCTGATATGCGATCGGGTTCGCGCTGCCTGAAAATGTGAACGACTGACAGATGACCTCGTCATCAGCTTTTACGCCGTTCATTATCAGCGCAAGATGAATAGCTGCGGTTCCCGCGCTTAAAGCAGCCGCGGACCGGACGCCGAGATAAGCGCACATTTCGTTTTCGAACGCATCAACATTGGGCCCCAGCGGAGCTACCCAGTTAGAGTCAAATGCCTCTTTAACAAATTTCTGCTCTTCTCCGCCCATATGGGGCGATGACAGCCAGATCTTTTTCCGTTCCAAAAACTTCCCCCCGCTTCGCGGCACTGAACTTTAAATAATCCGTTTTTTCTTATCAATTTAACGCTGACAATTTACAAAACATATCGTGCTTTGTCAAAGCTTTTTTAAAGAAATTTTCATGTTGATTGTTTTATGATTTTGAGATATAATACCGTTTATGAAAAAAACTGCAGTTATAATCCTAATACTTTCAGCCGCGGAGATTTTTTCCTATCCGTTCACAGTTCCATATTTTAATGAGGAATTTTTCCTGTATCCTTACCTTAACTACGATCAGTCGCTCGAATGGAAAAAGACAAAGGAGGGACATTTGTACGAAGGCGGACTTGTTCAGACGAGCCACGGCAGCCTTACTACATGGTTGCTTTTAAGCAGCGAGGAAGCCGTGATAAACAGCTGTATCGGTGATGATTTTACTTTCCGGTTCAGGTACAGAAAATATGTTAACAGACATCTTTCTTATGATGAACACTCAACTTCGGCAGGATTAGGATACAGTCTTAACGAAAACTTCACTTTGATGACCGAAGCGGAACTTTCCAGCGAAAAATCCGAAATTGATATAAAACCCGGAATATTATTTAAATTCCAAACTGTTTACGCGTATGCCGGAGTTAATTTCAATGATTTTCTGTTTGATATTAAGAACACAGGCGACGGCGTCAGCAATTCAACTCCGCTGACATTATCAACCGACATCAGGTTCTCCTTCAGCAGGCTTTATTTCTTTATTTCGGGAAATTACGGAACGGGAATAGACAGAACATGGCCAACAGGCACATACTATAAAAACGTCATTAGAAATATGTATTTTAGAGCCGAATACGATATTAATGACAGAATAAAAATATACTCAGAGAATTATATTGACTTTTTCTACGATGAAGGCGGGACTGAAGATTCTATACAAACGGCTGATTACGAGTTTTCAGCTAATTTACGAACACACAGATTAGGTTCGGTCGTCGGCTTTGGAGACAAAAATATTATCGACTCCGGAATGGCTTTTGCAGAAATTGAACATTCATCCGAAAGAAGATATAAAATAAATTACAGTGTTCTTATGCCGTATCTCACATTTAAGCGGAAGTTTACAGATAAAATAACTGCCGAGACATCTTTTATGGGATCATACAATATAGGCAAAGAAAATATTGACCATAATTCAGACGCCGGCGGCAGAATATTCCTCGACAAAGAACTTTTTAAACTCGGACTGGAATACCGTTTTTCACCCAATTCAAGCCTGTACATTTCTGCCGGTCAGCTTATTAACACAGGCGTATTCGGCGGCGGCAACGCAAGGTTCAACTTGTTCTTTTAAATGAAATTTTTAAAAACATGTTGACAATCTTTTAATTTTATCTTAATTTTCTTATTCTTTAAAAAAGTATCATGTTTCAAAATTATAAATTTGAGGTGGTAAAAAATGAAAAAAATAGTATTACTGTGCATGTTGACCGGTATATTATTCAGCATTTACGGACAGGCGAAAAAAGAACCTGCAGTGGTTACTAAGAACAAACTTGAGGCCGGCGGATTTTTTGCTTATGATTTTAATACGGCCGAAATACCTGAATCTACTATCGATTTTACGATCCCGTACGCAAAATATTATTACGAGACCGTGCAGAAAGAAACGAACAAATTTTTCCTCTCTGGCGATTTCGGATATAACATGACCAAAACTACTTATGATGGCGAAGCTTTGGAAGGTCAGGACTGTTTTGGTTCAAGAATGTTTTTAAATGTCGATCCTCAGCTTAGGATGTATCTGAAAAAAGAAATGTTCGCAAAGAAAAATAAAGCCGGCGGAAAGAGTAAAGTCGAAGAAGATGAATGGAACGACGAGCCGGAAGACGCTGAAGACACAGGCAGAAATAAAGACAGATGGTTCGTAGCTGCGGGACTTCCGGTAAGCTATGAAATGATCACTCCTCAAATAGAAGACGCCGATGCGGTATCTTCAACTTTTGTGGATGTAACTCTTGATATCGGATATGACGACAATAAAATTGATGTGAAAAAATTAAGCCCGTGGGCTAAATTCGAGGACGGAATTTTCGGATATGCATTTTTCGATTACAGAGTAGTTGAAAC
>DMTS01000113.1:0-6621 GCA_003477045.1 Candidatus Delongbacteria bacterium
GATTTTGTAATCATAAGTTGTTTGAGGCGTCAGACCTGTGTGATTGTAAGAAGTTAAGTTACCGTAATAAATAACTGTTCCGCCACCGGGTAAAGTATTTCCTGCGGAATAAACAGTCTGGTCAACAGGGTCGCCAATCGTTCCGCCGTCCAAAGCCCATGCAACAAGAACATTGTCATTGAACTCGTTGAGCGACCATGAAAGATTGTTTTGTGTCGTAGATGTTCCGGCAGCCGCAAAATTATCTGCCGTAGGTACTCCGCCGAGATATTCCTGAGTTAAAACAAGTGCCGCAGACGCATCTAGCGCACCGGTCCCCAGTTTTCCTATATAAAGGGTATTTGTTTCGTAAGGTGCAGCATAAATGTTCCATACTGAAGTTGAGAGAATATATTTCATGTCAGCAGCCGTGAGAACACCCTCAGAGTTTGCAACTATCATTGCGGCAGCTCCTGAAACATGCGGGCAAGCCATCGAAGTTCCGCTCATTACCATATAGCCGCCTGTACCGTTACAGCTGTAAACATTTGTTCCGGGCGCAATTATTTCAACCCATGTACCATAATTTGAGAATGAAGATTTTTTTCCTTTGTTGTCGTGAGATGCGACAGCCATAACGCCGTCGTAGTAAGCGGGATACCAATCGTCATCAGTACCATCATTACCTGCTGAAAACATAACTATTCCGCCTTCAAGACCGCCATCCTGGCCTCCATTGGCGCTGAAATAGTCGATCGCATCAAGCACAGTCTGTTCAAAAACGCCTGCTGATGTATATCCCCAGCTGTTCTGACCGATAGAAGCGCCTTGGTCTGCAGCCCATATAAACGCAAGGTCAAAACCGCCAGAAGTGTCATCAAAAACCTGACAGGACATTACTTTTGAACCTGTTCCGGCCATTCCGTCTCCGCCAGCTAGACCGGCGATACCGATGCCGTTATTTGAAACACCTGAAATGTTACCGGATGTATGTGATCCGTGATCTCCGGGATTAATTGTAGCAGTATTGTCTGTAAAGTTCCATCCTCTGCCAGACCACATATTGCCGGCGATATCAGGGTGGTCATAATCTATACCCTGGTCAATTACGGCAGTAACAAATAAAGGATTACCTTTTTCAATGTCCCAAGCTTCAACAGCTCTCACATCAACACCGGCAACACCTACAACTCCGCCAATTGTCTGAGCGGTATTGTTGTAATGCCACTGTAAAGTAGCATAATTTGGATCGTTCGGAGCCCATTTAGAACCGTCAGCAGTAGTGCCGCCGATAATTTCCTGTGTTACATCTTTGACATCAACAGGAGCATGAAGTTTCTTCTTGTAAACCGGTTCTGCATACTCAACACCTTCTTGAGAAGCGTATTGTTTTACTGCTGCGATCACATCCTGATTTGTGTCAAAAGTGATCTCATAAACACGGTCAAAACCCCATGCTGAGTGTCTGTCGGTAAATTTAGCGACAGAATGAATAGTTCCTGCAGGAATCTCGTAAAGAGAATAGAACTTGCGGTCGAACTGCTGCGCCTGAACGGATTTGTTAACATTATCAATTGAGGCTATTCCAACCTCTGCAAATCCTTTCGTCGAAGACTTTATAAATCTTTCTTCAGAGTTTAAGCTGAAACCTTCTTTCAGCTTGATCGTAAGCTTTCCCGGTTCATAGGAATCAGCCGGTACTTTCGAAAGATCTATAAAAGCTCTTTCGCCTTTTACTACTTTGTAACCGTTAACAACTGTTGTCTCGTAATTCATTGAATACGAAACACCCAAAAGAAACATCGTGATCACGATGATCCATTTCATTTTCCTCATACTCTCCTCCTCATTTTTCACTTTTTTTCTATGTTAATTTGACTTTTTGCGTTTTCAGTTTTGACATTTTACAGGAGATAAATATAACGTAAAAAACAAAAATGTAAATGATTAATGTTAGTTTTTTTATTTGTTTGGTGCAAAGCAGAAAAGAAAAATGTTGAATTTAAAGAGCAAAAATATTAAATTAAAAAAAAATCACAACGGAGATAAATTTTATGAAAGAAGTCGAAGGTAAGATCATTTTAATTACCGGATCGAACAGCGGAATCGGAAAAGCATGTGCGGAAAAATTTGCGGAAAATGGAGCAAAGCTGATCCTTTGTTCAAGAAATATCGATAAGCTTATCACGGTCGCTGAAGGAATTAATAAGAAATACGATACTGAGATACTGACTTATCAGCTTGATGTCAGGGATAAAGTTAAGGTTCAGACAGTAATTGACGAACTGCCGAAGAAGTGGCAGAAGATAGATGTTCTGATCAATAATGCCGGCGGTGCTTTAGGACTTGAAAAATTTCAGGAAGGGAACACTGACGATTGGGACGAAATGATCGACTCAAATGTAAAAGGACTTTTGTATTTGTCAAGGAATGTAGTGCCATTGATGATCAAAAACAAAAAAGGTCATGTTATAAACATCGGCTCAATTGCGGGAGTTGCGGCATACCCCAACGGAGCGGTTTACTGCGGAGTGAAGGCTGCAGTAAAACTTATCAGCGACGGGCTCAGAATGGATACGGTGGATACTCCGATCAGGGTGACAAATATTCAGCCCGGTATGGTCGAAACAGATTTCAGTTTAGTAAGATTTCATGGCGATAAAGAAAGGGCTAAGAAGGTTTATCAGAATATTAAAGCATTAACACCGGAAGATATCGCCGACATCGTTTTTTATTCCGCAAGCTTACCGGCGCATGTGCAGATCTGCGAGGTGACCGTCACTCCAACGGCTCAGGCATCAGCTACGGTAGTGCATAGAAATTAAAGATTACAGCTTTATATCATAATTCTTTCTTGTCTTCGTTTTTCCATTCTCTTTCACGGTCTTTCTCAGGGATCAGATCAGATCTGTTTATAAGCAGAAGTGCGCCGAGAGAAACGATCAGAAGCGGGAAAAGGACATCGTCAATGATTATATTCATGTCGATCAGGAAGGAAAGAACAGCCCAAATGATGAAGAACATACCTGAAACAAAAGAACCTCTTCTAAAGCCTCCGGAAGCAAGAATTGAAGACCCGATGAAAAGAAGGATGATAGTCCATATATAATCCACTCTGAATATGTCAAGAGTGGAAAACAGCCATGCGAGCCCGACAAGGATCAATATTCCCGGAAAAATAAATTTTCTAACATTTCTCACAATTCCCTCCTTTTTACAAGTGTATTATAAATCAATTATCTCTACAGTTTCAACAGCTTTTTTAACTATTTTCTGATAATCCAGTTTGGACTCTTCCTTTTCCAGATTATAGACCTTTGATCTTGTGTTGGGGTTCGGCGGAAGAAAAAGAGTGCAGCAGTCATCATAAGGCAGAATTGAAATATCAAATGTACCTATTTTGCGGGCAATTTCGATCGTTTCTTCTTTGTCGTAGGTCAGAAGAGGTCTTAAAACCGGCAGTTCGGCAACGGAATTTATGCAGTGCAGATTCTCCAGAGTCTGACTGGATACCTGACCCAGGTTTTCTCCCGTTATAAGGGCTTTGAATTCATATTTTCTCGCGATCTCGTTAGCTATTCGCATCATCATTCGCCGTCCGAGAACTAAGAAATACTGTTCGTCGGTGTGTTTTTTGAACATGAGCTGCGTCTCTGTGAAATTAACCGTGAATATTCTGATATGGCTCTGATAACCGAGCAGTTTTTTAGCCAGCTCGAATACCTTATCTTTTGCTTTCTGGGATGTGTGCGGCGGGGAATGAAAATATATGCAGTTCAGATAACAGCCTCTTTTCTGAGCAAGATAACCGGCTACCGGAGAGTCAATACCTCCTGACAGAAGAAGCCCTACTTTGCCGGAAGAACCGACAGGCAATCCTCTGAGGCAGTTATATTTTTTTGAATAAACGATAGTGAAATCCTGAAGTATTTCTACAAAGATCGTCATGTCAGGATTTTTAAGTTTCACTTTCAGATGAGGGAACTTATCAAGTATGTCGCCGCCGAGCTCGCCTGCATATTCAATAGATGTCATTTCCACATTCTTGAAAGGCCTGTTAACATCAACTTTGAAAGTGACGGGATTCTCGGTATTAATTACTATTTCAGCCTGCTTTATACACTCTTCCGATATTTTCTTATAGTCTGTATCTATCACATTTCCCGGGCTCACGCTTGTGATTCCGAAGATCCTTGTACTTAATTTATGAGTAATAATATCTTTCTCGGCTTCATTTTCGACTTCCGCCTCAAGCAGAAATCTACCGAACAGCTTAATTTTTTTTATTTTGTGCTCTCTTAAAATCGCAAGGCAGTTTTTTATTACCATATCCTCAAAGAATTTTTTATTCTTTTTTTTCAGCATCAGCTCGCCGTATTTTAAAAGATATATGATTTTCATTTTTTTCCTGTTTTATCTTTAGCAAACATTATTAAAGCAAGTAGAAGAATCGCAGAGTTAAGCAGAATAGTTAACCGGGCGAACCAGTATCCGTATCTGGTGAAAAAAGTCAGTTTATTGTTCATCGGCACATCAACGACTTTATACAGGCTTCCCGCATGGTCAAAAAGTATTTTCTGTTCGCCTGAAGGTAAGAATACCGAGTTTTCAGCTTTATTTGCCAGCCTGATTATACTTCTTCTGTTCTCGATCGCCCTGAAAACTGTGAATCTGCTGTGCTGATATATCTGTTTTGAACATTCATACCATGCATCATTCGATACATTTACGATGAATTCAGAACCGTTCCTTACCAGCATTGCATTATAATAAGGAAAAACGCCTTCGTAGCAGACATTTGAGCTGAATTTATGCCCGTTCGTCATTACGAAAGGTTTTGTATTTGTGCCTTTATCAAAATTCGCCTGACCCAGTGAGATCTCTTCAAGAAAAGTCAGGTATTGTGAGAGCGGGAATCTTTCTCCGAACGGAACTAGCTTCCTTTTGTCATATCTTGAAATATTATTGTTCTGATCAAAAAAGAACACACTGTTGTATTTGTTGAAAGTTTCAGTATTAGGAAAATAATCATATCCTAGAGAACCGATACAGAGATCGACTTTTTTATTTGCGCTGTATAGAATAAAATCCCGCATAAAAGAAGGATTATTTTCAAGGTATTTAGGAAAATTGCTTTCTCCCCATATTATAAGGTCGGGGTTTTCGTTCAGGGATTGACCGCTTAAAGCGAACTGTGTATTTACGATATTATTAAAATTTTCTGATTTCCACTTTTCTTCAATCTCAAGAGAAGGGTGGATCATTGTAGCCTTTATAGAGGGCATTTTTTCAGTATCAGAGTTAAAATGATCCATTCTGAAATGACCGAATAGCACAAGTCCGATCGTTATAAATATAGCACATTGAACGGTTACTGAAGCAGAAAAGTATTTCTTTTCAGAAAAATATTTTATACCAAGATACAATATTACCGAGATGAAGATCATTAGCATAGAAACCGAGATAGCACCGGTGAATTCAGCTATCTGAATGAATTTTGTTTTGCCTGTAAATAAATGTGCGAGTAACGTCCACGGGAACGCGAATTCTTCCCACTGCATCAAATGTTCCATCCCGCCCCATAGAAGCGGAACAGTCCAGATCGCTTTGTCTCTGAAAATTTTATGTGAGGCTTTGTAAAGCAGACCGAAAATCGAATAAAATGTCGCATTAACTACAAACATTCCAAAGCCGGATACTATCTTTATCCAGAGCGCATCCGCACCGGCATTTGAAAATATCCAGTACAAAGCAGTAACTGACATAGAAAACCCGAAAAGAAAACCGAATTTTGCCGATCTTTCAGGCATCAGATAAATAGAATGAATGAACGGCAGCAAAAGCAGTAAGACTGCGTATGTGCTTGCAAAAGGCGGAAAGCATAATCCGAGGATCAGCCCCGAGAGGATTACGGGTATTGTTAATGTCAGTTCGTTTTTGTCTGTTTTCATTTTCAGCCGTTATTTAAAACTTGACCGTAAATTTAAGAAAACTTTTAAGGAATTAAAACAGGTATATTGAAAAGATGACTAATTGTTTTCAATTCGCTGAATTACTGAATTTTGATTTTTTAAATTGTGTTTCCAGTTCATCGGATATCTTTGCGGGATTGGTTAAAGGTTTGCCTTTATCATATATTTCGTACTCAAGAAGCTGAGATTTTTTAAATCGTTCAAAAACGGGAAGTTTTGTCCTGTTTGTTGTTTCAACATACTCTCCGTTTTCATCAACAATAATAATTTTTGGCAGGAAAACACCTTTTCGGCCAATAAAATCATTCATAATCTTAACAGCTTTTTCATATTCTTTTCTTTTAGCTCTGCCAAGGGCTTCGTATCTGTATAATGTTTTTCCGTCCCATGTAACAACCGTCGCATAGCTTTCAGAAATTTTATCGTCAATTTCATCTTCATCATTCATCGTATAGTGTCCTGAAGGCATAAGTAAAACTTTTCCTCCTCCGCCCTCTATATTGGCCGCATATCTCGGAATCGTAATCCCGGAGATCCAGCCCTGCAAATGTTTCATATAAATTTTCCCGATCTGAATGGGTGTGATAAAATGGACTATACCTTTTTCCTTGTGGCACTGAAGAAGATAGTAAGGATGAACTCCTATCCAGAACATCCTTCTAAACGTTTC
>DMTS01000113.1:6649-14969 GCA_003477045.1 Candidatus Delongbacteria bacterium
AATTTATTGGCAGATTCTTTAATAAGCATCAGAATTTCATCAGTTATTCCCATAGGCATTACTACGGGGACTCTTGTAGCGATCCGGATAACGCGTAAATGTTCAATTTTACTTAATTCTTCAAGAATATATTGAAGGCGTTTTTTACTAATCATAAGAGCATCTCCGCCTGTAACCAATACTTCGTTTATATTTTTATTATAATTTATATAGAACAACCCCTTATTCATCTCCTCAAGATTAACATCCACGCTGCCGTCAAGAGATTTAGCTCTCTGACAGTGAACGCAATAGGAAGCGCAGCTTGTGTTCTGTGCAACAAACAAAGCTACTCTATTGGGATAACGCTGATACGCAGATCCGAAACTGCGTGTAACTTCGCACATTGAACCCTCCTTTCCGGTGTCAGGAAAAAGAAGGTTAGCCGGAGTAGGTACGGACTGCCAAAAAATTGGATCAAGCCTTTTTTCGCCTTTCTCGCCTTCCTGCATTTTCGGATTAAAAGGATCTTTCTGCATTAGCAAAGCATAATAAGGCGTTATGCGCAGGGGTTCTTTTCCCTGCTTTTTTAATTCTGTTAAAGTTCTTTCAAGTTCGTTGATCTGATGGGGGTTTAGCTTTATTATTTCTTTAAGTTGATCTATGCTTCGTATAGAATTTTCTCTCTGCCACCGGGCGTTATACCATTGTTCATCTGTAATATTCTTCCAAATTCCGATCGAACTATATTTTCTTGGTTTGTAAAGAAAATTATTTTTCTGTTCCATGATGCCTCCTTATATATTTATATAATGAATCAGACAATATTTAGAAAATAATAAATTTAAGCCTTAAAGTCAATAAGTCAATTTATTAAAATTTCTAAATATTAGAAGTTTTTATTGTTTATCCAATACTCTGTTGCTTCTCTTTATAGCGCAGAACTCTCCGCACATAGAGCAGACATCACTGTCGAGAGGTGCAGCCGATTCGCGGTATCGTTTTGCTTTTTCGGGATCGATCGATAATTCGATCTGCTTTTTCCAGTCAAGGTCATGACGGGCTTTGCTCATCGCATTATCCCAATCCATTGCCCCGGGAAGTCCGTTCGCAATATCTGCCGCATGTGCCGCTATCCTTGACGCGATTATCCCTTCCTTCATATCGTCAAGATCAGGTAATCTTAAATGTTCAGCCGGGGTGACATAGCATAAAAAATTCGCACCGTTGGCCGCTGCCAATGCTCCGCCGATCGCTGATGTGATATGATCATAACCGGGTGCGATATCTGTCACAAGCGGGCCGAGGACATAGAACGGCGCTCCGTGGCAGAGCTTTTTCTGTATCTGCATATTTGAAATAATTTCATTTAAAGGAACATGACCGGGGCCTTCTATCATGACCTGGACTTTTCTTTTCCAGGCTTGTTTGGTAAGTTCACCGAGCATGATAAGTTCCTGGATCTGAGGAGCATCCGTACTGTCTTTTAGACAACCGGGTCTCAGGCCGTCACCGAGGCTTAAAGTCACATCAGACTCTTCGCAAAGATCNNAAAATTTTCATAAAAAGGATTTTCCGCATTATTCTCTTCCATCCATTCCATTAAAATGGATCCTCCCCTGGAAACAACATGAGTAAGCCTGTGGTTGGTTTTCACACGCTTAACTACTTCTCTTGTCAAGCCGGCATGAATAGTTAGAAAATCAATTCCGTCGTCAATATGCCTTTTTGTGATTTCAAACCATTCATCAACAGTAATATCTTTTACAGGCTTATGTATATGCTGAGTGACGGTATCATAGATCGGAACGGTTCCTAGCATAACGGGAGAAGTTTCCACAAGCTTTTTTCTGAAAGCCTGAGTATCGCCGAATGTGCTTAAGTCCATGATCGCGTCGGTTTTCATCTCAAGCGCTGCATTTACTTTCTTCATTTCCATATCAAGATTGAAGCAATCCTTTGATACGCCGAGATTTACATTTACTTTCGTTTTTAAACCTTTACCGATTCCTATTCCGATCAGGTTCTTATGATTTTTATTGGCAGGTATAACGATCTTGCCTTCGGACATCAGTTTTAAGAGTTCCTGTTCGGATATTTTTTCCGATGCCAGAACATCCTTCATCTGCTTTGTGACTATACCTTTTGACGCAGCGTCCATCTGAGTAGTATAATTCATTTTGCTTCCCGTATTTTAATTATTAAATTTTTCATTCAGTTTCTCGATCTTGTCCTTTATGTTATCTGCGCCTGTGATCTCTGAGACAAGACAAACAGTTTTTGCGCCTCTTTCTATAACCTGAGAAATATTGTTTTCTTTAATACCTCCGATAGCAACAAAAGGAATGCAAATGTTCTTGACGGCATAATCAAGATATTCAAGCCCGACAGGTTCGCATACATTTTTCTTGGTTCCTGTTTTGAAAATGGGTCCGACTCCGATATAATCCGCTCCGTCAGAAACCGCTTTCTGAGCCTGATCTGGGCTGTGCGTTGAAATTCCGATCATAAGACTTGGGCTCAGCTTCATAATATCTGCGACTGAGAGATCATCCTGTCCGCAGTGAATTCCGTCAGCATCTGACAGTATAGCGATGTCAAGAAAATCATTTACGATGAATAACGTCCCGCTGTCTTTTGTGATCTTTCTGATCTCTCTACATTCAGCAAGAATGATATTTCTTGATTTTTTTTCTTCTTTCTCACGGTACTGAACTATTTTTATTCCCGCTTTGACCATCGCTTTGGCAACTTCGATATTTGATCGTCCGTTCGAATATTCTTCGGCAGTTATGCAGTAAATTCCATGTGGAAGCTGCTTTTTCATTTTCGCAACAGCCTGCTTCTCAAGCTCATAAATTTCAAATCTGATATTTTCAAATATCTTCGCTTTTGAATGCTCGTTCAACAGATGAAGATTTTCCTCAACGCTTCTTACAGCTTCCTCGATGCGCTTGAAGTTAGCCACAATGAATTCTTTATGAGATGATTTTTTGTCTATTTCAGAAGCCATAGAAATATTCAGGCCGTTGTCGTTTAATGATTCCCTGCAAGAGATGAGTTTCAGATCGAACTCTTTGAGTGATTCTCTTACGATATGCCTGTAATTTCTCAATTTTTCATTAAGCGGTTTATCAACAACCGCGAATCTGAAATGATCTTCAAGCACACGCAGTCCTTCTGATATCCTGTTAATGTTCGCGTCTATAATTCTGTAGCTGTTATTCATTTTATTAATTCCCAGTCCTTTAAGATAGGCTGATAACCGGATCGTTTCAGCATTTCAATGGTTTCTGTAACATTTCTAGAGTCCGATATATCGAATTGTGGTACATTATTAATAGAATCGTCTGAATAACCTCCGACGGCTGTATTTGATCCTGCAGACATTCTCGTAATTCCCAAAGTCAGAATATTATCTCTGAATTCTGCGTTTTCTCTGGTCGAAACATTTATTCCGACTCGCGGAAGGAAAAGACGGAATGCCGTTAGAAACTGCACGAAAGTTTTGTCGGACAAACGATGAGAGGGTATATATCCGCCCTCGGAACTGTTTATTCGCGGGAATGAAACCGCAATCTCGGTATCGGGATATTTGTCATCAAGATATTTTGCATGAAGCGCATTAATGAAAGCTTCTTTTCTCACATCGGCCAGACCGTAAAGAGCTCCGATATTTACAAGTCTGAATCCGGCTTTTGCTCCCCTCTCGGGGCATTCAAGCCTCCATTCATAATCTCTTTTCCTTCCGTAGGGATGAACTTTTGCGTAAATATCGCGGTCGTAAACTTCCTGATAAACAGTCAGTCCGTCAACTCCGATCGCTTTCAGTTCAGAATACTGTTCCACGCTCATCGGGAACACTTCGATAGAGATCGATGGGAATGATTTTGCAAGCAGTATTAAAGTAGATCTTATATAATCGAACGAAGTAATATTTTCAGCTTCTCCGGTGAGAACCAGAACATGCTTTATACCAGTCTGTTTTAATATCTCAGCTTCTTTTTCGATCTCATCGAGCGTGAGCATCTTACGCGAAATTTTATTTGATGCGCAGAATCCGCAGTAAATGCAGCCGTTAGAGCAGTAATTAGAAATATATAGAGGAATATACAATGAAACGGTTCTTCCGAAATACTGCACCGTCATATCGTGTGATCTTTTAGCCATTTTTTCAAGTTTTGACTCCGCTGCCGGAGACAATAAGTTTAGAAGATCGGTTTCCGAGAGTTTATTTTTATCCAGGCTCGATCCGGCATCTTCTTCACTTACATTTTTGAAGAAATTATCAAAATCAAAATTTTCATATTTTTTCAGAACATCTGAAAACGACATAATTATCCTTTTATCTTAAAAAGCCCGTCAGCGGAGATGAAGCAATGGCGGTCTTTGATTCTCCACCCATTTTAGCGAGATAACCCATTCTTCCTGCCTGAACTGCAAGCGAGAATGCTTTACCCATCGTGACCGGATCCTCTGCAATTGATATTGCCGTATTAACAAGCACGGCATCAGCACCCATTTCCATAGCCTCAGCAGCCTGTGAAGGTTTCCCGATTCCTGCATCAACTATAACAGGAATCTCAATGTTTTCAATGAGAATTTCGATGATCTCTTTTAACTTTATGCCGCGGTTAGAACCTATCGGAGAACCTAACGGCATAACTGCTGCGGCACCGGCATCAATCAATTTATATGAATAAGTCAGATCCGGCATCACATAGGGCAGAACTATGAATCCTTCCGAGGAAAGAATTTTTGTCGCTTTCAAAGTTTCCTCGTTATCGGGCATCAGATATTTTGTGTCTGTAATTATTTCTATTTTGATAAAATCACCCATTCCGGCTTCGCGGGCTATCCTTGCTATCCTGACAGCCTCATCACAGTTTCTTGCGCCTGAAGTGTTCGGAAGTAAAGTAACATTTTTCGGTATGAACTCAAGAATGTTTTCATCTCCCGCAGCAAAATCAACCCTTCTTAATGCAACGGTTATCATTTCTGAACCGCTTGCCTTCAGCATTTCGGGGATCAGAGTTCTTGATCTGAATTTTCCCGTTCCTGTGAACAGTCTGTTCGTAAATTCTCTATTTCCAAGTTTTAAGATATCATTCATTATCCACCGCCTACAAAATTTAAAATTTCGATCTTATCATTCAGGTTCAATTTTGTTTGAGCCCAATCTGCTTTTTTTATGATCTTACCGTTCAATTCTATCACAACGGTTGAAGGATTCAAACTCGTCTCAGAAATTAAACTCAAAAGATCACAAGATTTTATCTCTCTAATTTTACCATTAACCGTTACTTCCATCTTTTCTCCAAAAGAAAATCCGCTTATGAAAAGCGGATAAATCGTGCCGCTTTCCTCCGTCGGTGTTAACCGAATCAGGTTCCGAGGGTCGGGACGTCATGTCCCTCTCAGCCGGTTAACCGGCACCCCTAGGGCCGATGATAAATATAACATTTTATTTGGCGATAATGAAACATTTTTTAACATTTTTATTCTTTACATTATGCCAAAATTAAGTTAAAATACTGTAATGAGATTTAGTGTAGGAAAATTTCTGTGATGAACAAAGCAAAGAAATCCGGAAATCAGGCTTTAAAAGACATTATTATGTTTCTGATAAATTCAGTTAAGAAAAACTTTATTACAAAAATAATATTTTTTGCACTAAGTTTAGTTCTCTGGTTCTATATTAATCTTCAGAAAGATTTTGAAACAATACTTAATATTCCGATAAATATCGCAAATATCCAGAAAGGAAAAACCCTTCTTAATCCTATTCCTAGCCATGTACGCATGAAAATAAGATCAAAAGGCAAAGCCCTGCTTATGTCGGATTTTAACAATGAGATCTTTCTTGAGATCGATGCGTCAGGATTTGCAGACTCGGTAAATGTAAGACTAAGCACTGACCAGTTTGTCAATACTTCCAACAAAGATATCGACCCTGTTTCCATTTATCAACCGGTTGAACTAATAATACAATTTGACAGGCTGGAAATAAAAAAAGTACCTGTTGTGCTTAATGCGGAAATAGACCTAAAATCCGGTTATCTGAAAACCGGAAAATATACCCAGCAGCCCGAATCTGTTTTAGTTTCTGGTCCCGAGGCTAAAGTGAAAAATATTAAAGAAATTGAATCGGTTAAAATCGTTAAGAAAGATCTCGACAAAGATTTTTCGGAGAAGATATCTCTTTTGCTGCAGGACAGCGCTTCAATTAAATATTCAAGTAAAACAGTATCAGTTTTCCAGATGATAGTTAGGAAAGGGGTGACCACATTTAAAACGCCGGTGCAAATCTTGAATAAATCGGATAAAATTAATCTGATAATCGATCCTGTCGCAATTGACATTAATGTTACCGGTCCAGTAAATGAACTTCATATGATAAGCTCTGGAGATTTTATAGTTACTGCCGATGTTTCCAAACTGGACAAAGCATCAAATAAAATTCCGTTGAAGATTAAATCTGAAATAAAGCTTGAATGGGAGAGTGAGATCAATGAAGTTAAAGCTATTCAGTACTGATAATATCAAGAAGGAGGTTATATGAAATATTTTACAATGATCCTGATCCTGTCAACCGTATTCACAGGGTTGATGGCGGAAAAAGCGACGCTTATCAGAGTTGAAGGCATGATCGATAACGGAGTTGCATTCTATATAGAAAGGGGAATTAAAACCGCGATCGAAGATAACTCAGACATGATAATATTTGAGATCAACACATTCGGCGGAAGAGTTGATTCCGCCACAAAAATAAAGGATGATATACTTAATTCAACGATACCTACCGTTGCTTATGTTAACAAAAGGGCGATAAGTGCAGGCGCATTAATAGCTTTAAGCTGTAAAAAGATCATTATGGCTGACGGAAGCTCTATGGGCGCAGCTACTGTTGTAGATGAAGCGGGTGAAAAACAGTCTGAGAAAACACAATCCTATTTCAGATCCGAGATCGGTTCGACCGCAGAAATAAACGGCAGAAATAAAGAAATTGCTAAAGCAATGGTTGACGAAGACATTGTTGTTGAAGGTATTAACGAAAAAGGCAAGCTTATCACTCTTACGGCTGTCGAAGCACTGCAGCATCAGATGTGCGACACTATAGTTCATACCGACGATCAAATGTATGCATATTTGGGTATTGCTTCAAACGATGTTAAAGAATTAACGATTACAATGGCTGAGAGAATAGTAAGATTTCTGACCAACCCTATTATAAGCTCCCTGCTGATGACACTTGCATTCCTGGGTCTTATCTTCGAGATCAAAACCGCAGGATGGGGTGTAGGCGGAACTGTAGGACTGATCGCTTTAGTGCTGTTCTTCGGTTCGCATTATGTAATTAATCTGGCTGATCATGTTGAAATAATAGTGTTTCTTTCAGGATTGGTTTTACTCGGTATAGAATTGGTTATAATTCCGGGCTTCGGTTTCACGGGCGTTTTGGGCATAATCGCAATACTGATATCTTTCTTTATGACCCTTGTGGGTGACAATCCGACCGGGAACGATCTTATGAACGCGGGAGCGACTCTAAGCAGTTCGTTCTTACTTTCAATAATTGGAATTTATTTTATGGTAAAATATCTCCCTGACACAAAATTCCTTGATTTTATAATAGTCAGAAATCAGAGTGAGAAAGCCGCGGGAGTCAGCGACACTAAATTTTATAAAGATCTCGTAGGTAAAACAGCAAAAGTTACTGCAGATCTGAAGCTGACGGGAAAAATAGAAATAGAAGGAGAAGTGTATCAGGCGATCTCAAAAACCGAGTTTATTCTTGCCGGCGAGAAAGTTAAAGTAGATAAGGTCGAAGGAAACAAAATTATTGTCGTAAAAGAAGAAATATAGATTTTAATAAAAAAAAAAGGAGAAAAAAATGCCAACAGCTGCACTTATTATCATCATCGGAATCGTGGCCCTGATAGGGTTTTCGATCTTCATTTCATTTGTGCCTATTCCGTTATGGATCAACGCACTATTTGCCGGAGTAAAAGTCTCTCTTGGCTCACTTGTAGGAATGAGACTGAGAAAAGTTCCACCGTTCGTAATCGTCAATGCGCTTATAACTGCCACTAAAGCAGGAATTCCCCTGACAACTAACGATCTTGAAACACATTACCTTTCAGGCGGAAATGTCTTGAGGGTCGTAACTGCTCTTATCGCAGCAGATAAAGCAGGGATAGAACTGAATTTCACTATGGCATGCGGTATTGACCTTGCCGGAAGAAACATTCTGGAAGCTATTCAGACTTCCGTAAACCCAAGAGTAATTGACGCTCCCACAACAGGCAAGATCGGAGCTGTTGCAAAAGACGGTATTCAG
>DMTS01000130.1 GCA_003477045.1 Candidatus Delongbacteria bacterium
TGCGAAAATGTGATCCATCTTCACGGTAAACTGAGAGAATTGAGATGCGAAATGTGCGGGCATTTATTTGATATCGGCTACAGATCGATAAAAGATATACCCGAATGTCCTTCCTGTAAAAGTCATGCTTTAAGACATCACATTGTTATGTTCGGTGAGCCTGCACCTTTCTATCAGAAGCTCTATAACGAACTCGCTTCAACAGAACTGCTTGTTGTAATAGGCACATCAGGCGAAGTGCTGCCTGTAGATCAGTTCGCATCATACGCAAAATATTCTATTCTGAACAATCTTGAACATTCAATGGCTATAAATCACATGATATTTACTCATACCTTTTACGAAAAGGCTACAACGGCAGCTCCTAAGATCAAAAAACTTATCGAAAAATATTTCGAGACCGGAAAAGTATGAACAGATCTTAATCTTCTAGTTTTTTATCCGCATAAAATCAGTTCAGAAAACAGCGGAATTTTAGCGGAACGCTTATTAATTTAATTCTCTTTAATGTTATCTTCTAAAGCTTTAACAGCTTTTTCAATATCTTTGACTTTATAGATCAGATCCGGAAGTCTGCCTAAGCATGCGTCAATTTTTCTCTGTTTAGCTATCTCTCTACTCGGAGTCCCTGTCACAATGCTCCCGTCCTTAAGATTGCCCGCTATTCCTGCCTGAGCGCCTATCATAACTCCGTTACCGATCGAAATATGCCCGACGAATCCGACCTGACCGCCGATCATACAGTGCTGGCCTATCTTCGTGCTCCCTGATACTCCGGACTGCGCAGCCATTACGGTATTGGAACCTATCTCGACATTGTGCGCGATCTGAAGCAGGTTATCCAGCTTGGCTCCCTTTCTGATGATAGTCGAACCTAAAGTAGCTCTGTCAATACAGGTATTGGCGCCTATCTCGACATTATCTTCGATAACAACATTACCTACCTGCGGGATCTTGTCGTATTCAGACTGATTAGGCGCAAAACCGAAACCGTCGCTGCCTATTACTGCACCGTTCTGAATTATCACATTATTACCGATCACGCAGTTTTCCCGGATCGATACATTTGAATAAATTATAACATTATTACCGATCTTAACATTCTGCCCGATAGTAACATTCGATTGTATCTGGGCGTTATCCCCTATTGTACTGCCTGATCCTACGGAAACAAAGGCTCCGATTGAGGGGTCTTTACCGACCGCAGCGGTATCATTGATATATGAAAGTTTATTTATGCCTTTTTCCGCTACGGGAATGACAGGGTGGAAAGCAATAAGTATCTTCAAAAAAGCCTGATAAGGATTTTCAACTTTTAAAAGCGGAATATTTTTTTCGGTATTGAAATCTTTCGGAACGATCACCGCAGCAGCTCCGGTTGAATCTATCAGATGAAAATATTTCGGATTATGAAGAAAAGTTATCTCAGACTTGCCTGCTGTTTCTATCTTGGCTATATCGGTGATCTCTATTTCGGGACTGTCAGTAACGGCACCGATCAGCTCAGCTATATTTTTCAAAGTCATTTTCATCATTATCTCCTATTTCTTCTTCTTTAATGTCAGAACCGGAAGTATCATCTCTTCGATGCTGACCCCTCCATGCTGAAATGAATTTTTGATTTGTTTATAAAAATCGTTCAGATTTTTTTCAAACACAAAGCAGTGGTCCTCTTTCGCAAGTATCATGTTCATGCCTTTAAATACTGAAGGCATCTTGTATTCGGTAGGCTTCTGCCAGTATAATGTCTGTTTTTTGTTCGAAGTTGTCAGGTTTTTGCCGAATTTCATTCTGAGACCACTACTTATATTACCGTCTCCGGACACTTTTGTAAATTTATTTATCAGCTTCGCGCCGTGGTCTGTAGTTATCACGATCTTAAATCCCAGATCTCCCAGAGAGTTTATAATTCGCTGAAGAGCTGAATTTTCAAACCAGCTTCTGATCGTTGAACGGTAAGAACTCTCGGTGAACATCATTTCGCTTAAAAGTTCGTCCTTTTTTCTGTTATGGATAAGAAAATCCACCATATTGACGACCATCGCAAAAAGCTGCGAGTCTTTCAGATCATTTATAGCTGATTCAATCTTTGAAAACTCTTCGATTTTAAACACTTTGCTGTATTTTAATTTTTTACCGAGATCGATCCCCATCGAAACAAGTTTCTTTTCTAAAAGCTCATGTTCGAAACGGTTGCTGCTTTTTTCGTCTTCAAAATTATCTGAATATATTTCCGGATATTTTTCCTCTATCTCCGAAGGTAAAAGCCCTGAGAACAAAGCGTTTCTTGCGAACTGGGTGGCTGTCGGTAGGATTGAGAAATAAGAATTCTTTGTGATCGTGAATCTGTCTTTAAGCAATTCCTCGATTATGCTCATCTGGTCGTAAGGAAAACAGTCTATCACTATCAGTGCAGTTTTTTCTTTCCTTAAATCTGGAATAACAAACCTGTCCAGTACATCTGTTGAAAGCAGAGGCTTGTCAGGTCCGCCGGTTAACCATTTGCCGTAATTTTCCTGTATATAGCTTCCGAAAATCACATTGGCATTAGCCCTCAGATCATCAAAAGTAGCCGCCAGATTACTGTCTTTTATTTCATCAAGTCTTAAATTCCAGCCGGTGATCATCCCGTTGATCGTTATCCAGTCATCAAATGACGGATCCTTATCCAGCATGCCCGATATTATCTTATAATTTTTAATATAACTTTTGGAAAGATTTTCTGTTATCAGATCCTCTTTCTCGAGGTTTTTTCTGATTGTCAGGTAAAGCTGAAGCGGACTCACCGGCTTTGTAAGATAATCGTCTATCATGCCGCCGACAGCTTCAAGAAAGATCCCTTCCTCTTCGGATTTTGTTACCATAATTGCTTTTATTGCAGTATCCACAGCTTTGATCTGCCTGAGAGTTTCCAGCCCGTCAAGGCCTACCATCATCTCATCCAGTATCGCAAGATCATAATTTTTTTCTTTGATCATTTTTACGGCATCGTAACCGTTGGTTGCAGTGTCTATTTCATAGCCCTTTTTCTCAAGATACATTATGTGCGGTCTTAATAATGATATCTCATCATCCACCCAGATTATTTTATTCATAAAGATACCTCCGAAAATTCTTTCGGAAGCGCATTTATATTAATTTCGGTATAAAATATAGTTAGCTTTGAAGGAGGATTATATGTCCGTAATCTTATTCTTTTCGGCATCGTATGCCCGACCCGGGAGATAAAATAATCATATTCCTTTTTATATACGAGATCTCTTTCAAAATATTCATCTATCTCTGTTATCAGAAGATTTTTATTCAGCGTCACAAACTGGTACTTCTTATCTGTGAGCCTGACCCTTATCACAATTCTGTCAGCCTCTCTTCTCACGATATTTACCGAATCTGAGTTCTGATCATAGCAGAAAAGTGAATTCTTCAGATCTGTTACGCTTATATTCAGGCCTGTAATTCTATTTATCGAATTTTCATCCCTGACACCTTTTACCAGTATCTTATTGAAATAATTTACTGCTTTTAAAGAATCTTTATTCATAAAAAGAACCGCTTCTGTCTCACCTACGAGCCCTTTGATCTCTAAATAAACCGTATCATTTTTTGAAAGGTAGATATAACCGCTTGACTGATGCTTCTCTGAGGAAGTGGAATATGAAAAATCGAACCTGCCCGATACGGTTCTAATATCCGAGTAGTTTGCATCAATCGCTTCAGAGATGGTTTTATTATCCGCATTTCCGATATCGAATTGCTTTAAACCTGTGCGGATCGCCGTGCATCCGGTTATAAAGAGCGCTGCCGATAATATTACAATAATTTTTACCATATCAGAATCCGGTCTGAAGTATAAAATTGCTTTTTGATATTATCTCCGAGATGATCACGGCTGTTTTATTAATTGACATATTATCAAGATCGCCGGCTTTATTCAGAGCCGCTTTAATATCTGTGTAATGAGAGAATAATTCTTCAGAGCTAGAATGATAAAAGGATTTTTCATCGGAAAAAATACCGTTCATTATCTTTTCAGCTTCGTCAAATCTGCCCATTTTGAACAATACCCAGGCTTTAGTGTCTAAAAACGTAATGGATTCATTTTTTTCGGTTATAGCTTTATCGGCATACTCAAGCGCTTTTTCAAGATCTCTAGAACTTTCGGCCAGCTGGTAGGAATAATTGTTCAGAAGTTCAGGATCGTCCGGGTGTGCTTTAAGTGCCCTTTCATAAGCTGAAAAAGACGCATCTTCCTTTCCGTTCTTTGCGTATTCATTAGCCATTAACTGATAAATATAAGCGCTGCCTTCCGGATATTTTTCAATTACATTACGGTATATTTTTTCGGCTTTCTTTATTTCATCTTTGCTTATATACAACGCGGCAAGCTGCAGATTAAGCGTGCTTTGGGGGAATTCTTTCATCCCGTCTAAAAGCAAATTCTTCGCAGTCTTAAAGTCTCCTTTTTCCGAATAATATTCAGCATGATCAGAATAATATTTAGCTTCACCTATCGTGTACTTTGTCATTTTGTTGAGAACTTCTAAAGCTTTATCCAAATCCTTCATATGTATAAATTCGTCGAAAGCAAATCTGTATGCGATGTACGGAAGCTCGATAAATTCATTTTCAAGGCCGGTTAATATTTCATGCACTTTTTCTTTATCTCCGGATGTTTTTGAATAGAACTGCATTGCGATAGTTACAAAATACAACTTGTAAGTTCTGCTGTATTCGTTTTTTAATATCGCATTCAGAAATTCTTCGAACTGTTCTTTGTCTGTAAAAGAAAAAATATTGTCCTCAAGTTTCTGATTCATTACCATTGCGGAAGTTATGATCTCGCCGTCAGCGTATAATTCAGATATGATCCTGTCAAGGATGTCGGCCGATCTTGCTTTATTTCCATTTTTGGATTCGTTGAGATAAAGATATATACCTGCTCTTCCGAGTTTAAAACCGCTGTCGTACAGTTCGTTTAATATCTTGTACCCTTCTTCATAATTACCTGATCTGATATATTCCAGACTCAGGCTGAGCATAACATTGTCAGATTTTGAATACCTGTATGCCCTTTCGTAATATTTTTGAACGCTTTCTGTGTTCGCAACCTGCTCAGAAAATATCCCCCATAAAAAGTCGGATACTGCATCAGAATTGTAATTAGCATAGTGTTTGTGGGTGAATGAATATACGCCGGTATTAAGGGCCAGAACAAATATCAGGAACAGTAATTTATTTTTCATAATCAATTGTACAAAGATATCATTATATTGTTTTTGTCGGTTGAAATATAATAAGAATTGAACTCATTTTTCAGCCTTATCGTTATTTGCACCGAGTCTTTGAATTCAATGAACTTAACTGTTCTAACTACTGCTTTATTGTACAAATATTTCTTCACGGCAGTAGTAAATTTGCCTTTATAGAATGTTATGTTAAAGAAATTATCTCCCGAAAAAAAAGCGGTAACATTATTTCTCGGGTCGTTCCCTGAGTAAGAGAGCTGGATGAGGATACCGTTAGCTTTTTCTGTTATGCTCATATTTGATATGCTGTAAACCGTATTGTCAGGTGATCTCAGATTGTCGTCTTCTTCGTCAGTTGTTATTAATTTCTCTTCTGTTATTTCTGCCTCAACCTTCTCTATCTCAGGCTTTTCCACTACTATTCTTTCTTCTGCTTTCTTTTCCGGTTGAACTATAATTTCTTTCTTGGGTATAGGTTCTTCTTTTGCTACGGGACTTAAAAATGAACATCCTGCAATTATGCCTGACAATATTATAATGATTATATGTTTCAAACTGACTCCCGATTTAATAACTTTAATTTCAGCCGCACGAAAATGTAATATACTGAAATTATTTGGTTTTCGCCTTATTTTCTTCTATTGTTTTCAACAGGTCGTTGGCAGGGTCAAGACCCCGTTTAAATCCTATCTTTTCAAAAATTTTCTTTGCCTGCAGAGCATATTTTTCTGCATTTATTCCGTCATTAAAATTATTGAAATAAGTATATGCGAGATTAAAGAGAGCTTTGCCTTCAGAATGAATATCGTTATGCTTTCTGGAGTATACGATCTGCAGATCGTAATATTTAAGGCTTTCTTCGAGCTTGCCTGTTTCTGCAAAACAGTTCGCCAGGTTCCCGTAACTGTGACCCACCATCTCGATATTATTTATCTCTTCCGAAAATTTGAGATTGGATTTATATATGTCGATGGCTTTGGCATATTCTTTTTTATAGAAATAAGCATCGCCTCTGTTATCGTTCAGTATCGACATCCTCAATTTGTTGCCGGTTTTTTTCAGAATTTCTTCCCGTTTTTTGCATAGTTCAAGCACTTCATCATATTTATGAGTGTCGATCTTTATATTAGACAGACTCTGCAGAAGGCTTTCCTTCGGGTCCAATTTGGCGGTTTTCTCAACCATTTTGATACCCTCGTTTATATACTTTTCAGCTTTCTGAAAATTCCCTTTCAGGTAGCTGACTCTGGACAGTCCGTCGATCGCTCTCATGACA
The DNA here is from genome assembly GCA_003477045.1 of Candidatus Delongbacteria bacterium. Lineage (GTDB taxonomy): Bacteria > UBA4055 > UBA4055 > UBA4055 > UBA4055 > UBA12480. The sequence goes on from DMTS01000130.1 coordinate 6,523, forward strand.
AGATTAAAATTATGGATTTTTTTAGCTTCGATAAACACTTTTTCAAAATATGACTCGGCTTTTTCTATTTCTCCGAGCTGAGCATAAGCTGAGGCTATATTCTGCAGAGCAGTGAATTTCTCGTTTATCAGGCTCATTTTTTCTGAGATCAGTATCATCTCTTCGTATATTTTTATCGCTTTACCGAATTCCCGCTGCCTGAAAGGTCTAAGCGCGGAAACACTCATTGACCACACTCTGAGTTTATCGTTTTTCGTTATGCCTGTCAAATATTCCAATCTTTCAAAACTCTTTTCGATCTTATCCTTTTCTCCCAGAAAAAGATAAGCGGTAGCAGCATCGATCAATCCTTCCAGTTCTATATCTTCGTTGGCAAATAACTTCATTTTTTCAAATTCTGCGGCAGCACTTTTATAATCCGACGCTCTTTTAAATATATTGATCTTTTTTACATTTGCAACCTGATGAACAGGGTCGTCAGGAGTCGTTCTGTTCATTATCTTTTCTGTAATGGCTAAAGCTTCACTTCTCTTTTCCATAACTTTCAGCATTTCAATGTCAATAAAATAGCTTTCAAGTTTCTCTTTAGGCGACATTTTATATTTCCTGAAAAGCTTAAGATAATCGATCGCCTCTTTGTAGCTGAATTTGTTCTTTGCTGATTCGGCTGATTTCAGCAGGTAATATTTAGCCTTATCTTTATCGTTCGTATGCCTGTAGTGGAAAGCTAGAAGTTCGTATGCGGCTGAAATGTTATCCGCGTGATTTTTTTCGTAAAGCTGAGCTATACTCAGATGATATTTTCTCCTTAGTGAATAGAGCAGGGTCTCATAAGCCACTTCCTGTGTTATCGCATGCTTGAATAGATATTCATTCTCACTTGTTTCTTCGAATATTGTCAGATCTACTTTCGTCAGGTCAAAAAGGCTGTCTCTGATATCAAGCTGGCTTGCGATCTCTTTAAGGTTCTGCAGCTGCTTCAATAT
>DMTS01000218.1 GCA_003477045.1 Candidatus Delongbacteria bacterium
TTCCTGAGTTACATCTGTCGGTACCACGTCTCTTTCGATTCTTTCTGTTCTGCCTGTTACGACTTTGGCAAATGTAAACGCGCACAGACACACTACGAGCAACATTACTACTTTTTTCATCTCACTTCTCCTGTTTTGTTTATAATAATTACGGCGGTTGAATAACCGCCGTACTGACTTCTTTTTACTTTACCAGAACCATTTTTCTGATCTTGCTGAAACCGTTCGTTTCGATCTTGTAGAAATACTGACCTGAAACAAAGTTATCCGCATCGAAATTTACTCTATGGATTCCTGCTTTTACATTTTCATTCACCAAACGGGTTACAACTTCACCTTTAATATTGTAAACATTCAGCTTTACAAACTGATCGTTCGGTATCGAAAACTGAATTGTTGTCGTCGGGTTGAACGGATTAGGATAGTTCTGGCTTAGCTCAAACTTGAAAGGAATGTTCTCATTAATGCCTGTCTGATCCCCGCCTATCTGAAGATATAATGCTCCTGAGTTCAATTCATAGCCGCCTTTGCTGACCGTTCCGATCACGCTGCTCCCGAACGAATCCTGCATTTTATAAGCTGAAACCGCACAGAAGAGCAATCCCAAGCCTAAGATTGAAACAATTATTTTTTTCATGGCTGCTCCTTTATTTATCATCTTCTTCGTATTCCGATTTTGTACCTGTAAATATTCCTAATTTAAAATTTCCAGTGCCATAGAAATCCGTATCAGAGTAATCATAGGTATCCTCACATACTCTTCCGACTTTGTTGATCGTCCCGTCACTATAACGGACATCTGCAGTATAGAAGTAAACGCTAATGTTACTTTTGCTGTCATCAACATTATTACTGATGGGGTTCTCTGCGCCCATATAATTTTCAAGAAAATCTCCGTCGATCTCCCTCCATGTCCCAAAGATAAAATTAAAAAAAGCGGGGCTTTTCTCACAAGTACCTGTTGAGACATAATTACTGTCAATATATATATCACCGGGTTCAACATAAGCAAATTCCTTCCCGTCAATCGGATATTTTTCAGCAGTTTTATGAACTGCATTCCAGTAGTAGGAAGCATTCTTTTCCCAGTCACCGGATGTTGACTGAGAACAGCTGAAATCCGTCGAATCGTTAGGATTTACTTCTCCGCCGTTCAGGATCAATCCCCCGTTATTGATCATGATATTATATTCCCTGCAATTTGTTATAGTATTGCTGGTGATTTCGTAACCTCTTCCGATCTGCGCTACTATCCCGCCGGAGCAGTCAGAGATAGAATTATTGTACATTTTAACATTACATGCTAATTCATCAAGGTAAATAGCATCTCCCTGGTATGCACCTGTATCATAATTAGTAGGTGTACCTGTGTTACAACCTTTACAATCGGTTATTGTATTATTGGTAATCCTGTTTTTATTGTCAGGGTCTCCAAAGGTATGCCAGCTATAGATACCTGAACCATCTGCAAAAGTATGTAGAGCGTGGTCAATCGTGTTATTATCAATGTTTATTCCTTCTGCTCTCCCTTTTTCTTCTCCTGTCTTGTTTCCGGCTCCGAACTTGATAGCACTGTACCCAACATTCTGTATTGTGGAATTTTTTACAGTATTATAATCCCCGTTTATATGTACTGCAACAAGGTTGATCAACTCAGTTGTAGGAAAAGAAAATAATCTGCGGTCATATCCCAATATCAATCCGATATTTTCAAAATCATTGTCATCTACAGTAAAATAGTCTCCGGGATAACTAATAACTCCGAATGTATTGATATTTAAGAAACTGTTACCTGTGAGAGTAATATGTTGATTATAAAAATTATCAACTCCGACAAGTGCATTTGAGAAGTCATTATTTTGTATATAGAGATAAGCGCTATTGAATGTACCTGCTCTGCCAATCATAATGCATTCTCTCATGTTTCTGAAGTCAAGACTTTCTATAGTACAACCTTCTCCGTCACTTACATCTGGGGGCATTATATAAAAACCGTTACCGTACTCGGTTAGATCATTATTATCATATCCCGTTATATATAATGTTTTCCCTTCATTTGAAGAGTCAGTCTTGAAGTATAAACGCTCAGGCTTTCCGTTTGCATCATAACATACATACCACTCCTCGTTTGTATCGAGTGCAGTGGAATCATTCTGCAGGAAAAATCCGTAGTTAAGCATCGTACCACCAAGTGCATCATTATCTTCTTCAATGACGCATTGTGTGCCAGAACCACTTAGAATTTCCCTTGAATCGTACCATGATTTACTTTCTTTATAAACCAGGTCTGCACCGATATAATCACTGAAGCTCTCAGACATACCTGATGCTCCTAAAGTACATGTACTGTCAACCCACGAAGTAATAGTAAAATAATTATCAACCGGCAGATCATTTTCATCAAAACTGATATCTGGCTCCCTCGCAAAAATCAATTGATCACTATCTAAAGCGACATTGATAATTTTACAAGAATCAGGCATACTACTGCTGAAATTATACACATACCAGCTACTTGAAGCATCCCAATAGGTGCTGTCAAGTACAAAATGCGCTATACTTCCGTCAATTATTGGTTTATTGCCTGTACTGTAACTGCTGAATGTCAGACCTTCCGCAATTCCCGAATCTGTAAGGTCTACTTGCCCGAAAAACCTGTCACCTCTATTGAACAAAATGCTGTCATTTTGCGAGATCACATTGAATATTAATGCCGAATCTAATGTGCTAATTGTCCTCCATGGAGTGGATGTGCTCGTGCCGTTATTACTGTTATTTCCTGAATTAGAAAGATAATATGTTGTGGAATGTAATAGTACAGCCAAGACAAATAGAAGAAGTATATATTTCCTCATTTTCTCCTCCTATTTTATTTTTTCTTGCAGTTCTTTTATTTGTTTATCCTGTTCAATGAGATATAATGTAAGTTCTTCTATTTTTTCAAGCAATTTAACTTGAACATCGCCAACATTCACACCATTTTTCAAAGCATCTACCTCAGGTATAATACCGGGTAGATGTCCGTTCTCAATTATGTGTTTTTCCACTACGCTTAATGGTTTTAATTCATAATCTTTTTTAAATACATAGTCAGCCCAAACATCCGTTTTTAATTCAAGCTCTTTACCGACAATCTTGCCGTTTACAAGCAACTCTTTATCTGAATTGCTTTCACCGCTAAGATTCGAGGTATAGATCGAATCAATAAGTGCTTTTGTAAACCCGACGCAGACTTTTCTGTTTGAAACAAAAAGACTTGGATTGTCCGTAGAAAAACCTACCATCATACTATTGATATAATTATTTACCATACTGCTACCCATAGCAATTGCATGGACAGGATCAGTATAAGTTGAATCTTTTGCCTGAGTTTTACAACTTATTCCAAATACTAGCGACGCCTCGGCATTAGCTTCACAGCTTGTTCCAATCGCTACTGTATTGTTCGCTGTTGCTTTAGCTGCGCTGCCTATAGCTATCGGTACCCAAGCTCCTGATGCTTCACAGCTGTGACCGACTGCAAAAGCTCTGGATCCGCTTGCTGTACAATATCCACCAAGAGCTGTTGAAGCTGTACCTGAAGCAGTTGAATAATATCCTAACGCTGTAGAGTATGAACCTGATGCAGCAGAGTAACATCCCGTAGCTGTAGAGTTTGTACCCGAGGCAATTGAACGATACCCGGAAGAAAAAGCGCTGTTTCCGCTGGCTTTTGTCCCTCTTCCTAAAGCTACAGCGCTATCACCGACTGTTGTATTACAGCTTAACATTCTCAAACCACCTGTTCCACCATCATACAAATTGTAAATAGTCCCGTCAGCATTTTTCAAATCGCTACTGCCGCTTATTCTCAATTTTCCATCTTCAGCTGTGCTTACACTTATATTCTTGCCGGCTACTATTGCGTCCTCAGCTATTCTTCTAGCATGTAAACTGTACGGTGTTCCCCCCATTATCATTCTCGGAAGTTCTTCTTCTCCGATCGATACACTCAGCCAATACTGCTTATCAAATGGTAGATTTAGTTTTTCTACTGCTCCTACATAGCAGTTTACAATGCCGTTCTTTATTTCAACAGTCTGTACTTCTTTCCATATCTTCTCTTTTGAGGTTTCCGCATCGTAAACACTGAATGTCAACGAATATGATCCGTCAGCTACAAGTTTACCTTCGCTGTCTTTTAGTAATCCCTGATAACTTATTGTCGGATAGAACTCAAATTTACTTGTTTCCTGAGTTACATCTGTCGGTACTACATCTCTTTCGATTCTTTCTGTTCTGCCTGTTACGACTTTTGCGTACGAATATGCACATAAGCATATTACAAGCAACAATACTACTCTTTTCATCCCTCTTCTCCTGTTTTGTTTTTTACTTCAAATGAGTTGTTTGACCTCTTTTAATACGATCTATTCTTTGATCGGTGGTGGCGGGGGCGGGGGCGGATTTGGATTAATCCCGGTATACAGCCACACTCCATTCATCCATTCCCAATCTTCATATGGATCTTCATCGGCAAATGCCGGACTTACAAGCAATGATAATGCTATCAATGCCGCTGCGAATAACTTCTTCATACACTTCTCCTTTTTTAAAATTGTGACATTAATAAACAAATAAAACNNTTAAATATTCAATTTCATCAGAAAGGCTCAGATCGCCCTTTTTAAATAATTCTTCATATCTTTTGAGAGCAATTGAATAATGAAATTTGTAGTTTAGCAATTTATTTTTACTTTCAAGGTATTCGGCATATAAAAAATGAAAATTCCCTATAAAAAACACTCTATTACACTCAACAGACTTTTTTATAGCTATTTTAAAAATTCTTTGAACTTTAGGATTATCATTTCTTTGAATATAAATTCTCAAGATAAAATTATACGCTTGCAGCAAATACAGAACATCACTTGATCTATTTGAAATTCTGCTTATGTAGTTAAAGTATCTTAAAGCCTTAGACATATTTTCAATAAAATAATGCATTCTTCCTATGTAACATAAATTAGATAGAAAAGATTCTCTGTCAAGATATTTTTTTACACCTGGTAAGGATTTTGTTAAAATGTTTATTGCGGGTAAATATTTATTTTGTCCCGCATAATGTATACCCGTCTTAAACATCGCAGAATATACGAGATATTCCCTATGGTTTTTCTTTGACACAGCTTTAAGTTCAAACAACAAATCATCAATAACATTATCCTCTTTCTTTAAATAATAGGAATAAATACTATAGAGATTTGTTATGTTATCACAGGCATCATAATAATTCCCATTCTTAATATTGTATTCTTTTGCAGTAACCAAAGCTTTTTCATACATTTCATACTTACCTATTCGATAAAGATATGCATCTTTTGTGCTCAAGCAATTACCGATCAACTCTTTGTTTTTTGTTTTAATGGCATATTCATAATATAACCGGCTAAATCTATCTGCAATATTATATTTTTCTTTTACTAAAAATTCTCTATACTTCGCACGATAGTACATACAAAGTAAATAATTTTTTTTTGAATTTTCTAGTACTTTAGCGGATAATCTGAAATATTGTATAGTTCTTTTTATATTTTGATAACTTCTGTGAATCAACCCTAAGAAATAATATGCGTCAGCGAGTATTCTTTCACTACTACAATTCATAGAAAATTTTACTATATCCCTGTAAAGCATCAACGCTGTCTGATACTGTTCCATATTATAATACAGCTTAGCCTTCTCCGACAGGATGGACAAATACATTTCTTTATCATCGATCTTGAGAGCCGTCATTGCCGAATAAGCCTTGTGATATTCATTCTTTGCAGTATCATAATCGAATTCAAGTACGGCTTTATTACCCTTTTCTTTTATTTTTTCTAATGCATTGTAAAAAGATTTTTTTGTTTCAGAAGGCATAAACAGTGAATCCCAGCTCTTGCCGGCAATATCATTCTTGGACAACTCGTTGATATTAACCAGCGAGGTCAAAAGCAAATTGCTTAATTCGTGAGAGTTATATTCTTCGAGAATTTTATCGTACGATTCTATAAGTGACTGTTTTATCCCTTTCTCAGAAAAGTTTATTCCGTCATCTGAACAAACTTTATATTCTCCCGCTTTGACAATTTGCAGTTCAATATCATGATAATTGCTTACAAGCGTAGCGAAATCGTCTTTTTTTATGAATTTTGTACTTGTGATTATTTTTTTGATAATATGCTTAGCTTTTAGCACTCTCAGTTTTTCTAAAGAATATCTTATAAAAAGGCAGATTTTTTCTGAGCTGTACCAGCTTGAAAACCCTACTGAAATCGGTTTCCCGCTGCATAAATGCAAAGACAGCCTGAAAACAGGATGATTGCTGTTCTTATACTCCGCATCCCTTATTATCTTTGTTTGGAGGAACAAAGTTTCTTTCTGTTTTTTTCTTTTTACAGGCACATAGACTTTCTTGAGCTTTCTGCCTATAAGCGTTATATGACAGTCAATTCCGAACTTTTCCCTTATCATTTTCAAAGTTGCTTTCGGATTTCTTCTTTTATATCTTGCTATTCTATTAAGTATTGCCTTATCGAGCTTGGTTTCTTGAGTATCTTTCCTGAAAACGGTAAAGCCCCTGATCCCAGATTTTTTATATTTCTTAACCCAGTTCCCTATCGTGTTGCGGTGCAGATTGTATAGTATAGAAGCATATACGATACTTTCCTTCTTCGCATATTCGCATACTTCAGCTTTGAATTCGGGCGGGTATTTGAGTTTTTTCACAGCCAGACAATTTACCTTCTATATAACAGGCATATAAATTAAGCAATTTTGAAGTAAAAACAAGAGTTTTAAAATAAAAAAAACGGGCGAGTGTGGGAATCGAACCCACCCGGGACGCTATTAACGCCCTGCAGAACGGATTTGAAGTCCGCGAGAGCCACCAGGTCTCCATCCAAGCCCGAATAGATAGTAATATATAAATATCGCTATGTAAAGTCAATAAAGATTATGTATAGCGAGCCATAAATCTGGAGAAAAAGCATAAATTCCGTGCCGGTTCGGAAAATCTCTAAATCATCGTACAATTAATGATAATGCTTTTTCGAATGATTTCATGGCGAGTGCTAAATATCTCTTGCATTATTTATTTAAATCTTATAATTTTATCAAAAAAAATGAGCGCAAATATGAAATATTTATCCTTAATCCTTATTTTATCTTCGTTGCTATTTTCTAAAGTGATCTTAACTGAGATCATGTTTAACACTGCTGCGGACGAGAATCAGGATGAATTTATTGAAATTTTTAACAATTCGGACAGCACAGTTGATCTTTCAGGATGGTCTTTTAAGGACAGCACCGAGAACGATCTCCTTATAAAATATCATGGTTTTACAGATATGCTTTTAAAGCCTTTCTCTTACTGCGTTATAATGGATTCATCATATTACCTGAACAGCATCGAATATGAGGATCTTATCCCCGATTCTGTTTTGAGAGTAATGATAAATGACGGCTCGATGGGAGAATACGGACTCAGCAACTCATACTCTGAAACAATAAAACTTTTTGATCCTGACTCAATATTGACCGATTCCTGCCGATATATTTACACCCAGACTGAAGGCTACACTTACGAACGAAGCTCATATATTGAAGATTCATGGGAAAGATCACTGGTTATTCGCGGAACACCCGGATTCAGAAATTCCGTAATGCCTCTCGATACCGACCTTGAACTGTATTCTATAGCAAAACCGGCTGTGATTGATCCTGCCGGAAATAACACTTTTACCGTAAAAGTGCACAATAAAGGTTTGAGCACAATCTCAGGCATCAGGATAAATTTAAGTATCAACGGGACATTCTACAACTTCGCTGATCACGCCGGAAGCATAGCATCGAACGATTCCGCTTTCGTTGACTTTACCGTATTTTTTGATAATTCGGGAACGCAGGAACTCCTTTTTGATGCCGAAGCTGAGAATGACAGCGAGCTGAATAATAATTCGCTGACTCTTTCAGTGTTCGTTCCGTACATTGAAAAACCTCTTGTGCTCAATGAATTCATGAAAAATCCCGCAGCCGGACAGTGCGAGTATATTGAAATTTATAATATTTCGGGTGAACCGGTAAATATCGGCGATTTCGGTTTGTCCGATGAAATAAAAACTACTGTTGTGTTTTTCCCCGACAGCCTGATCCAGCCTCATAGTTTCGTCGTAATGGCTAAGGATACAACCATTTTCGCCTTCCCCGATGTGATCAGGCAAAATGTCTTCATCGCCTCAAATCTGCCCGCTTTGAATAATGCCTATGATAAAATATTCATACTCACGAAAGACTCTCAGGCTGTTGACAGCATTTATTACGATGATGTTGATGACGATGCCGGCAGAAGCATTGAAAAAATAAACACTGAATTTAATTCAGATGACATGAACAACTGGCATTACTGCGTAAACGACGGGACTCCGACAAGGGAAAATTCAGTGTATCAGGAACCTGAAGACATCGGCGGATCGGCTCATTTTAAGATCAGCCCCAAAACAGCTACGCCTAACGATGACGGTGAGAACGATAATCTTCTGATCGCTTACCAATTTGATTCAAGCTATATCTATCTGACCATGAAAGTTTATAACATCAAAGGTCAGCTGATATCAAAGCCCTTGAACGGCGAATATTCTGCGTCCAAAGGAAACATCGTCTGGAACTGCAAAAATGATAACGGCATGACCGTTGATACTGGAGCATACATCTGTCTGCTCAAAGCCAAAGATGACAACGGAAAGGTGGTCGAGCTCAAAGAAGCGTTCTATATCGCAAAATAATCCTATTTCTCTTCTTTAACAAATACCATTCCCTGAGGCCCGTTGCCTGTAGTCAGCACAGTTTTGACAGTATCGCTTTCAAGAATTACAAGCTGGTTATTATCGAAAAGAGGCGCATAAACTTTTCCATTATCATCTGTGCAAATATCGAGTATCCCGCTTTCCGTAGAAGAATAAACAAAACTGTCGGGTCCGTTAATTATTTCATTATTAATTGAATTATACTTCATAATACCGCCGAATCCAGTCCAGTCAGGATTGAATCCCGATACTGCTACATAAACCATTCCGCTGCCGTCAAGAGTAAAAGAACCCGGCTGTGAGCCCAGATCAACCTGGGAATAAGTATCGAAATTTATGGCATTAAGATCGAACACCCTGACAAAACCTCTAATGTCGGCTCTGTTGCCTGTGCTAAGCACATGAAGTTCATTTTCATTGTTGATGAGCAAGTCAGCAATATTCATTCCGGCTTCAAATGTTTTATAAACTGTATCATTTGCAGCGTCTATCAGCATTATGTACTCAGAACCGTATATTCCGTTCCCGAATTCATCGTATTTGACATTCCTGACTCCGACGAACACTTTTGTACCGTAAGATATTATCGCATCAGTACCTCCGTTTTTACAGCTGTCGGGCACTCCGGTTATAGCAACAGTGTAAAGCGAATCCTTATCGAAGTCATATACATCCACCCCCGTTCCATAGGAATTGGTCGCGTAAAGTTTACGGTTCGATATTGCCACCCTCATAGGATTTGAGGAAGCGCTAAGCTCGATTGAGCCTTTGTTCTGAAGCGTTGAGGCATCGATCATCTGAACATTATTATTGCCTGAATTCACGACATATAAAATTCCGCCAAGTTCAATAATATGGTTTGGAATGCTACCCAAGCTTACGACATCATTGAATATCACGCCCCTATCATCGACAACAGAAAGCGTACCTACATCGCCGAGTCCGTTAAATAGATAAACACCCCCGTCAAAATCGTATCCATCTATTTCTCCCTCATAATCTGTACATCCCCACATCAGCATCAGCGCGCCTAAGATCATCGCCATTTTCTTCATTTCTTTTTCTCCTTTATTAAAATTTAATTTCTATTCCTGATTCTATTTTTCTTCCGGGCATCGGATAGCCGTAGATCACCTGATACTGTTCATCCAATATATTATCGCAGTTTGCAAATAAATTTATCTGAATTTTCTCCATCCTTAAATTCCTTGAAACAGATGCGCCGTACAGCCTGAACGGATAAATGTCTATCGAATTTGATTCGTTCAGGTACATTCTGCCGTTGTATTTTGCTCTGAATGATGCCTTATAATCATTATGATCGCATGAAATGCTTGCCGAAAATGTTTCGACAGGCTTGTAAATAACATATTTTCCGTCCGTCACGAGATTATCCGTAAACTGTCTTGCATTCATTCTTGAATATGAAGCATCAAGCATCAGTTTACCGTCAAGGATATCTGCCCCGGCTGAAATTTCATGCCCCGTTATTCTTCCCTCCTTGAAATTTTCGGGAGTATATTTTCCGTTCGTCCGTTTTATCCAGACGACCAGGTCTTCGAGCTTTTTATCATAATAAGAATAGCCTGCTTTGAATTTGACATAATTAAGAACGGCTGATCCCGACAATGACAATTCATGCTGAACGGAAAATTCCGGCTTAAGATCGGGATTTCCCGAGCTGAAAAGATTATCAGCCCAGAATAAAGCCGAGAATGACGGCAGGTTATAGCTCTGCGAATAGCTGTAATTTGGAATAAGTGTAAATACATCTCCGGAAAATTCTACCGAGTTATCGGCAGAAAATAACCATTTATCAAAATATGTACCGGAAATCAGATCTTTTCTTACGGCTCCTGAAACATGATAGTCAAGTTTTTCCGTAAATAATTTCCGGGCAAATTCAAGCTTTGAATAAAAAGAATTGATCTCTCTTGATCTGTTATCAAGGTCGAGCGAGGCAGATTCTACAGATTCCGAGTTATACTCCGCTCCGGTTCTGAAAATGAACGGTTCAAATAAATATTTGACTGCTGCTTTCAGCTTCAGATTCTGAAAATCATCGTCTGAATCCACATAGAACAGTTCGTCAATTTCGCTGATGTTCACCTGATCGTTTCTGAAGCTGTATGAACTTTCAAGATCAAACGAAAGTTTTTCCTTTTTATAAAATCCGGCTGTTCCGCTCGCGGTAAAATTCCTTTTTTCTGAATACGCCGAATAATAAGGCTGATCATACCAGCCGGGAAGTCCCGTTTCATATCCGGAATAATTTAATCCTAAATTATAAGCCGATCTATGACCGTCATAACTGAACGATGCGAAAATATTGTCCGAATATGAATATGAATTCGTCTGAACTCTAGGTATGTTCGGATTATTTATATATCTGTACTCATCAGCTTTAGCCGCATTGATGTACGACCACTCATTCTCATTCCGCGATCCCGAATATGAGACGAACAATCCCGAATTTTCGCCCAGCGGATATTTCATGCTGATACCGTAGTTATGATTGTTCAGTCTGCTTCCATCGAACTCATCCCTGTCGCTTAGATACATATTTTCCGAGAATGATATTTTAAGCTCCCTGAGCATACCGCTTTTCTTCGTTTTGATCCTGATGATCCCGCCTATCGAACTGCCTGTCTGGGTAAGGTCTCCGGCCTTAAAGATCTCTACCGTATCAACAATTTCAGCCGGAATCGCTTTAAGATCGAATGATCCGTCCATTGATGAATTCAGAAGAGTTCCGTCAAGATAAACCGAAGTATGCTTTGAATCAGTTCCGCGTATTGATACTCTTGATCTTGAGCCGTCTGTATTTTCAATATTTATGTCCGCAACGCTCTTTAAGATCTCCTCAGCGTTCTTTGAATTAAGCTGTTCGATCTTCCTCGTAGTTAATGATAAGACGGAACTCAGACCGGAAATAACTTCAGCAGATAACGGCTCAAGTTCAGTAATGCTGCTTTCAAGCGATACTTTAAGCCTGATAACATCTTCAGTGCCCGATAAGACGCCGACTTCTTTTTTAATAAAAGAAATATGCTCAAAAATAAGAATGTAATATCCGTCTGATACTCTCGGCAGATAAAACTTTCCGTTTTCATCGCTCACTGTTCCGTATGAAGTCGGATAAAGCTTAATATTCACATCAGGGACCGGCTTTCCGGCGGCATCCGTAACTATACCTGACATTTCACTTCCGGCAATCAACTCTGCCGTAAACAGCGTAATAAATACAAATATTCCGAAATTAAAAATCCTGCCGAGATGAGCAGGAATGTATTTGAAGCAAATTGATTTCAACTACATCTCCCCTCGAAGAACCCGCATTATTGCGGAGGCGTTCCGGTAAAGATCCGACTGTAACGGTTGCGGGGCAGTTTCTGACTTTCACAGAATTCCATGGCCGGACGCCAATATTCACCATTTAAATTTAAACAATATCCACCGCGATTGCAACTGTGATTTAAAAATTCTAATATTTTTTCTTGATTTGTTAAGCAAAGATTAGGATATTTAAAACCTACGCCGATATCTGAAAAATTGTTGCGCTTGGGGGAAAAAGATCAGGATAATACAGTTAAGCGATATGCATATCAGCTCGAAGGACATCGAAAAGAACGGAAGTAATGTCAGACAGAATTTCTTACGCGCTCTCGAAGCTGTAAAAAAGATCAGCCATGATTTTATAGTGATCACAGGCGATCTGGGTCATGATGTTGACGATAACGGTTATGCATGGCTGAAAAGTAAACTTTCGGGACTGAAGTATTTTGTTATACCCGGAAATCACGACATAAGCGAATCGCTGGCTGAAGGGTTCGGGCTGAACGGGAGTATATACGACGGTAAAATTTTCTATAAAGAGCGTATCGGCGGCCATGATTTTATTTTCGCAGACACTTCGATAGAATGGCTCGATATAAAAATGCTTGATAAACTCATCGACCGCAAAGGAAAAAAGGGCAACACTTTTCTGTTCATGCATCATCCGCCGTCACTATGCAACGCAAAACATATGGATACATATTACCCGCTTTCAAATCATATTGAAGCGACAGAGTTTCTGAATAACTGCGATCAGATCGAACATGTTTTCTGCGGACATTATCATACCGCCCATCAGGTTAAAAATGATAAATTCACCATTCACATCGGACCTTCTACATGGTATCAGATCGGAAGAAAGCTAAAAAAATTCAACATCAGACATACACGGCCTGGTTATACAATAATCGATATAGATGACAAAGTAAAAGTAAAGAATTACTTCTTATAAATAAAAAGGAACTTAATAGTCCCTTTTTTTATTCTTCAAAGCGTTAAGTCTCTTTTTGAGAAGATCCTGTTTGAGCTTAGGCAGTTTTGAAACGAACAAAATTCCGTCCAAGTGATCGTTCTCGTGCTGGATCACCCTTGCCAAAAGACCTTCATATGTTCCCGTAAGCCTTCTGCCTTCGATATCTGTAAATTCGACCTCTATCACTTCAGGCCTCTCTATAATTTCCCAGATTCCGGGTACTGAAAGACAGCCTTCTTCCATTTTACAGCTCCCTGAAGATGCTTTAATAACAGGGTTTATAAAGACCATGCTGAATCCTTTCACGAACTTTCCGTCATCGTCTTCCCTGTCCTGAACGACAACAACAAAAAATCTTTTTGATACTCCTACCTGAGGCGCGGCGAGACCAATGCCGTTGGCTTCGGGACATTTTTTTATCATTTCGCCTATAAGCTCTTTGAGCTCCGTAGTTATTTCGGCAACTTCTTCGGCTCTTTTATTCAGAACCTCATCGCCGTAGATCCTTATTTCCATTTTTTGTTAAACCGGCTTGTTTTCGATCTGGTTGGTTTCAGCTATAATTTCTGCAACACTTGATTTAAGTATCTCGATGTCTGTATTAGCTGATATCTTTATTACGAAAGTTTTATCTTTCACATTAACGATGCTTCCGTAAACTCCGCCGATGGTAACAATTTTGTCGCCTTTTTTTAATTCTGAGAGCATCTGGGCATGCTGTTTGGCTTTTTTACTCTGCGGTCTTATCATCAGAAAATAAATGATGGCTATGATCAGCACGAACGGTATCATACTTGCGAAACCGCCTCCCTGTCCTTCAGATGATTGTGACATCGCGATAATATTTGTTGATAACATTTTCACTCCGTTTATGTTAAGTTAAATATAATCATTTTTTGCTATAAATCAAAGAGCTTATCCGATTAAATAAAAAAGGCGCATATTACTGCGCCTTTAGCGGTCCGGACGAGGATCGAACTCGCAACTTCTTGCGTGACAGGCAAGTGCTCTAACCAGATTGAACTACCGGACCTAATGCTATTTGAAGTGGGAACTACAAGAATCGAACTTGTGACCCCCTGCTTGTAAGGCAGNNCTAAACCAACTGAGCTAAGCTCCCGAACAACGCGCAAATATACTATTATTACAAATCCTTGTCAAGTGATTTCTCTATAAAATTTCACTTTTTGAAATTCTTAAGAATTCCTAACGGGAATACTACTACAAGGCTGAACATAATAATAACCGGCGATAATGTCAAAGACCAGAATGAATCATGCGGGCCGATCGTCATCAGATAATATCCTGTAAATAGCAATATCAGCCCTGCGATGAATATTATATAATTCCATTTCGTAAAATAAAGTTTTCTACTCATTTTCTTTACCTGTACAATGGTCTGTAATCAATAATTTCGGCCTTTTTAATGAGTCCGTCAAGCCATTCCTGGATCATCTGTCTCTGCAGATTTGTTTCATGTTTGCTTTTGAAAGCTTCTTTTTCAGCATCATACTTTGCCTGATCAAAAACATCTTTCTCGATCAGATAGATTATATACGCTCCCTGAGCGCCTTTGAAAGGTTTGCTGATCTGACCTTTTTCAAGACCGAGAGCAATTTCGTACATCATTCTATCAACGCCGACATTATCAATATAACCGTCAACAGCAAATTTACCTGATGTTCCTGTCTTGAGTTTATTTTCTGCCGCTATAGAATTCATTGAAAGCGTGTCGGTAACAGCCGCTTTTAACCCGTCAATTTTGTTGAAAGCGATTTCAAGACCCTTTTTCTGCCTAAGTTTGTATATAATGCTCTTTTTAGCTTCGTCAAGATTTTTTTCTCTTTCAGGTTTGATCTCTTTGATTTTCAATATCACAAACCCCGCGTTTGTAACCATTATCGGGCTCACTGTTCCTTCAGCGCTTCCGAACAGGAAGTCTCCGAGTCCCGGTACTATTCCGAGCTCATTGGTTCTGTCGGTTTTTCCTGTAAATGGAGCTTCAAGTATCTTGTGACCCAGCTTTTCTGCCGTTTTCTTATAAGCATCTTTGTCTTCAGAGTCAAGCATACTCAGTTCGTCCCTGAAATTTACTGCGGCATACTGGGCATCGTCATAAGTTGACTGGTAAGTTTTGAATTTGATCAGAATGTGGCTGGCTTTTACTTCAACCAGCTCTTTTTTCTCTTTTTTCTGATCGGTAACTTTAATTATATGGTAACCGAATTTTGATTTGACAGGTCCGACTATCTCGCCGACCGGTGCTTTAAAAGCGGCTTCTTCGAATTCAGGCACCATTTTGCCTTTTCCGAAAAATCCAAGATCTCCCCCGTTCTGGGCTGAAGCGTCTTCAGAGTGATTTCTCGCGACTTCTTCGAACGGGATCCCGTTCTTTAACTGTGTCATTGCATATTCAACATCGTCAAGAACCAGCGCAGAATCTTTTGCTGTCGGAGCTGTACTGAACATAACATAGTCGAAATTCCTCTGCTCCAGCTGTTTTGGGAACTCGTAAGGATTTGTTTTGAAATATTCTTCGATCTCTTTATCTGTAATAAGCGAATCTTCAGGCATGAAACTGTTTGTCTCGGCTTTAAGCCATTTTACCATTACTTTTAGATTTGATTCTCTGTAAAGATTCAAGAGTTCAAACTCTGACATATACATGGAATTTCCCACTCTGCTTTCAAGCAGCGTGCCGGGCATTCTCTGCTCATACGCGCTCTGAATAGCTATATAAAACTGCTCATACTGCGGATTTGGATTTTTTATAAAATTTTCATATTTTAACTGGTCGAAAACGCCGTCTGTCATGAACTGCTCGCTGCTTTTTAATTCGGGTATAGGATTACTCAGGATCTCGTCATAAACCTGTTCTTTAGAAACAACGATGTTCTGTCTTGCAAGCTCCTGTCTGATCACTATCATTTTCACAAAATCTGTCCAGGCTTTCTGTCTTAATTCGGCAGCCTTTACACCGGACATATCTTTCTGATCTGAATTTTTGATGTAGTTTTCTTCGATATTCTTCAGTTCGGTATATTTTATATCCTCACCGTTGATCTTAGCTATAAAACCCTGGCTTCTTACATCCTGTTTACCTTTAAATCCGCCCATACCCCAGTCGAAAATGATCGTTGCTATAAAAGCTGCCACTACGATCCATAAGAATATCGCGAGTTTTTCTCTGATTGTTCTGATCATGTTAATATACTCCGGATTAATTATTTCAACAACAAACAGCCCATGCCTGTTCATCAAGGACATAGAATATAGCTTTATCGTTGTCAAATGTCAAATAAAAAACAATTCAAGTTTTATAAAATATTTAGTGTATTTTATACCAGATGCCTTTATCTGTATTGAAAATTTTATCCGAACTGAATGTGCTGTCCGCGGTAATTATCATAAAGTTTCCGTCAGTGTTAACATATACAGCGCCTCCAGGAAATTTTACAGTCCGGTTTATGTAATTCAAATCAAGAAGATCGATTTCACCCGATAAGCTGCTGTGATCTTTATCGGTCGCTACATATTTTACTGGGACTGAAATATTGCTGATCATCTTTTCTGTATCATACCACTCTCCGGAAGTGATCAGATAATCAAGCCCGGTTATATTCTTTTCAAGCATATACGGATTTATTATTCTGTTTATCTCTGAAGTACCGAGCTTGCCTGCAATAAACACATTTACTCCGCATGAATTAATCATCGCAGAACCGCCGGATTCAGTATGGAACAGATATAGCGATGGTTCGTTTTTGACATTGACCATCTGGAATGAAAGAAACGCAATTAGCATTATCGACAATCCCAGTTTGTACCTGTAATTCTTTAGGTAGAAAATTATTATGTTCGCTCCGGCCAGCGCAGCCGTCACAGTAATTCCTGATTTGTAGTGTAATGTGAATAATTCCACTTTTGCTGTAACAGAAGCTATAGAGTTTATCAGATAACAGAGAAGGTTTATTATATCTGCAGTGAAACTGGCTAGAATATCGATCCTGTCAATGAGAAGAAGAAGAATTCCTCCCGTAAAAGCCGCGCCGGTCAGCGGTATAATAACGACATTCGAAATTATTGATACGAAATTGTATTTTCCGAAAATGTACAGAACGAAAGGTAAAAGACCGGCTGTAACAAGCAGCGACAGCATAACCCCGTCCCCTGCAGTCTTAATAAAGTAATTGTCAGTCGAGAACCTTTCTTTTACAGCTTCCGAAACAGACTGATAAATTATGGCAATGGATGCAACCGCCGCGAACGACAAAATAAAGCCCGGATTAAACATCTGATTCGGGTCGAACAGGAGGGAAAATATTCCGGCCGTACCTATAACATCAATGAATTTCATCTTTCTTTTCATCGGTTTACTAATCATCATTATTATTGCCATAAGAACTGCCCTTATAACCGAAGGTCCGGACCCTGTAAAAGCAGCGTAACTCAATAAAGCCGCCGAATTAATAATAATGAAAGGCACTCCTCTTAAACTCACCAGGCTGCTGAGCATGGAAAGAAGCATTATCAGAAAGCCGACATGAAGTCCCGAAACCGCCAGAAGATGTATGGTGCCGCTGTCCGCGAACTCCCGTATAACCGAACTTTCCAGCTTGTCTCTTCTGCCGAGCATAACTGCCGAAAGAAAATTTCCCGCCCGGTATGAAAGCCGTCTGTCAAAGACTTCGATTATGCCATCCTGCAGTTTTGAGAATTTTCTCCAAACCGAGTTTTCCCGTTTGAAGCTGATCAATTTCGGGTTTAATATTTCACCGTAAATATTATTGATCAATCCGAACTTCTTCATATCTTTTTCGTACATGTTTGACGGTTCTTTAAATTCTCTGAATTTTCCTTTGAGTTTGATCCGGTCTCCTTTGACAGCGTCTTTGACAGGTACTAACGCGGTGAACTTCATGACGGCCGGATACTGCTTGTCGAAAACATTCAAAGTGTCGGCTGAAATTACCAGGCTCGTATTCATTTTGTTTTCACGGGCTGAATAAACAAAACCGGAGATCGTTATATCCGCGCCGGACACCCTGTCCGAAATACCTGAATTTGCAGCGAATTCATGATTTTTAATCAGGAACAGAACCGTTCCGGACAGAAAAACAGATACAGCCAGTCTTGAATTTCTGAAAATAAATAAAACCGCTACCGGAATCAGAAGAAGAGAATAGCGCGCGTCGTTCAGCATAAGAAAACCGAAATAAACTCCCGCGATCATAAAGCAGAATAAAGCTATATTATCAGATCTTTTGTTCATAGTAGGGAAAAGTATGGAAATAAATCTGATTATTCAATGTTAAAAAATTATTCAAATTTTAGATTGAATAAACCCGCAAAAAATCATATAATTACAGACAAATAATTAACAGAGTGAATTAATATGACCGATACCGCAAATCCGATTAAATATGATGAAAGCAAGATACAGACCCTATCCTCCCTTGAACATATCAGATTAAGAACAGGAATGTACATAGGCAGGCTCGGAGACGGGAGCGCTTATGAAGACGGTATATACATTCTTTTAAAGGAAATAATAGACAACTCCATCGACGAATTTATTGAAGGCTACGGAAAAAAGATCATAGTAAANNATTGAAGGTCAGAATGTAAGCGTCCGTGACTTCGGAAGAGGGATACCGTTGGGAAAACTTATAGACTGCGTTTCCAAGATCAATACCGGCGGAAAATTCAACAGCGATGTATTTCAGTTCAGCGTAGGCTTGAACGGAGTCGGAACAAAAGCCGTGAATGCGTTAAGTGAAAACTTTCTCGTAAAAAGCTTCAGGGAAGGAAAATTCAAAGAGGTCGAGTATTCAAAAGGCGTTATTGTCAGAGAAACCCAGGGAAGCACGAAAGAACCCGACGGCACTTTTACCGAATTTACTCCCGACCCTGAGATATTTAAAGAATATAAATACAATTACGATTTTGTAAAAAAGAGGCTTCTTTACTATGCATACCTGAACAAAGGACTTAAAATATATTTCAATGATGAAAAGATAACTTCTTCGGGAGGACTTCTTGACCTTCTGACCGAACAGGTTGAATTTCCGATGTACGAGCCTATTTATTACTCGGGTGATCAGCTGGAATTTGCTTTTACACACATCGATTCATACGGCGAAAGCTATTATTCTTTTGTCAACGGACAATACACCAACGACGGANNATAGTGGGAGCTGTGGCGGTAAAAGTTCAGAACCCGATATTCGAATCCCAGACCAAGAACAAGCTCGGTAATACGGAGATCAAAAGCAAAATAATTTCTGAAGTAAAAGATTTTCTGATAGATTATTTTTACAAGCATCAGGATATAGCTCAGAATATTTTGGAAAAGATCGCCATAAACGAAAGGATAAGAAAAGAGCTGAAAACTGTTCAGCAGGAAGCAAAAGAGCT
>DMTS01000081.1 GCA_003477045.1 Candidatus Delongbacteria bacterium
TGGTCAAAAGAACTCGACGAGCTTTATGAGATAATTGACTTCGGAAAGGATAAGCTTCTTGAACTTTCTGAGAAGATCAAAAAGGATATCAACATTCCGACTTTAAAGATAAGCTACAACAAAGTTTTCGGATACTATTTTGAAGTAACAAAAAAATATTCAGACATGATACCGCCGAATTTCATCAGAAAGCAGACGCTTGTAAATTCCGA
Source organism: Candidatus Delongbacteria bacterium (assembly GCA_003477045.1). GTDB lineage: Bacteria > UBA4055 > UBA4055 > UBA4055 > UBA4055 > UBA12480. The sequence continues at coordinate 213 of DMTS01000081.1, forward strand.
AAGATTCATCAATCAGGAACTTAAGGAATTTGAGGACAGGATCCTAAACGCGGACGAAAAGATCGAGGAGCTTGAAAAAGAGCTTTTCGAGAAAATTCAGGATACCGCCAGAGAGCACATTGAGAACATCAAGATAAATTCATCCGTGCTTGCTTATCTCGACTGTCTGAATTCGTTCGCAGCTTCCGCTGAGACAAATAATTTCGTAAGACCGGAATTTTCCGATAAAAGAGAAATTATCATAAAGAACGGCAGGCATCCGGTTGTCGAACTGAACCTCGGTTCGGGAAATGATTTCATACCTAACGATCTTACCGTAACAGAGGACAAGAACCTGCTTATCATAACAGGGCCGAACATGTCGGGAAAATCAACATTTTTAAGACAGACCGCGCTGATCGTTCTGCTTGCTCAGGCGGGAAGCTTCGTTCCTGCCGAGTATGCTGTGATCGGTATGGTCGATAAGATCTTCACCCGCGTCGGCGCATCGGATAATTTAAGCGGAGGCGAAAGTACTTTTCTCGTCGAAATGAACGAGACTGCGAATATCTTAAACAATGCGACCTGCGACAGCCTGATAATTTTCGATGAGGTCGGGAGGGGAACAGCCACTTTCGACGGGCTGAGCCTCGCATGGTCGATCCTCGAGTACATACACAATGAACCGAAGCTTATGTCGAGAACGCTTTTCGCCACGCATTATCACGAGCTGACAGACATTGATAAAATATGTGCGAGAGCGAAAAATTTTCACGCCAGCGTAAAAGAGCATAAGGACGAAGTTATATTCATGCGCAAGATCATCGAAGGCGGCGCAGATAACAGCTACGGAATTTATGTAGCTAAGCTAGCCGGAATACCCGAAAAAGTTCTCTCGAGGGCACAGATAATCTTAAACAACCTTGAAGAGAATGAACTGACTCCGGATTCAAAACCGGCGATCGCAAAGGACAGAGAGCATAAGATAATCGCAGATCAGCAGAGCCTGTTCATCTTCGACAACGACAATCTTAGGGAAGTGCTGAAAGAGATTGACATAAACAACATAACACCCATGCAGGCTTTCGTCAAGCTTAAGGAACTAAAAGAAATTATTTAATTTAAAATATAAAGGAACATAAAATGCAGAAAAAAACAGGTACCAAATTCATTTTTGTGACTGGAGGAGTAGTCTCTGCTCTGGGCAAAGGAATTGCTGCCGCAAGCATAGGTCTTCTTCTTAAACAGAGAGGTTTGAAAGTATCGATCCTGAAGCTGGATCCGTATCTTAACCTTGATCCGGGAACTATGTCGCCCATGCAGCATGGAGAGGTGTATGTTACCGAAGACGGCGCCGAAACCGATCTTGATCTGGGCCACTACGAAAGATTTATTGATGTCAATATGACAAAGCAGAATAATGCTACTGCAGGCCAGATATACGAGACCGTTCTTTCAAACGAAAGGAGAGGCGATTATCTGGGAGGTACCGTTCAGGTAATTCCGCATGTAACAAATGAGATCAAGAACAGGATCCAGTTCATTGCTGACGAAGGTAAACTTGATGTTCTGATAGTTGAGATCGGTGGAACCGTCGGCGATATAGAAAGTCTTCCTTTTATAGAAGCGATAAGGCAGATAAAATACGACGCGGGCAGTCAGAACGCTCTGTATGTGCATCTGACATATGTGCCTTACATTGCCGCGGCAGGAGAGATAAAGACAAAACCCACACAGCATTCCGTAAAAAATCTTTTGGAACTCGGAATACAGCCTGATATACTGATAGCAAGAACCGAACAGCCTATTCCAAAAAGTGCAAAAGAAAAGATCGCATTATTCTGCAATGTCGAAAAAAGATGCGTGATAGAAGCTAAAGACCAGTCAACTATATATCAGGTGCCTATCGAGTTCAACAATTATAAGCTGGACGAGATAATATGCGAAAAGCTTGGGATAGAAGCTCCCGAGTCTGATCTCGAAGATTGGAAAAAATTTGTAAAATACATAAAAACACCTGCCCACAATGTAAAGATAGCGATTGTCGGAAAATATGTCGGTCTGAAAGATTCCTATAAAAGTATAATAGAGGCCTTCGTTCACGCAGGGAGCGAAAACAAAGCCAAAGTTGAACTTAAATGGGTTAACAGCGAGGACATTGAGCACAGCGGACCGGCGGATATCCTTTCTGATGTATCAGGCATACTCGTACCCGGAGGGTTCGGCGACAGAGGCATCGAGGGAAAGCTGCTGGCCGTAAAATATGCCAGAGAGAAAAAAGTGCCGTTTTTTGGTATTTGCCTAGGTATGCAGTGCGCAGTGATAGAATTTGCCAGAAATGTAGGAGGAATGAAGAACGCCAATTCTACCGAATTTGCAAGAAAATTAAAATTTCCGGTGATCGATCTTATGGCCGATCAGAAGAAGATCAAGATAAAAGGCGGCACGATGAGGCTGGGAGCGTTTGAGTGCGAGATCGAGAAAGGCACAAATATGTTCAACGCTTACCAGAAAACCACCATTTCAGAAAGACACAGGCACAGATTTGAAGTTAACAACGAATATATAAATACTCTCGAAGACTGCGGGCTCGTGCTTGCAGGTAAAAATAAAATGCTGAATCTGGTAGAAGCTATTGAGATGCCCGATCATCCGTGGTTCGTGGGGGTTCAGTATCACCCTGAGCTTAAATCGAGACTTACAAAGACACATCCGTTATTCAGGGATTTCGTTAAAGCGGCAATAAATTTTCAGAAATAAAAAAAGATGATAAGAGAAGAAATTCAATATCTGTTCGACCGCGGCATGTTCGGAATGAAAATGGGGCTTAAGAACATTCTTGAGCTGCTGGAATACTATAAAGTAGATTATACGAAGCTCGTGACCGTTCATGTGGCCGGAACGAACGGAAAAGGTTCTGTATCAAATATAATTTCCCAGGTTATGACAGCGAACGGATACAAGACAGGGCTCTTCACTTCTCCGCACCTTCAGAGGTTCAATGAGAGGATCAGGATCGACAATATTGAAATATCAGATGAAGAGTTGTCGGATTATATTAAATTCTTTAAGGAAGGCATCGAGAAATTCAACTGCACATTTTTTGAAGCCAACACCGCGATAGCGTTCAAATATTTTCTGGATAAGAAAGTTGATATCGCCGTAATAGAAACAGGGCTGGGCGGCAGACTGGACGCTACAAATATTATTACGCCTGTCGTATCAGTGATCACAGGAATAGATTTTGACCATCAGAAGCAATTGGGAAATTCGATAGTTCAGATAGCGAAAGAAAAGGCGGGAATTTTTAAAAAAGGAGTACCGGTAGTAGCAAATTTCCGAAGAGAAACAGTGCTTAAAATATTCAGGCCATACGCTAAAAAGAACAGAATAGAGCTTCATATAGTAAAAAAGAAAGAATTTAAATTTATAAATTCAGCAGGCAGAAAAACGTTTGAGTTCTTCATGAACGGGGAAAAACAATCGTCCGTAATAAATTTAAAAGGGAAATATCAGGAAGATAACCTTAGGACTGCCTTAACCGCGCTTAAGAAAATTTCAAAAAAGTTCTGTTTAGATACAGAAAAGACAGCCCAAACGCTTTCGGACATAAAAGTTAAAGGCAGGATGGAATTTATATCAAAAGAACCCCTTTTTATGATCGATGCCGCCCATAATATTGAAGGACTGACATTTTTAAAGCATGAGCTTGAAAATTCAGTGCGCGGCACAGTCCACCTTATACTCGGAATGGTTCGTGACAAAGACTACGAAAAAGCTCTGAAATTTATTTCGGGGATCAAAGCGAAAAAATATTTTACTCAGGCTGAAAACAAAAGAATGCTTGATATAGAAACAATGAAAAAGGATAAATATTTAATTCTTGACAGGACAGCAGTCTATTTCTTAAAACCGTATGAGGCTTATTCTGAAGCCGTAAAAAATTATAAAAAAGGCGATATGATCGTCGCCGCAGGTTCCCATTTTATTCTGGGAGACCTTTTGGATCAGTTAAAAATAAAAAAAATAATATAAAACCAAGGAAAAACAAATGGAAGATCTGCAAAAGATGGATTTAAAAACGCTGAAAAGCATGACGGTCAGAGAACTGACCGAGATCGCGATCAAACAGGGAATTGATGATTATGCCACTCTGCTAAAACAGGAACTTATTTTTAAGATCCTGGAAGGAAACACACAGGAAGAAGAGGGGCTGGAAGGCGACGGACTTTTAGAGATCATCGCTCTCGACAAAGACAACAAGTACGGTTTCTTAAGATCTCCGAACACTAATTATCAGCAGGGGAAAAATGACATCTATGTGTCGCCTGCCCAGATAAAAAAATTCGGGCTCAGGACCGGCCACTATGTATCCGGACAGATCAGAGCTCCGAAAGAAGGGGAGAAGTATTTTGCTCTGTTAAAAGTTGACAGCGTGAACGATTTTGATCCGGAAACGATAAAAAAGATAATAATGTTCGAGAACCTGACACCTCTGCATCCGAATGACAGATTCAAACTGGAAAATAAAAAATTCGGTATTGAGAACGAGACCTTGAGAATACTTGACCTGTTCTCTCCTTTAGGAAAAGGCCAGAGAGCTCTTATCGTATCACCGCCTAAAGCAGGAAAGACAACGATAATGAGGCAGATAGCGAATGCCATCGCCGAAAATCATCCCCAAGCTAAGATAATGATGCTTCTTGTTGACGAAAGGCCTGAGGAGGTTACTGAGATGCAGAGAAGCATAAAAGGTGAGGTGATAAGCTCAACCTTCGACGAAAAACCCGAAAAACATATCTCAGTAGCGAGAATGGTGCTCGACAAAGCTAAAAGGGAAGTCGAATACGGCAAGGATGTCGTAATTCTGCTCGACAGTATCACGAGGCTGGCAAGGGCTTATAACGCCGCGGCGCCGCACAGTGGAAGGATTCTTTCCGGAGGTGTCGACGCGAATGCGCTTTACGAACCGAAAAGATTTTACGGTGCTGCAAGAAATCTTGAGGAAGGCGGAAGTTTAACTATAATAGCCACGGCGCTTATAGATACCGGAAGCCGTATGGACGAGGTTATTTTCGAGGAATTCAAAGGTACGGGTAACCTTGAGCTTGTTCTGGACAGAAGGCTTGCGGAGATGAGAATTTATCCTGCTATTGATATAAACAAATCAGGTACGAGAAAAGAAGAGCTGCTGCTTGAGGCATCGACTCTCAATAAAATATGGATCTTAAGAAAAATGCTTGCTCCGATGTCGAATATCGAATCTATGAAATTCATGAAAGAGAAGATAGGCCAGACGGAAAACAACCTTGAGCTGTTCAAACTTATGACCAGCGGTTCATCTCTATAGTAAGTTAGATTATAAAAGGAAATTTCTTGAATAAATTAAAAATTTATCTTCCCTACCTGATCTTTCTTGCGCTGACCCTGATCCTGTTCGGAAAATTTGTTTTTTCGAACGGAGTTCTTTTCAGTTCCGATCAGCTTGAAAGCGGAATATTCTTCAGAAAATTCTATTCAGAATTCGTAAAGGAATTCTGGGAGATCCCGCTTTGGGACAGATATATTTCATGCGGTCTGCCCTTTGTTGATGCGACCCACGGCGATACCTTCTATCCCGCCGCACTTTTACAGTTCTTCATCCCGCTTCACAAAGCTCTTGGATTAAAGCTCGTCCTGCATGTTTTTCTGTCAGGCGCTTTTATGTTCGTTTTTCTTAAAAATTACGGACTGAGAAAGTTATCCGCTTTTGCGGGTTCGGTCGCCTACATGACCGCTCCCATGATCATAACTCTCGTATATCCGGGCCATGACGCCAAAATGTATGTGGCCGCGCTCCTTCCGCTCGGAATGAATTTTCTTTATAAAGGAATTGAATCAAAAGGGAAACTGAATTACCTATATTTCGGCGCGGTAGTGGGATTCATGATACTTTCTTCACACCTTCAGACCACTTATTTTGCTTTGTGGTTCTATTTCCTGTATATGCTCTATAGAGTTATTAAGGATTATTTCGAAAACAGGAAGCTGTCGGATACAGTAAATAAATTCGGTCTTTTCTGGGCAGGAATTGTCCTCGCGCTTTTTATAGGTGCGGTTCAGCTGATCCCTCCTTACATGTACACAAAAGAATTTTCGATAAGAGGAACGGAGGCCAAAACTTCATACGAACACGCAATATCATGGGGTATGCATCCCGAAGAGGCGATGTCGTTAGTCGTGCCTGAATTCTGCGGCGAGAACCGGACATCTCATGTTCAGACTTACGAAGAGCAGAAAAAAGTGGTGGAAGACGGCGGAAATTCTTATTGGGGAAGGAACGCATTCAAGCTCAACAGCGAATACTCGGGCGTAATTATACTTATCTTAACCATGCTCGCGGTATTTTTTTACAGGGGAAAATTCAGAAAAGACATTATTTTCTTCTCTTCTTTCGGAGCTTTCTCGGTTTTGTATTCTCTTGTAGATCATACGCCACTGTTCAGACTTGTTTATTCACTGATTCCGGGCGTTAAGATGTTCAGGGGTCAGGGAATGATCCTTTTTATTCTCTCGTTCGTTCTTTCCGTTGTTGCAGGGGTTCTGATCGAATATATAATTCAATTGAAAGAGGAAGGGAAAACAGAAAAATATCTCAAGCCTCTGCTTATCACAGCAGCTGTTATTTTTGCAGCAGGGATTATAAAATCATTTGCGTTACCTGCTATGATGGGAATTTATAAGTCCGTATTCGATCCGGCCAGGATGCCTTCACCGGAATACATGAGCGTAATAAGAAGCGGGATCGTAATCTCGACTTTCCTTATAACGGCATCACTCGTGGCGATCTACATGTATCTGAAAAATTCATATAACACCTTAATATTTATTGCTATCATATCGGCACTGCTTTTTATAGACACTTACCGCGTCAACAATAAATTCATCCAAACAGTTTCAAAAGATGGTCTGGGAATTAAATTTACCGATATTGAGATCACAAAACAGCTTCGTGAGCTGGAGTCGCAGGAAGGGTATTTCAGAGTATATGACCTGAATATGTTCGGACCCAACCAGCTGCCGATCCACAGGGTGACTACACTTACGGGATTTCACGACAACGAGCTTAAATGGTTCAGAAAATTCAGAGGGGTCAATGAGGAAGGCGTAAACACTGATGAGAACCTGACCGGCAACCTGAATGAATACTATAATAACAATTTCCTCAATCTTGCAGGAGTAAGGTTCCTATTGTACCAACCGAAAGATACTAAAGGCGAAGTCATTCCCAACGCAAATTATCTGCCGAGAGCATTTGTTGTAAGAGGATATGAGGTAATTGCGGATGAAGATAAGATAGTTGAAAGGCTGAAGTCTGATTTTAATCCAGGTTCTTCAGTTATCCTTGAGAAAGAACCAAAACTCAGCTTTATAGCCGATTCAACTGCAGCAGGCGAGATCGTAAGCTACAAATATTTAGGAAACGAGATCGAGCTTGAAGTTAGAATGAATTCAAACGGTATAATCGTGATGACGGACAATTATTTCCCTTACTGGCACGCTTATGATCAGAACGGAAAAGAGCTGGAAATCTATAAAGCAGATCTGACATATAGAGCAGTCGAACTGGAAAAAGGCGACCATAAGATAATATTCAGATATATCTCAAAACCTTATATAGTCGCGAAATATTTATCAATTATAGGGTTGATTTTTCTTTTAATTGTCATTATTTTTGTCCGGTTTAGGAAAAAAGCATTAAATTAAATAAAACGAGGTAATTATGATCAACAATCTTTTCTGGCTGGCTCCGATAGGCTCTGTGATAGCGCTTATCTTCGCTTTCTACTTCTACAAGAAGCTTCTTGCGGAAGATGAGGGAACCGACAAAATGAAAAAGATCGCCGCTCATGTCAGAGTGGGTGCGATGGCATATTTAAAACAGCAGTACAAAGTAGTGGGAATCGTATTCATCGTGATAGCAGTAATTTTCGCGATCATGGCGTATGTATTAAAGATCCAGAATGAATTCGTATGGTTCGCATTTTTAACCGGCGGATTTTTCTCCGGACTGTCAGGTTTTTTCGGAATGAAAACAGCCACTTATGCTTCCGCAAGGACAGCTTGGGCTGCGAAGAAATCTTTGAACGACGGTCTGAGAGTGGCCTTCAGGTCGGGAGCGGTAATGGGTCTAGTTGTTGTAGGGCTCGGACTCTTAGACATTTCTTTGTGGTTCATCATCATGAA
>DMTS01000017.1 GCA_003477045.1 Candidatus Delongbacteria bacterium
CTGTCTTTATTTAAACTTCATGTATGTTTTTTAGAGGATAGCCGATGTATAATATAAGTTTTGAAAGTGACCTGGAAGACGACGAAAAAGCTTCGGTGATGATAGTAGATGACGAGGAAATGATACTCCAGTCGCTTGAATTAGTTCTAGAAAGATATTTTGATGTGGTAAAAGTCAGAGATCCGCTTTTAGTGTCCGATATATTAAAAAGCAGGAAGATCGATGTCCTTATCACTGATGAAATGATGCCCGGCATAAGGGGATGCGAACTTGCTGAAAATGTGCATAATGAATACCCGAATATCTGCAAGATCATCCTGAGTGGAAATTCAGACAAAAAAGATATTGTGCGTGCAATAAATAAGGGTCATATTTTTTCTTTCCTGTTTAAACCTGTGGACATCAACCAGCTTTTACAGGCCGTAAAACAGGGGCTCGACCATAAAAGGATGAAGGAAAAGATCGAGGAGCAGAACAGGAACCTTGAGGCGAACAACAGACAGCTTCTAAAAGAAGTACTTAAAAAAAGCACAAAGATAATGGAAATGGAGAAATTCTACGAACTCGGCAAGTTTTCGGCATCTATGGTCCATGATCTGAACAGCCCGCTCCAGACCCTTATAACAGGTTACGAGATCCTTGAAAATGAGATCTCTGCCAGCATGCCTGAAAAAGATTCTGCTTCAAATATACTTAAGCTGATAGACAACAGCCTTTTAACTATGGAGAGCATGATCAAAAGCATCTCGAACAGGATCAATAACAATCTGTCGGAAAAACCGGTTCATTTTGACCTGAACGAGCTTATACAAAAAAACATCGCCCATATGCAGATCAAATATAATAACACGAATCCGGTCGAGATAAATTTCATGCCTGAGGATATTCCTTTGATGAAAGGAGTGCCCCTTCATTTTGATCAGATACTGTCTAACCTGCTGAAGAATGCTTATGACGCGATGCAGAACTCAGAACAGAAAAAGATAATTATTAAAACTTTTGTTAAATCCGAAAANNTTATGCCTCTATATCTATGATACGGGAACAGGGATAAAACCCGATGACCTTGAGAAGATATTCGAAATCGGATATTCTACCAAGGAACACGGAAAAGGGACAGGGCTGGGACTTGTCATTACAAAGCAGATGGTCAGCTCTTATAAGGGAAAAATCAAAGTCGAATCTGATTACGGGAAAGGTACAGGCTTCCTGATCTGTTTTCCTATTAGCAAATAAATGAACTATAACGAAAGTCAAATACAGGCAATTGAGCATTATAAAGGCCCGTGTCTCGTTCTTGCCGGAGCGGGCAGCGGTAAAACCAGAGTTATCGTAGGCAGGGTGGAGAAACTGATAAACGAACATAAGGTTCAGCCTTCAAACATTCTTGCAGTCACATTCACGAACAAAGCTGCGGAAGAAATGCGCGAAAGACTTGCCGGCTCTGTTAAAGATCACGGTCAGATCACATGTTCTACATTTCACGCGCTCGGTGTCAGGCTGATAAAAGAAAACCTCGAAAAACTCGGTTATTCGAAAGGGTTTTCGATTTACGGTTCGGCTGAACAGCACGCTTCGATCAAGAAAGCGATGCACAACTTAAATATTTCAGACGAGATGTTCGACCCTAAACTGATCAGCTACAAAATTTCATATTTCAAGAACCGGTATACAAATCTGGATAGCGTGACCGCGCTTGACCCCATAACATCGGTCGCAAAGAGGATCATGCCTGAATACGACAGGATCTTGAAAGCGAATAACGCCTTCGATTTTGACGATCTTCTCTTGAAGATGCTCGAGCTGTTCCAAGACGCGATCATACTGGAAAAATATCAGGATAAGTTCAAATTCATACTTATTGATGAATTTCAGGACACGAATCCCGTTCAGAACAGGATCGTTCTCGGGCTGGGTCAGAAGTACGGCAATGTATTCGTTGTCGGTGATGACGACCAGTCTATCTACGGCTTCAGAGGAGCAGACTACAGGAACATTCTTGATTTTGAAAAACACTGGGAAAAATGCCGGATAATCGTGCTCGATGTGAATTACCGTTCAACGGCAACTATTCTGAAAGCCGCTTCAGCCGTAATCAACAACAATCTGGAAAGAAAATCCAAAAATGTAAGCACGCACTTTAAGGAACACATCCCTATAGAATACTATACAGGCTTAAATGAGAAACATGAGGCTGACCTCATCTCTGAAAGGATCAAAGAATTCGGTAAGAAGTATTCAGATCATGCTATCCTGCTGCGCACGAATTATCTGTCGAGAACGATAGAGGAATCATTCAGAGCTCACAGGATACCTTACAAGATCGTAGGAGACTTTAAATTCTATGACAGAAAGGAGATCAAAGATATCCTTGCATACTTAAGCATCATGATCAACCCTTCTGATGAAGTGTCGGTTCTCCGCATTGTAAATACTCCCAAGAGAGGGATAGGAGAGGATACTGTATTTAAGATATCCAATTACGCAGAACAGAATAAGATCAATTTTTTTCATGCGCTCAAAAACTACAAAAAAATAGACACGATAGCTTCATCCAAGCATCATAACATAGCCCAATTCCTTGATATCGTCACCGGGCTTGTAGAGCTGGGCGAAAGCAAAGATATTTATGATATTTCGGTTAAACTAGTTGAAAAGATCGGATATATAGCTTTCCTCGAGAAAGAAAACGATAAAGGTGTCGAAAGTAAAAAAGCCAATGTGGAAGAACTCTTAAATTCGATCAAAGAGTTCCGCGATGAAATGAAAAATGCTTCGATAGCAGGATTTCTTGAGAAAATCGCCCTCATTCAGGAAGGCGACGACACAGAACACGGCGAGCAGGTAATTGTCCTTACGGTCCATTCATCTAAAGGTCTCGAATTCGAGAATGTATTCATCGCCGGCTTCGAGGAAGGTATCTTCCCGCACAAGCGATCTCTGGATGAGGATAACCTCGAAGAGGAAAGAAGATTGTGTTATGTAGCACTTACAAGGGCTAAAAAAAGGCTGTTCATATCGTCCTGCACTTCAAGGATCAAATACGGAGAGGAATCCAAATCAAAACCTTCCCGCTTTTTAAAAGAGATCCCCGATGAACTCTTCCTCTACCCTCCATCTGTGGCCGGCGAAAAATCCGCTGACAACGCCAAATCAAAGATCCGCGAAATGATGGAACGCCTCAAAAATAAGTACAAAAACGAAAAATAATATTTCTTTTGACAAAATAACCTGAATTGCGTAAATATAAGTTACATAAATAGCAGGTAAATTAATGGCGAACGAATTATCGGAATACAACCGTTTATTAAGGCTAAAGAACTACAGTTCAGGAACAATAAGCACTTATAATTACTGCTTTGAAAAATTCCTTGATCACTTCAAAAGTAAAAACATCAGCGAACTTACGAAAGATCAGATCACTGAATTTCTTTATATTGAATCTCAGAAAGGACTGTCATACGGATACCAGAATCAGATCATCAACGCGATAAAATTTTATTACGAAAAAGTACTCGGCAGAAAAAAAGAATTTTATGATATTCCGCGCGCAAAAAGACCTCATAAATTGCCTGTCGTATTTAGCGAAGAAGAGATCGTGATCTTACTGGGTCAGGTAAAAAATCTGAAACACAAATGTATATTATACCTGATTTACTCAGGTGGGCTCAGAATAAGTGAAGCAGTCAAAATGAAAATCAGCGACATAGATTCCACACGGAATATTATTGTAATCAGAGGCGGAAAAGGCAAAAAGGACAGAACGACACTGCTTTCTCAGAAAGTACTCGAACTACTCAGACAATACTACAAAGAATACAGACCAAAAGAATACCTCTTCGAAGGAGAAACCGGAGGTCAGTATTCCGTAAAAAGCATCCAGAATATTTTCAACAAAGCATTAGAATCTTCCGGAATTAAAAAAAATGCGACTGTCCACACTCTCAGACATAGTTTCGCAACTCATCTACTTGAAAGAGGAACTGACCTCCGTTATATTCAGGATCTGCTTGGTCACGAAAGTTCCAAAACTACC
>DMTS01000209.1 GCA_003477045.1 Candidatus Delongbacteria bacterium
GGTAGTTTTGGAACTTTCGTGACCGAGAAGCTCTTGAATATACCTTAGATCGGTCCCTCTTTCGAGTAAATGCGTTGCAAAACTATGTCTGAGGGAATGTACTGTCGCATTTTTCCTTATTCCTGAGGCTTTTAGCGCTTTATTGAATACTTTTTGAATAGTCGTTACAGAATACTGTCCACCGGTCTCTCCTTCAAAGAGATATTCCTTCGGTTTATAGAGTTTATAATAATGACGGAGCATTTCCAGCAGTTTTTGTGATAGAAGAGTTGTTCTGTCCTTTTTTCCTTTTGCGCCGCGGATTAATATCAGGTTCCTTTTAGAATCAATATCGGCGACCTTCATATTGACCGCTTCGCTTATTCTAAGTCCCGCGGAGTATATGAGATATAGTATGCATTTGTGTTTAAGATTTTCCGGTTGGTCAAGAAGAGTTATTATTTCTTCTTCGCTAAGGACTGTCGGAAGTTTTCGCGGTTTTTTGGCGCGGGGGAGATTGTAGAATTCCTTTTGGCGGCCGAGTACTTTTTCATAGTAGAATTTTATGGAGTTGACGAGCTGATTCTGATAGGCAGCCGAAAAGTCTTTTTGGATCTCTGCAAAAAGAAAGTCCATTACCTGATCTTTTGAAAGTTCACTTATTTCTTCGCCTTTAAAATACTCGATGAATTTTTCAAAGTGTCTTGTGTAAGTGTTTATTGTGCTCCGGCTGTAATTTTTCAGCCTTAAAAGGCGGTTATATTCAGATAACTCGGTATTCATTAGCCACTCGTATTTTCGGTATATAAAATTAAGCCTTTTAGGGTTTGTTGTCAACCGGATTGTTTAACAGATCAGTGATTTATCAAAACTACCTGTAAAAAGTCCATCTGACGCCCCAGATCTCGTCCATTGTGCGCATATCGAATCCATCGACGGTCTGATAGCGGTAATGTTCATTCACTTCGTAAAAATGATTGTTGAATTCATATTTGTCTTTCAGGAAATTATCTGACCCGAAGAAGAACTCAAAATTGACGATTCGGGCTATAAAATTGAAGCTGAGATTGTTCATATACTCCATGCTGCTGCCGATCAAATATTCTGAATAATTATGATATAGCGCCAGGTTTACAGTGAGTTTGTCGTTGAAGTACCTGTCAGAGAAGCTGATCTCAGAAAGGTTATTCATAAAAACAGTATCGTATATCTTTCCTGAAGCTGATTTCAGATATTCATTCCTGAATTTGAGCTTGTTTTTGTGATCAGTGCCGAATTCAAGGCGGTAAAAATTTCTTTCGGAACTTCCGTTATAATTGAACATGTCGTAACCGGCGCTGAAATTCAAGGCTGAATTTTCGGATTTAATGCTCTTTTTCAGAGTGAAAAAGTTCTCAAGAAGTTCAATATTCTGACTATTTGCTTCGTCGCCAAAGTACCCGTGAGTAGTCTCTAAGCTGATGATAGAGTTTAAGTCTTTTGAGAAGTCAAAGTGCAACGATTTTGTTTGGTCTGATCCGTCGTTCAGTGCGAAATATCCGTTAAGCCCGTAATCAATAAATGATTTTTTCTTATAACCGGCTTTTAAATAAGTTAAATTGTTTTCTGAGACCTGTGTATCAAAACCGATTTTGCTTTCAAACCTGCTGAGTGTATCACTGAAAGTAAAAGTGTCGTAAAAGCTGAAATAATTGGAAGTATTTTCATTGATCTCATGAATATGAATTGCCGAAAATCTGTTGCTTTTTGTGCTGTCTAACCGGCTGTCAAAGTATAAAACNNTGCGGCATGATCAATTTGACTCGATAATTCTGCTTTTCATACGGGAATTTAAAATCATCGTATCTATCCCTGTTGTCTTTCCAGTCGAAAACTTCACCCGAGAGCAGGAAAGAAAAGTTGTCTGTTGCATGCTGAAAAATGTTTGCGGTAAGGTCGCGGTAATTAAAAAAAGCGTCACGGTATTTCACTTCAGAAACAGGGATGACAGAATTGTAACTCTTTGTATAGATATTAACAGTCACTCCGCTATTTTCAACAGACCGGTCATCCAGAATTATGCTATCGATCTGATCAGCCGAAAAGAAGGAAAGATCAGAGATGTTTTTTCCGAAATATATGTCGTCAATATATAAAGAGATTTCGGTAGATGTTTTGCCGATCCTTTGTAGCATGACGGGCTGACCAACTATGCCGTAGCTTAATCCGTGAACTGATGAAAATTTTGTAAGAAGATCATATATATCTCTTGCAGCGATATTTTTGACCGATCCGGAATCCAAAACTATCGTTCTTGAATTCAGAGAAAAAAAAACTGCAAGTATGAAAATATATTTTAAATTTTTCAAAGGCATAATCTAGAAATTGCCGGGATATATTACCATCCCAGTTTTTCTTCCGCTTCAACATTCAGATTTATATCTATTACCGTACCTTCCTTAACCTTCTGACCCCATTGGATCGACTGGCCGATGATCCTGTCGAAAGCTTTGTCCTCATCAGTTATCTTGGTGATTTTGCCGAGCTTAAGTTTGCTTCTTTCGATCTCAGCCTTCGCTTTATCCAGGCTTTTATTGTAAAGGTTAGGAACGATCACCTGCTTTATTGCGGCACCTTTACTTACAATAATGTCCACGACTGCTTCCGAGTTTATCTCGCTTCCGGCAGGCGGATTAAAACTGATTACCTTGTCCTTTTCAACTTTATCGTTATCCTCAAAATTCTCCGATATGTTGATTATTCCGGATTTTCCCAGAAGGTCTTTCGCCGTTGAATAGTTAAGTCCTGTGATATCAGGCATCACGACCTTGTCAGTCAGCTCAATTTCTGACAGATCATCTTCGGACATCGTTTCAATAGTTATCTCAACCGCCTTTGCGACGCTTAATTTGACTGGATCTCCTGATTTTGCTACAAATCCCGGAAGAGGGAACTGCGATAAAATTACATCCGGCTGAGTATTTTCGAGAAATTTTTCCTCAGGTATAATTTTAAGCCCGAATTGCTGCGCGACTTTCTCCGCTTCAGAGAGCTTTAAATTAACAAAATTGGGTACCTCTGTAGAAGTTGCAAGAGGTTCGGAAGAAATGAAATCCTCCGGAAGTATTTTCTTAAGATTTATCACCCCGGTAAATATAAGTATGCTTGTTATGACTGTAACAAGGAACGAAGTGATCAATGCGGTTGCGAAAGGTTTCATTTTTTCATCCTTTTTTCTTAATGAATACTCTCAATAAATCTTTTAGCGTAATCAAGTTTATTGTAATCAAAGTCTTCTTTACTGCCGAAGCTCAGCAGTTTTTCAAAATAATACCGCGCGGATCTGTTGTCTCCGATCGCGGATTTTATCATGCCGATATTATAGAACAGGTTCGGATAATTATGGTAGTCGTCAGGGGAAAGGTTGCCCAGCGCTCTTGTACTGATCTTATCCGCTTCTGAAAAATCGCCGAGATTATAAAAGATCCACGAAGTTGTTGATAAAAATTCGGGATTTTCCGGTTCTTTTTCTAGAAGTAGCTTTGATATGTCAAGAGCTTCAGACATATCGCCCTTGTTGTCAGTTATGAAACGCACAAGTTCATGCATAAACGCAGTTTCATGCGGGAATAGGCTGAGCTTGAGTCGATAGGCCCTGTCCCTCAATTCCAAAATTCCGGGATTAGGGAAGTTTTTATTGCTGTCGAAATATCTGAGCCCGAAAAAGTCATCATCTCCGGAATAATATGCCTGTTTGGATATGGAAGCGTATTCAGGCAAATTCGTGATCTTATAGAGGTATAAATTTGCAGAGAGGTTTCCGGGGTCAAGTATCAGAGCCGATTTAAAGAATTTCTGAGAAACGCTGTTGTTGATCCCGTAATTTAGCAGTCCGAGTAATGTTAAGTTTTCTACCCTTTTCGGATCGAGCTGACTGGCTTTTTCTGCATATTCGATCGCATCTATCGTTTTTGACTGGGCTAGGTTAATCTCAGCCAGCGCCGAGTATAACGACGATAGCGCTGCAGGGTCGTTCTTGAATTTTTCAGTTAGGAAATTCAGAAAATCTGAGAGCCTGTTGAAATCCTCATACATCATATAACTGGAAACCAGTATTTCAAGAAATTTATCGGAGATCTGAAAATCCTTCTCTTTAATCAGTTCAAGATAGTGTTCTGCGGCAAGAAAATCATTATTGTTCATTAGAACAGACGAAAAGCTGATGAGATTGTAGGTATAAGACGGGTTTTTGACTATTGAAAGAAGAAGTTCATTTCCGGCTGAAGAGTAAAGTTTTTTCCTGAGCAAAGAAAAGTTAAGGTCGGCCTGCCTCAGAAAACTTTTAAATTTACCCGCACCCAGGCTTAATAGAATGCCGGTATTGTTATTGTTATCTAAAAAGCAGCTAAGCGCAAATTCATCCTCGGTCAAGGCAGTATGATAAAGAATATCTCCGAACATATTCATAACGCCGACAGACGGAAGCGTGCCGATCCCGTTATCTTTGCAGATGTCGTTTCTGCCTCCGTCGATGAAAAGCGGAATATATTGCGAATTGATCTTTTTGATTATGTCGTAATGTGAAAAAACAGGTTCTTCCGGGAAATAACTGTTGCCATTACTGCGTGAAAAATACACAAAAACCGGTTTGCTGTCCATCTTAGAATAGGTCTTGGCCTCTTCAGGGTCATAGATCCAGTTTATCTCGTCTTTCGGAATATCTTTTCTTTTCCTGTACAATTTTACTTTATCGATCTCTCCGGCAAGAACTTTTTGGGGCATTACACCGTATTTTGATGATAACAGGTTTATATCTTCATCAAAAAACAGCACTGTCGGAAATTTATTCACATTATATTTTTTTGTAAGATCAGAATTGTCGGCATCCTCAATAGACAGCAGAATGGTCTTTTTATAGTTCTTTAAAAATCCGGGATTAAAGATCGTCTGTTTCAGATAGGTTTCTGAGGCCGGATATTTTTTTGAAGTCAGAATAACTATTACCGGAAGCCCGAACTCAAGGGCAAGTTCTTCTGCATGCGAGAAATTTTTAGCGGTTTTATAACGGTTGTCTTCTGAATCCCTGTCCATTTCGAAGATCCTTTTACCAAGTTTAACGGACTCAGACAGGAACGAATGAACAACTTCTTTATCAGTTATAAATCCTTTGGAATTTATAAACGATCTTATAACTCTTTTGTTTTCATCCGCAAGTATCATAGCAGGAAATTCAGAGATGCCGAATTCTTCGAGAAGCTGTCTGTCCTTATGCCGGAAAAGTCTGTACATAACTGTTTCGTCAGCCACACTTATTATTTCTTTCTGCGAAAGGACCAGCTCAAGATATTTTGAATTCAGGCTCGTATTGTCTAGAGCTACGATAAGAAGCGGTTTCTTCTCTTTTGAAGATTTTGAAACTGCCTCATCCCATGATTCGGTCCATTGATTTTTACTGCCTGAAACCGAGCTCTCTTTCTGCTGAATCGAATCTGACAGCGTAATAATATTCTGTATGGCAAAATAAGACTGTATCAGTTCTTCTTTAGTCGGAAACTCAGCCTGTCCGTCATTGATGCACTGCAGCGCCATCGCCGGTTCGTTTTCAATCAGGCTTAATTTTGCATTTTCCAGGTATTTCTGCAAAGAATTGTCCGGCAGGGCATCAAGTATTTTTCTGGCATTCTCAAAATCAGACATACACGCATAAACTTTGACCGCGTTCTGAACAGAGGTAACAGCCGTGGGATTTATTGCCAGGGCAGAGTCAGCAAGGATTTTTGCCTTAGCATAATTATACCGCCCGAATTCAATATCAGAGAGAGCATTATAGGCATCAGCATATTCAGGAAAAGCTTCCAGCGCGTCACGATAGAGTCTGACCGCCTCTAAATCGTCCCTGCAGATATCTTTATAAATTTCTGCGCATTTGAATAAAGCCAGAGGGTTTTCCGGGTAAGCGTCTTTCAGCTTTCCGGCCAGATCGGCTGCGGGAGATTTTGCACCCAGGATATTATAAAGATCCAGCATGGCGATATGAAAATACATGCTGTTTATACCGAGTTTTTCAGATTTTTTCAAAAATATGTAAGCGCTGTCAAGCAAATTCCTGTCCGACCCGAAATTTAAATATGAAAGTCCGAGGAAAAATGATGCTTTAGGGTTGTCTCTGTTTTTGCCGTACATATCCGAGTAATAATTTAGAAGAGCCTGAGAGTCTGATTGCTCGGCGGATTTTATATTAAAATAATTCGCTTTGATATTTTTGATGCTTTTGAAATCCTTTGTAATTCTTCGGGATGACTGCAGATCGGATTTGAAATAATCCTTTTCGTAATCAGTTATATTGTTGAATACCATCAGAAAGAATAGGAGGAACAGGAAAAATAATGTAAGCGATATCGGCATAACGACTTTAAGGATATTGTCCCTGTTGAACCTGAAGGGATCGTCAGCTTTAGGCGAAGGAAGCTGAGAATCAAGAAGAACTTCATAGACCTGAATTTTCTCTTTTATGTTCTTAAGCTTTTTATTGCCTACGAAATTGCACTTGATATCATCCTGGTTTCCCAGAAGTATCAGGACAGAGTGCGTAATCACGATCCCGCCCGGGTTGGCTATCGGTCTGATCCTTGAAGCAATATTAACGCCGTCGCCGAAAATGTCTTCATCTTTTATGATAACATCTCCGATATGGTTACCGATCCTTACCCAGAGTTCTCTTGATTTTGGCACTGTCGCATTCCTGTCGGCAAAATATTTCTGCAGTTCCTTTGCGCACTGCACCAGCGTAACTGCACTTTCGGATTCGATCAGGATCTCGTCCCCGATATGTTTAATTATCTTACCGCCGTATTTTGCCGAGATCTCAGTAACGACATCCTTATGCTTCTGAAGTATTTTCAGAGCTTCGGTCTCGTTACTCTGCATCATCTTTGAATAGCCTACGATGTCCGAGAACATTATTGCGCGTAATTTTCTTACTGTGCCGCTGTCATTCATTTTTTTGCCTTAAATATATTTCCTCGAGATCCGCCTATTTTACTTCGGGTTTCAAAAGCTCTTTTCTGACAAGTTTTATCCTGCCTTCTTTATCCGTTCCGATATATTTAACCTGAAGTTTGTCGCCCATCTTGAAATGCTCTTCAACATTCGCTATTCTCTCAAGAGATAGCTCCGATACATGTACAAGACCTTCAATGCGCGGCATGATCTCAACGAAAACACCGAAAGGTTTAACACCTCTGACCACTCCGTCGTAAATAGCTCCTATTTCAGGCTTTGCGAACATGCTCTGTATGTGTTTAAGGGCAGCTTCTCCGTTCTCTCCGTCGGATAATATTTTTATATAGCCGTTATCGTCAACATCAATTTTAACGCCGTATTCAGCGATTATACCCTTGATATTCTTCCCGCCGGGTCCTACGAACATCCCGATCTCATCCACAGCAATTTTATAATTTAAAATTCTCGGAGCATGTTCTGAAAGTGCCGCTCTTGGCGCTGCAATCGTAGCATTCATAATGCCAAGTATATGTTTTCTTCCCTGTTTCGCCTGTTCAAGAGCTTTTTTCATGATCTCGATCGAGATTCCCTGGATCTTAATGTCCATCTGATATGCGCAGATCCCGTCTTCAGTACCGGTAACTTTGAAATCCATATCGCCAAGATGATCTTCATCGCCGAGAATGTCGGAAAGAATTACAACATCATCGCCTTCTTTTATAAGGCCCATAGCTATTCCGGCAACCTGCTTTTTAACAGGGACTCCGGCAGCCATCATCGCGAGCGAGTTTGAACATACAGACGCCATTGAGGACGATCCGTTCGATTCCAGAATCTCAGAAACTAGTCGGATCGTATAGGGGAAATCAGCTTCATGCGGGATGACCGGCTTGAATGATCTTTCTGCAAGATTTCCATGACCGATCTCTCTTCTCGACACGCCGGTGATTCTTTTCACTTCTCCCACAGAGAATGGCGGGAAGTTATAGTGAAGATAAAATTTCTGCTCTTCATTTTCATAAATGTTTTCGATCGTCTGAGTATCGGAATCGCCTCCGAGCGTGCAGACACCTAAACTTTGTGTTTCGCCTCTTGTAAACAGAGCGGAACCGTGAACTCTCGGTAAAATGTCAAGTTCGCAGGTAATCTGCCTGATCTGATCGGGTTTTCTGCCGTCGATCCTGATATTGTTCTTAATGATGTTTTTCCTGACTATGTCCTTTTCAAGATCATGCATAACTGTTGTAAAATGCTTTTCGTCTTCGGGATATTCTTCCTCAAGCGCATCAACAACATCGGCATGAAGAAGTCTTCTCGCCTCGTTCCTGTCTTCTTTAATTTTGATCTTTGTGAATTCGTGGGTCTTTGATTCTGAAAGCGAGGTCACTTTATCAATAAGCGCCTGAGAAATTTCAGGAACCGTGTATGTGAATTTCGGTTTACCGAATTCTTTTACGATCTCTGCCTGGAAATCGCAGATATCATCTATTATTTTCTGACCGAACTGGACAGCAGAAAGAAGTTCGTCTTCACTTACTTCTTTGGATTCTCCCTCGACCATCGAAATAAATCCTTTACCGCCGCTTATTACAAGCTCAATATCGCATTCTTTCATTTGTTTGATAGTAGGATTGGCGATGAATTCACCGTTCAGTCTTCCCACTCTTACTGCGGCTACCGGCTGCGAGAAAGGAATATCCGAAAGATTTACGGCTAAAGAAGTTCCGATAATTCCGAAAACATCCATCACGATCTCGCCGTCAGAAGAAAGAACGCTGCACATGATCTGAACTTCATTATTGAAACCTTCAGGGAATAAAGGTCTGATAGGTCTGTCGATTATCCTTGCGCTTAAGATCTCGTTGTTGGAAGGTCTTGATTCTCTTTTTATGAAACCGCCCGGAAATTTGCCGGCGGCATACATTTTTTCTTTATACTCGACTGTCATGGGGAAGAAATCAAATCCCACAGCAGGAGTTTTCTGTGCGCATATCGTTACCAGAAGCATATTGTCGCCGTATTTTACGACCGCCGCTCCGTTAGCCTGTCTTGCCATCTTTCCGGATTCCAGGACGAGTTCCTTTCCTCCGAGCATCATTTTTTTGCTGAAAAACATCGTTACTCCTATTTTATGGTTTTAATTTCTTCTTTATATTCTGCCGAAAGTTCTACATATATCTGTGCGTGATGATACAGCTTGTCGAAAGTGTCTTCGGGTAGTTGTCTCAAGACCTTTGCCGGTACGCCTCCGATAAGCGAGAAGTCCGGAAAAGACTTTCTTTCAAGTACAACCGATCCGGCGGCCACAATTGATCCTTTTCCTATATGAGCACCGTCAAGAACGGTAGCTCCCATTCCGATCAGCGTGTTGTTCTCTATTGTGCAGCTGTGCAGAGTAGCGCTGTGACCGACCGTCACATTGTCGCCGATAATAAGAGGGATCCCTTCTGTCTGGTGCAGACAGCAGTTGTCCTGAATGTTAGTGTTTTCGCCGATATTAACATCATCAACATCGGCTCTTACGGTCACATTGAACCATACACTGGAATTTTTACCGATCTTCACCCTTCCGATCAAATCTGCGGAAGGCGCTATAAATACGCTGTTGTCTATTTGAGGTTTTATACCCTTGTATGAAAGTATCATATCAGCATATCCTTTTTTTTACCAGCCTCCGGCCGCTTCCACATTTACGGTTATATCTATTACCGAGCCCTTTTTTACAAGCTCACCTTTTTTTAGTGACTGCCCGATAACGCGGTTAAATCCTTTATCAATATCAGTGACTTTTTTAGTCATCCCAAGCTCTAGACCAGCCTCTTTTATCTTTTTCTTCGCAGATTCAGGAGTTATGTTGTACAAATTCGGTACGGTGATCTTATCAGCTTCGATTTTCGGCGGTGTTATGTCTGAAACAGGCTGTTTATTTTCATGCTCTTTTATAAAATTTATGATCCTGTTCTCATCGCCGTTCTTATTTCCTGCCAGCTTTAAATACTCTTTCAAGTCCTGCAGGCACAATTCTATATTGTTCATCTTATAATACGCGAATCCTCTGTTATAGTAAGCCTGCTCAAGTTTCGGGTCAAGTTCTAAAACTTTAGTGAATGATTTTACAGCGTTATCATAAAGTCTGCGGTCATAGCTTAGAACGGCTTTATTGTTGTAGGCCATGCAAAGTTTGGGATTGATCTCGATAGCTTTATCAAAATTACTCTCGGCTTTTGCGTAATTGCTCATAAAATAATAAACAAGCCCTCTGTTGTTGTATATCTGCGCGATCTTTGGGTCAAGCTGCAATGCCTTATCGTAATTCTTCAAAGCTTCTTCATATTTTCCGCTTTCCTGAGCTTTATAACCCAGTTCGAACCAGTCGGTTGCCTCAAGAGATTTTGCAAGATCCTTACTTTTTTCGACATAACCCTGTTTTTGATCTTTAAGGTCATTAATTTCTTTTGTAAGTTTGTCGTTAAGCCTTTTCTGTTCCTCGAGCATTTTTTTAAGCTGTGAATCGTTCTTTATCTGTGAGAGCCTGTCCTTCAGATATCCGGTATCTATCATTGCGCTGATCTCAACTTCTATCGCAAAAGTACCTTTAACAACTTTATTTTCGCTTTTTAGTATCTCAGTTTTAAGTATGCCTGCGGTATAGGTTTTTATCTCGTCTTTCGTGACCATGTAATCTTTCATTTCCATGTTCGATTCAAGATAAGTACCCACCTGCTCGAGTGCATTTCTTTTTGCATCGTTTACGGCGAACATTTTTGCGTCATCGACAGTAATTCCCGATCCGATGAAAGCTACGCCTCTGCATTTGAGAGATATCACTTTATCCATCAGAATTATTGAATCCTGTGCGGTTAAAATCGAAAAAAGTAAAATTATCGAGAAGATTATTGTTAGTTTTCTCATAATATATAACCCAGTTTATACATTTTCTGTGAAAATAGCGGAACAGGAAAACCCATTACGCTAAAAAAACACCCGTCAACCTTTTTGATGAATTTTGAACCGTAACCCTGAATTCCGTACGCACCGGCCTTATCAAAAGGCTCATGAGTATCAAGATAACCGTTTATCTGCTCATCGGTCATTTGATAGAATTCTACTTTGGTCTCGGTGTACTCCTTCACTGTTTTCTTCAAATAGCCGTCATAAACATAAAGAGAAGTGAAAACGCTGTGAACTTTTCCGCTTAAAACATTCAGCATTTCAAACGCGTGGTCTCTGTCATCAGGCTTGTTAAGTATTGAGTCGTTTATAACCACGATTGTATCCGATGCTATTATTATTCTGTCATGGAACATCAGACCTCTGACAGCTTCACCTTTCTGTTCCGCAAGATCCATGACTATCTCGCCGAACCCGGCCACTCCTCTGTGAACTTCTTCGATATCAGCGGGTTTTACCGAAAATTTGAGTCCGATATTTTCAAGCAGTTCTTTCCGTCTCGGGGATTTTGAAGCAAGTATTATGTTTCTTTCGTTTATGTGCATATTCTCTCTAATAAACTATCTTTTGCCCGTCTGGAGCTGTAATTGTTACTTTGTTGTCGGTTTTGCTTTCAGGATTATTCTCGATCCTGCCGATGACCTTGGAAAGCACTCCTAATGATTTTGAGATATCCAAAATCTCGTCCGCAAATTTTTCAGGAACGATTATCTCCATCCTGCAACCCATGTTGAAAACCTGGAACATTTCGGGGTAGCTGTTATGCCCTGATTCTTTAATGAGTTCAAAAAGCGGAGGAATGTCGATTATGGAATCCTTCACATAGTGAATACCATGCCCGAAACTCCGGCACTTTACCTGCCCGCCGCCGCTGTTGTGTATTATTCCGTGAATATTACTCCTTCGGATTTCGTCAAAAATCTTTTTTAGTATCGGAGCATAAGTTCTTGTCGGCGACAGAACAGCCTGTCCTACGGATAACCCTCCGTGGCCGAAACTGTCAGTCAGGTTGTGTCTTCCGCAGTAAACATATTCAGTGGGAGTTTTGTCGGCATAAGATTCGGGGTATTTCTCAAAATATATTTTCGTAAAAATATCATGTCTTGCCGAAGTCAGTCCGTTTGATCCCATACCGGAGTTATAATGTTTTTCGTATTTTGCGTTCCCGTAACTGGAAAGACCCACAATAATATCACCGGGCATAATGTTGTCGTTATTAATTACATCCGATCGTTTCATTCGGGCTGTCAGGGTGGAATCTACGATAATTGTTTTTACGAGATCACCGACATCGGCAGTTTCCCCGCCGCAGCTGTGAATATCAATTCCATAGCAGTTGAGCATAGAAATAACTTCCTCGTAACCGTCAACTATTTCAGCTATTATTTCGCCGGGGATTATGTGTTTATTTCGCCCTATCGTATTTGAAAAAAGCATATTGGATGTGGCACCGACTGCGATCACGTCGTCAACATTCATGACGAGAGAATCCTGAGCTATTCCTCTGAAAACGCTTTTATCGCCTGTCTCTTTGTAATAAATATACGCCAGCGATGATTTTGTACCCGCTCCGTCAGCATGCATTATATTGCAATATTCGGGATCATTGCCCAGTTTATCTTCTATTATTTTGCAGAATGCACCCGGAAACAAGCCTTTGCCGGAGTTTTTTATGGCTGAATGAACTTCAGACTTAGACGCGCTCGCTCCCCGCTTCAGATATTTTTCATCATAATTAGTCAATTATCATTCCTCCGATAAGAGAATTTATATCAGATATTTTCCTTCCCTTAAGAAATCTTTCCAGATCTTTCGCGATATTCAAGCTTGAAAGAGGGTTTGTGAAATTGGCGGTGCCTATCTGAACGGCGGTCGCTCCGGCTAGCATAAATTCCACGGCATCTTCAGCCGAATATATTCCGCCCATTCCTATAAGAGGGATCTTTACTGCTTTCGAGCATTTATAAACAGCCTGAAGCGCAACGGGCTTGATCGCCGGTCCGCTATAACCTGCCACGATAGATTTTATCTTCGGTCTGAAAGTTTTAATATCTATCGCCATTCCGAAAAGGGTGTTTATTAAAGACAGAGAGTCGGCCCCTTCGGCCTCGACAGCTTTTGCTATGGAGGTTATATCCGTAACATTGGGAGATAATTTTACCATTATGTGCTTTTTATATACTTTTCTGACTTCACGAGTAACTTCCGCCGCTACTTTCGGATCAGTTCCGAAGGCGACTCCGCCCTCTTTTACATTCGGGCATGAAATATTAACTTCAATTCCCTGAATACAGTCAATTCCATTGAGTTTTTCGGCTACTTTGATGTAATCTTTGAGCTCTTTTCCGGCAACATTTACAAAAACAACCGTATTGAATTTTTTGATCGTCGGAACTTTTTTGGTCAGAAAATCATTTAGCCCGAGATTTGCAAGCCCGATAGAATTCAGCATGCCGTATTCTGTTTCTGCAATTCTGGGCATAGGATTTCCTATCCTGACTTCCGGTGTGACCGCTTTTGTGACAATTCCGCCGAGGGCAGAAAGATCATACAGTTCTGCGAATTCGTCGCCGTAACCGAAAGTTCCGGATGCTGTCAGAATTGGATTTTTAAGTATTAACCCGGCCCCTATATTTACTGATAATTTTGTCATTCCTTCCACGCGTTCCGTTAAGAGTAATTATTAATAAGCTTGAAATATAAACTTTTTAGAACAAAAGTCAATTCATATAAACTTTGGAACGGGAATTTTAACCGATCAGTTTTTTAAAATACCAGTTGGAGAAAGCGGCAAAATAGCCTTTTTTCAGGATGGATCTTACTTCAGCGCGTGAAATTTTATAGGTATCATTTGTTTTGATAAAATCGTCAAGATCTCTTTTTATTCCGTTAAGGGTCGCATATGCTAAAGCGACAGGCCAGATGCAGAAAAGTCTTATCCGCCATAATCTGACAGGAACGACTTCAATATAACGGATTGAAGCCTGTAAATGCTCTTCAGCCTTTTCGATCAGATCATTATATACTGCCTTTATCCGATCCTTATTTTCGCTTTTGAAAAAGTCTTCAAGAGTCAGAGAATGTTTTCTTAGAAGATCCTCCGGTATAAAGCATCTTCCTTCGGTAAAATCCTCTCTTGAGTCTTTTATTATGTTCACATACTGCAGAGCTTTGCCGAACGCAACTCCGTTTTTGAACATAATTTCTCTGTTTTTTTCAGGAACTTTGAAATGATCGAGCGTGAAAAGCCTCGAAAGCAGTTCGCCGACCGTTCCTGCGACATAATAAGTATAGTCTTCAAGTTCATCAGTTGTTGAAAGCTGAACTTTCGGGTTGTCCGTTCCGAAGGAGTATTTTTTCATCCCTTCGGCCATTTCGATCGTCCATTCCCGTATGAATTTTTGAACATTTTCAGGAAAAGTATCAACGCATTCGAAAACATCGAATGAATTTTCAAGGATAATTTTCTCAAATGGTTTTATATCGGAAGTTTTGGCTATTTTAGAAAATATGTTATTTTCCTTTTTATAATTTCCTGTGTTTTCCAGACAGGAAATGGCGTCATTAAGAGCCTCTTTTTTCATTTCGACACTGATGTCGTATGCGTCTTCCAAAGTATCAAGCAGACGGCAGATAAGATAAGAATGTCCGACATAAAAATGAAGACCTTTAGGAAGAATTTTTATTGAAGGGTAGAAAGTTCTTGAAACTTCTTTAAGCCAGATATTTCTCTTATCTGCAAACTCCGTATTATAATATTTTTCTTCAATCAATTAGATCTTCGTCCACAGATTCGTTAAGCATACGGACAAAGTCGTCCGGATCTTTGACCTTGTGATTGATGCAGCATTCCTCCACTGTGGCGAACCTGTTCATGTCGCAGACAACGCATCTCATGCTTTTGTTTATAAAAACCTTCCTTGTGGAAGGAAATTTCTCGAAAATTTTTTCGATCGGATCACTTTTTTTAATATACTCGATCACTTTTTTCCTCCTCGGTCAACTCAAGAACTTTGAAGCTGTTACTATTGCAGCCGTTTCTGCTCTAAGGATCCTTTTATTCAGTTTTATCTTTTTAAAGCCATTTTCCGAAAGTTCAGCTGTCTCATTTTCTGTCAAACCGCCTTCGGGACCTATTACCGCAAGTACATTTCCGCGCTTAATTCCGCACGGTGCGCTTTCTCCTCCGAAGTCGGCAAAATACTTCTCATCAAATCCCCCGAGCTCAGATAATTCTTTAAAAGTCAGGGTTTTCGACAAAACCACATCTGTGCTGCCGCCGCACTGTTTGAGAGCCGATACCATATTCGGTTTCAGCGAATCGGTTTTCATTTTCGGGAACGCAGTCCTGTCAGATATGAACGGAATGAATTCGCTTATGCCTATTTCGGTAAGTTTTTCTATAAGAAGTTTCATTTTTGAGTTCTTGTTCAAAAGCGAAACAGCTACTGTCAGTTTGATATCTTCATAATCACTGACATTTTCGATCATCTCTAAAGGTTTAACCAAAAGCCGTTTTTTCGAGCACTCTACAACTTCTGATCTGAACCTGACCCCCTTACCGTTTATTATTTCTACGGTGTCTCCGGTCTTGATCCTAAGACTGGCAAAAGCGTGAAAAACCTCATTCGGATCGTCTATTTCAAGCTTGCATTTTAATAGAATATCCTTGTTCTCAGCATAAAATGTTTCCACTCTCCCTCCCAAACATTCCAAATATAAGTCCGTTTAGTTGAAAATGTTATGATTAATTGAATATAAATAAAAAAAATGAGCATTTCTACTCATTTTTTATGCCTTGGACCGGAGTCGAACCGGAACGGGGTGTGAGCCCCGCTGGATTTTGAGTCCAGTGCGTCTNNCTACCAATTCCGCCACCAAGGCGAATTGCGGATTGGGAAGATAAATATTCTATCCAGATTTGTCAAGACAGAAAAATCATGATGTAAGTTCTTGTAATTTCAAGATTTAATTCGTATTATTGAATGGCTGAGATCAACCGGAAAGGATGTAATTTGAAGATAATTTCTGTTTTAATATGTACTCTCACAATTACCTGTTTTGGAAGTGAGTTCATTAAACTGAGCGAATTGGTAGGAACGAGAACTGAAACCAAACAGGATTCGATTATATGGGTCTCTAGCCCCGTTCCAGATCAAAGTATGGAACCGGACGATGTTCTTGAAATTGACATTTCTTACTCGTTCAATTGGGAACCTGATTCAATAGACTTCGATTCAGTTACCGTAGCTGTGACCGGAGATTCCGCCTATTCACCGATAGAAAAAGCGTATTTTAAGACTTTAAATAATATGCTGAGAATAGAGACAAAACTTGAAATATACGGTCACGCCCATATTGAATATACTGCCCATACGAGTGTTGGATCAGCTACTGATAAATTCCTGGTTCGGGTTGAAAAGCGTCCTAACTACTCATGGACACCATTCAGCACCCAATACGATATTTTACCTGAGAACTGCCTGGGCAGAGGTGACTCAATGTTATGGAAAGCCGCATCGGTCTTTGACCTTGGAAATGTTGATTACCGGCTTGACTGTATAGAATTCGGTTACGGACTTGGAGGAAGATCAGACTGGAAAATAGTACTGTTCAACGGACTTCCTACAGACAGTCTGGTGAACGGACTGAGCGGCTCGAAGGATTTTAATGGAGGGTATTCCAGCTTTATAGAAAACTTAAACGGAATAATTTCCGGTCAAGTTGCAGTAGTATTTTCAACATCGGAAAATTTTATGGCAATGGAAACTGCCGGCATCAGTGATCTGACTTGGATTTATACGGCTGCATCAGGATGGGAACATCCTGATGATATATCAGCGGATTACTCAGGTTCCTGGTATATAAGGCTGTATGTGCTGGATCCTTCGGGGATCGAGCAGGTTTTTACAAATGAGAAAAGCCCGGTTCTTTTGCGGAATTATCCGAATCCGTTCAATAATGAGACCATAATTTCGTGGATGATGCCTTATGTGGCTCAGACCGAACTTGATATATTTAATTCAAAAGGGCAGCTGGTAAAGAACCTTGTCAATGAGGAAAAAAATAAAGGAACGCATTCGGTGGTTTTCAACGCGGACGGAATGCAGACGGGGATATATTTTTATCAGCTGAAGATAAACGGAAAAATTGAAAATAGCGCAAAGATGCTGTATCTGAAATAAGGGGTCAATAATGAAAAAGATTTTTTCAATTTTAGTCATAGCGGCTGCCGGATTAATTTTTGCCTCAGAATTTTATATGCCGCTTAAAGAGAACAAGTTTTCCAATAGAGCGGAGAATTTCATAAACTCCAAATCTGTTGAATCACGGGCATTCGTGATATATTTGACTGACAAGAATGTTTTTGATCAATCCTCTTTTGACAAAGCTAAAAATAGCATAGTGCTTGATGAAAAAACTTTTAAAAGAAGAGCAAAAACTTTTAAAAGATCAAATGACCTTGTACTGTTCTCTGATCTGCCTGTCAATCAGGAATATATCGACAAACTCGGGCTAGAAAAAGAAAGGGCAAGATCCAAATGGTTCAATTTTGTATCTGCTGAAATAACTTCAGATAAGGCGGTTGAGATATCAAAAAACAGTTTTGTAAGATATATAGATATTTTGCCTAAAGTAAAGAAAGATTTAAGCATAAAAAGTGAACAGACCACTGAAGTTTCAAAAGATGCTTTTTATAATCTGACATACGATCAGGTAAATCAGATAAACATTCCTGCCGTTCATGCNNAAGGATCATCAGGTATTCGACAGTCTTACGGTCGTTGACGAGTATGATTTCATATATGGAGATGATGAGACGGCCGACGACATTTACGATGTAACCGGTCAGGAAGGACACGGAACGGGAACATGGTCTATTGCGGCGGGATATAAACCGGGAACCTTCGTCGGACCAGCTTTCAGATCGGACTTTCTGCTCGCCAAGACTGAAAATTATGCAAGCGAGAGCACTCTGGAAGAAGATTATATGGTCGCTGCTCTCGAATGGGGCGAATTTTTAGGCGCGGATGTAGCCTCGATCTCGTTGGGATATTCAGAATTCGACGATCCGGCAGATAACTATACATACTCTGATATGAACGGAGTCACAGCAATATGCACTCTCGGTGCAAAACAGGCTGCATATCTCGGAATGATCGTCTGCAATTCGATGGGTAATTCAGGAACAAGCGCCTGGCATTATTTATCGGCTCCGGCCGATGCGGACAGCATTTTATCATGCGGATCCGTCGATCTTAACGGAGTGATAGCTGCTTCATCATCTTACGGCCCTTCTTACGACGGCAGGATCAAACCGGAAGTAGTTGCCCGCGGCGTAAGCGATTATTACGCTGTTTCTTCAACAAATACTACTTATTCAACAGGATCAGGAACTTCGTTCGCGACGCCTCTTGTGGCAGGAGTAGCATGTATGCTTTTATCTGCCCACCCTGACTGGACGAACATGGATGTACGCGAAGCTCTGATGATGACGGCAAACCGGGCATCAAATCCTGACAGCACAAGATACGGCTGGGGATTGATCGACGCATTAGCCGCAGTGAACTATGTTCATCTTGCCGATCCGCAGAATGTTTCTACGAGTCTTTCAGGAACGATGCTTACAGTTTCATGGAGCGCTGTTACCAACGCAAAGTCATATCTTGTATTTCACTCGGATCTGCCGTATTCGGGGTTTACTTACCTTACAACAACAGATCAGACGAATTATCCTGTATCCGTAACAAGCTCAACAAAGAAATTCTATTACATAAAAGCATCAAATCAGGAAAT
>DMTS01000152.1 GCA_003477045.1 Candidatus Delongbacteria bacterium
CCTCCGTTAAATTTTAAGTTTTATGTCGGTTGTAAGTTACGAAATATAAATGAATTGTCAAGTGGAATTAATTTAAAACTTTTATGTTGATGTTGATGGTAACTTCAAGGCTGTCATGATCATTTAAGAGCAGCTTGTTCTTTTCTTCCGCCTTCCAGAAATGCGGTGTCATAGACAAGAGGTTCCAAAGGTCATGATTAGATTCTATCATTACTTTACTTAAATAATCTGTGCTTTTTATTATATCGCATCCATGCAGATTTTCCGCTTCATATTTTTTTTCTGTCAGAACCGGATAGATTATTTCCTTTAATTCTTTCAAATGTTCTTTTTGCGCGGTCACGAAAATTATTTTTCCGTTATTCTTTAATACTCTGGAGCATTCTTTTGTATCCAGTATAGAAAACATGGATATTATATAGTCGAAACAGTTATCGACGAACGGCAGGTTGAATGAATTTGCAGCGAACCATTCCACATTCTCATTCCTGAGGGCAGCCAGCCTTATTCCCTCTTTTGAAATATCTACTCCGTAATAATGCGCGCCGGTATTTTTTACCGCCTCATCTATATCGTTTATCATGCCGGATAAATAGTAGCCCTCCCCGCATCCGACATCAATAACATTCAGATTGACACTGTTGTTTTGAGCGTCAGTGATGTCAGAAATGATCGTATTTTTTACCTGTTCTAAAATAAATTTATAATACCCTTTATCCAGAAAGTTCTTTCTGGCATTCAGCATCTCCTTTGTGTCCCCGGGCTCTTTGGATTTTTTATCGTTGTTCAGCAGAAAATTCGTATATCCCTGCTTTGCGATATCGAACGAATGATGATTTACGCATATATATGTTTTATCTTTCTTCTCTGATTTTTTGCCGCAGACCGGGCATTTAATTATATTCAATTATTTCCCGCCTTTGATTCTAATAAGAAAAAGTACTTTCAGATTTTGACCTTTTATTAGCATTCTCAATATAATAAATAATTCACGCTTTTAAAACAAAAAACATCACAATAACACATATAACCGAACAATTTTATATTTTTCTAAAATAGCACGATCTTGACTTTAGTGCGCAGCCTGTCGATCTGTTCTTCGGGTATAGGATTATGTATCAGGTTCACAAATTCCAGACTAGGCAGATCATAAAGATCGGAAATGTCGTCAATATTATTATCAGCGAGATCTAATATTCTTAAATGCCTCAGATTGCATAGAGAAGTAATGCTGCAGATCTGATTGTATGCCAGATATAATTCCTCAAGTTTGCGTGAATACCATATTACTGTGATATCTTTAAGCTTGTTTCCGCTCAGATCAAGATAAACCAGCTCGGAGAAATCCTCAATTCCGTTCAGATTTTTCATGCCGGCACTGCTCAATTCAACTTTGCGTGAGTCACTTAAACCGGACTTATTGTACAGTTCAAAAAAACTATAGTATTCTGCATTGTTAAAATCATCTATCAGGCTGTTTAAGTCTTCTTTCGAAAACTCAGGTTTGTCATCGTCTGCCGGGTTCTCTTCTAATCCATCCAGATCTAAGATTATATTATTCGTATCCGGGTATAGTACCGGGTCAGGTTCAAAATCATGGTCATAATAATAAGCGCTCTTCCCTGCCGGCAGGTCAGCAATTGTCTTATAGTCGTTCAGTATGTTAGAAGTTATAAAAATGTGGTTAAATCCTTCCAGTTGAACCAGGTCGTACTTGCCGGCCGCGCTATTTATAGCTTTGTTATATGAGGCTGTTCTGTCAGGATGATACATGATCACCAGCTTTGTAAAGCATTTCCCTATCCTGAAGTCTTTATCAGCCGTACCGAAGCTAACATAACCGGACAGCGAATTGACGATCTCTTTCAAAACATCGTGCTGTTTTGCTTTGTAGAGCTTTATTATTTTTGTGGTGATCTTGTTGAGGTTATTCTCTGTGTACATCCTGAGGAGTTTGTCTGAAAATAACTTTACCGGTTCATGCTCTTTCATACGACCTCACCTATTTATTTTTAGTTAGGGATACGCACGTAGATTGATGTTGGGTCGCGAATATAAACAATTGAATATTATATGTCAAGCGCAATTATCGTAATATTGGACTGTACCCGAATTGAGGACACTAAAATATAAAAAAAGATGATGGCCATCGAATGACACTCATCCTATATTCTAACATATATTTTAAAATATTTACGCTTTAACTATCCCAAAACATACATCGCCAGGATTCATTCCTCCTGCATTAGTTTTTCAGCGGCTATATTCGGATCTCTCAGAACGCTCATTTTTTATAATATTATTTAATTAGTAAAACGCATTTTGTTATCGTATATTATCCTTTGAGTTTGAAGGAGAATTTGTATATGAAAAAATTAAACATTTATCTTGATACGAGCGTTATCAACCATCTGTTCGCAGATGACGCACCAGAAGCAAAACTATTAACGATCGAGTTATTCGATAAATATATTAAGACTAAAATATACAACACCTACATTTCACCTATCGTTTTAACCGAAATAAATCAGACTGAAAATGAAGATAAAAAAGTTAAACTTATTTCAGTAATCAAAGACTATGACCTTCGTATTCTCGATATCGAGACAAATAAAAATGATATCGAATTTATAGCACAAGGATATATCGAGCAGGGAATTCTGCCCAGAAAAAGCCTGATGGACGCCTTGCATATCGCAGTTTGCACATATTATCAGATAGATGCTCTAATAAGCTGGAATTACAAACACATGGCTAACATCAACAGAGAAAGAAAGGTCATATCGTGGAATATCGGCGAAGGATATACGCATAATATGAGTATCTGCACACCTATGGAGGTCATCTATGAAAACGAATAACATTTCTAAAGCTCAGATCGAAGTCTGGGAATGGAAAGAAAAAGCCGCTGCCGAGGTTGAGAACATTGATCTGAAAAAAGCGCTTGATGCTTCTATTATAAAATCAGTCAAGATAATGGAAAAACTCGGTTTAAAACCGACAGATAACTCATATCCTAAAACTGATAATATCAGCCTTGCCGTTTCTGATAAAATAAGCGAATACAATCCAGATACTGATAAAAAATAAATACGGTTTTTACGCTTTAATTATCCTAAAACATACATCGCAAGTATCTTCTGGACCTCATAAATATCAACAGTCTTATTGAACTGCTTCTGAATGGGCTCCTTCGCACTCGAAATCCATATCTTCAATTCGGCATCAAGATCAAAATGACCGGCAGTCTCAACGCTAAAGTGCGTAATACTCTTGTAAGTGATCGAATGATAATCAACCTTTTTCCCGGTCAATCCCTGCTTATCAACAAGAATAAGCCTCTTGTTCGTAAAAATAAACATATCTCTGATGAGCTTAAATCCGATCTCGATCTTCTCATTCTCGCAGATCAGCTTCCCATATTCTTTCTCCAATTCATCCACGCTCACAGCAGACGCATTCCCCAACAATCCTGAAAAAAATCCCATTTTTATCTCCGTTTTCTTTAAATTTATTTCCAATGGGCAATTTACACAAAATTATTTACACTCTCTATCTTCGAATATATTGAAGTAACTTACAACAGGGAAAGACGACACTCAGCTATAGGCTATATGAGCCCGGTTGAGTTTGAGAGAAAGGGAGAAAAATGTGCTTAGCAATGTCTCCAGAAAATCGGGTACATTCCAAATTTCACCGTTATTAGCAGTTGGATTTTAAAGCTGAGATATCAACAGTAATTTC
>DMTS01000045.1:0-17510 GCA_003477045.1 Candidatus Delongbacteria bacterium
GTTTCAAGATACGAATATGCAAAAAAGATCATTGAGTTTTCAAAAGCGGCAGCAGAGGTTATTCCGGTTCTGTCAAAAGATTTGAATATGAAAGCTAAGCGTCCTTCAAACAGCTCACTCGGTAATTCAAAAATAAAAAAAGATTTCGGATTAAAGATCAAGTACTGGGATGAGGCGCTTAAAGACGCGGTAGAGAAAATTAATGAGCAGTGAATTATTAAAAGATAAAAAATTTCTAAAAAACATCGGGAAACTGTTCGGCGCATCCTTCGTTTCACAGCTGATACCTTTTATAGTTCTCCCGTTTTTAACAAGGATGTACTCCCCGGATGATTTCGGATTCTGGGCTTATTTCCTTAGCTTGAGCGGAATACTCTCAATTTTTATGACCGGAAATTATGAATTCGCTATTGTATTGCCGAAAGAGGAAAAAGAGGCAGTTAACCTGGCTTCGGGTTCAATAATTCTCACAACATTTGTTTTTTTACTCTGTTTACCTGCATCACTTATTTTAAGCACACCGATACTTAAAAATGCAGGAATTCAATCAAATGATCATTCATTTGTTCTGCTGATCTGTCTTATGGCTCTGTTCATGGCGTTATTCAGGATCATGAATTACTGGAATAACAGAAAGAACAGATTTCATACAACAGCTATAGGAAGCATTACCAGGTCCGTTTCAGGTTCAACGATACAGCTTATCAGCGGACTGAATCCGATGAGAGATTATATGGGACTGATCTCAGGTTCGATCTTCGGATATTTTGCAGGAACCGCTGTTCAATCGAAAAATTTCGTTTCAGCTGTTGTTAAAAACAAGAAAAAGATCAGCGTAAGATCAATCAGAGAAAGCCTGATAAGGTATAAGGATTTTCCTAAATATTTCATGCCGAGCGAGTTTATGAATTATCTATCGTCAAATGTACCGGTGATATTTCTTACAAATATGTTCAGTTCCGCAGCAGCGGGTTTATATTCAATACCACAGAAGTTCATTAATACTCCTTTGACTATGCTGGGTTCATCTATCTCTCAGGTGTATTATAAAAAAGCGACAGACCTGAGGAACAGCAACGAAGACATAAGCAAAATAACAACTGATATTTACAAAAAACTTTTTGTACTCGGAATTCTTCCTCTTTCGATCGTAGCCGGCTACGGAGATTACATTTTCAGTATTTTTCTCGGCGAAAAATGGGAAGTATCAGGCCTTTACGCCGCGCTGCTTGCCCCCTGGATGCTGATGGTATTCGCTTCGTCTCCTATCTCGATTGTCTTTGCCACTCTGGAAAAACAGAAAACCAGTCTGAAACTGAACTTTTATCTTCTTCTTCTCAGGCTTGCCGCATTCACAGTCGGCGGTATTGTTTTCAAAAGTGCTTTTATAGCTGTAATGCTGTACGGCGCTTCGGGATTTGTCTATTGGCTTTACCTTTCTTTTTTCATAATTAAGACTGTCGGCGGAGATAAAAAGGGGATAATGAAATTCACGCTGGTCAGACTATGTCTTATAATGCTTCCGATAATAATCAGCAGGATGGTATTTGAATGGATAATGTAAGGATCGAGCTTACAAATAATAATGGTTTTAAATGGCATGAATCAAATGGAATACAATTCAAAGGATATATCTTTGATGATGGGAAATATATTACCGGTTATGAGGCTGTAGATTATATAAGAATCAGGTTTCAAAATGGTATTCCTAAAAAAGAATATCTGAAAGAATTCAACGGTATTTTCGCATTCATTTTGACCTTAAATGAAGAAATATTCATTTGTGCCGACAGGACAAGGTCCTTCCCTTTATTTTACACAAAAGCTGATTCTTTAATAAGAATTTCTGATGATCCGAAGAATCTGAGAAAAGATGATTCGCAAGTGAACGCCGAAGCCGCAAAAGTATTTCTGCATACCGGATACACTACGGGAAGCAGTACTTTATTCAAAGACATATTCCAGATTCAGGCAGGCGAATTCATCACGGTCAGCGGTCTGGAGATCAGTAAAGAATTCTATCACTTTTACGAAAGCGATAAGATCTCGGACGATGCTGTCAGTCTTGAATTAGAACTTTGCGGGATAATCGATTCTATCGGAGATGATCTGGCCGTATCGTTAAAAGATAAAACCCCTGTTATTCCGCTAAGCAGCGGTTTCGATTCCAGGCTTATTGCTGCGATGCTTAAAAAAAGAGGTTTTGACAATGTAATTACTTTTACCTACGGGAGAAAAAATAATCCTGAACTCGAACTGTCAGAAAAAGTTGCCCGAAAACTTGGTTATAGCTGGAGATATATAGAATATTCAGAAGAGACAGTAAAAGATTTTATCGTGTCTGACAGATTCAGGGATTATTATCCGGCAGCATCAAACTATTCATCAATGTTCTATCTTCAGGAGTATTTCGCTCTTGAAGAGCTAAAAAGGAGCATTCCGGAAAATTCAGTATTCATTCCCGGGCATTCAGGCGATTTTTTTGCAGGCAGCCATCTGAACAAAAGGATTATTTCCGCAGTCTGGGAAGACGAGATAATAGATGAAATAATGAATAAACACTACGGGAACAAAAACATAATTAAGTGTGATCTTGAAAATATCAAATATTCTATCATACAGTCGCTGAACCCAAAAGACATGTTCAGCTATCTCGATTTCGAGAACTGGGACTTAAAAGAAAGGCAGGCTAAATTCATTCTGAATTCCAACAGGATCTATGAATATTTCGGTTATGAATACAGGCTTCCGCTGATGGATTCGCGCCTTATGGATTTTTTTACCAGAGTCAGTCCCGGTCTAAAATACGGGAAAAAGTTTTATGATAAGGTTTTAAAAGAAAAATATTTTAATTCATTGGGTCTGAATTTTGAAAATGAAACCAATCCATCCGTAAAAATACTGGAAAAACAGGATAAAAAGAATTCATTAAAAAAAATAATTCCAAAAAAAATAATTAATTTTTATAAGGAAAATATAAAAAAAAATAACGATATTTATTATAATATCGGTGTAACAGAACAGATGATAGATGATCTATTAAACTCCGGAGAAGAAATTGATAATACGGGCGAGAACAGAAATTCCATCATTATTCAGTGGTATCTTCATCAGATCAGAAATAATAAAATATAGAAGAGATGAATATGATAGTCGCAATTGACGGACCTGCAGGATCGGGGAAATCGACCACTGCGAAGCTTGTCGGTATAAAAATGGGTTTTCTATATATCGACACAGGGGCCATGTACCGGGCGATGGCACTGAAGACAAAACTGAACGGTGTAAATTTTAGCGATAAAGAGAATATAATCCGGCTGCTAAGTGATACCGTTATAGAGCAGGTGGTTGATAAAAACACAGGAGACACAAAAACTTTTCTTGACGGGCAGGATGTGTCCTCAGTTATCAGAACTCCGGAAATTTCTCTCGGTGTCACTGCAGTTTGCGAAATAGGGGAAGTCAGATCGAAGCTGGTGGAGCTGCAGAGAGAAATGTCTAAGAAGGGAAATGTAATACTTGACGGAAGAGATATAGGCACGGTTGTTTTTCCGGATGCCGATCTGAAATTTTTTATGATAGCCGATATTAACATCAGAGCAGAGAGAAGGCTGAAAGAGCTTGAAGAAAAAGGAATTGAAGCGTCATTTTCCCAAGTGAAAGAAGATATTGAAAGGAGAGACCACAGAGACAGTTCAAGATCGAATTCACCTTTAAAACCCGCACTGGATTCAATATTTATCGACACAAGCAAAATGAGCATAGAACAGCAGGCTGATTTTATAACGGAACTTATAAAGAAGAAATTATGAAGATAAAAGTTGTTATCGATAAAAAATCAGGAGTTTGCGGAGGTGTTAAAAGAGCTATAAAAATGATCGAAAAAGAGATCGAACGCAATGTTGAAAAAGAAATTTTCGTTAATGGAGAGCTTCTTCACAACAGGCTCGAAATGGAAAGGCTTATCGATTGCGGTCTAAAAGTGGAAGAAAAAGTTCAGCGGATAAAGGACAATATCCTGTTCATAAGAACCCACGGTGTAGGCAAAAAGGTAATAGAACTGGCCGTGAAAAACAACAACCTGATAGTGGATGCCACCTGCCCTAAAGTATCAAATTCGCAAAGGATAATAGAAGATTACTATTCGCGGGGTTATCAGATAATAATCGTTGGGAAGCAAAATCACCCTGAGGTTCAGGGGCTTCTGGGTTTCTGCGATGATAAAGGGATATGCGTATCTGATGAAAATGATATTTCAAAGATCAATATGAAATTGAAATCACTGCTTATTGCTCAGACTACAGTATCAACCGAGAAATTCAAAAAAATGGTCGATCTGTTAAAAAATAAAATAAAAGACATGAAAATTACAAATACGATCTGTCCTTTTGTTGAAAAAAGAGAGAAAGAGCTGATCGAATTCGCTCAAGATCACAATGTTATCATTTTCATAGGGGGAAAAAACAGCTCGAATACAAAAGTTATGTTCGATAAATTCAGCAGGTTTAATAAAAGGTCATATTTAATCGAGAACAAGTCCGAAATTGATTTCAGCTGGTTCAGAGAGAATGATCTGATAGGGGTTTCTGGAAGCGCTTCAACGCCGATATGGCAGATTGAAGAAGTAAAAAGAGTAATTGAAGACAGGCTTGGCAATAAGAAATCCTGGCGGAGTAAAAAATGAATTTTAAAGATCTTAAAATATCAGAATATTCAAGTTGCGATTTCGAAGGTCTGATCATTTTATGGGAAGACATTCACCTCGGAGGTTCAAAGCGCGGAGATACAGACAAAATAATCCTTAACACAATTAAAAACGGCGGCCAGCTGTTCGTAGTAAAAAACAAGATCGACAGAGTTGTCGGAAGTTCCTGGATCACAACTGATAAAAGAAGAAATTATCTTCATCATTTCGGTATCAGAGAAGAATTCAGGGGATCGGGACTGGCTCAGAAACTTCTTGAGATATCACTCGATTTCAGCAAGAAAAACGGACTTCAGATAAAACTGGAAGTTCATAAGGACAATTTAAAAGCTATAAGACTATATCAGAATTACGGATTTAAATACCTTGGAGACTACCTTGTGTTCATAATCAGGGATTATAACGAAAAGGAGGAATCATGAAAAAGATAATCAGCTCTGCTAACGCCCCAAAAGCTGTCGGACCGTACAGTCAGGCTGTTGAGATCAATGGAATGCTTTTTATCAGCGGACAGGTAGGTCTTAAACCGTTAGACAATGTAATGGCGGAAGGCGGGATTTCAGAGCAGTCGTACCAGGTTTTGGAAAATATTAACGGCATTTTAGCTGAGGCAGGTTATTCAATAGACGATGTTGTTCAATGTACCTGTATGCTTACAGATCTTGGAAATTTTAAAGTATTTAATGAAATTTATTCGAAATATTTCAAATCGGAGTTCCCTGCAAGATTAACTTACCAAGTAAGCGCACTTCCGATCGGAGCACTTATCGAAATAAGCTGTATAGCGGTAAAAAACGATTTTTAGCTGAGTTTTCGTACCGGATAATTACAGGTAGGGGTTGAACCGTTTTTCCTGTTTTATAGTCGTGCTTCTTCCATGCCCGGTTAAAACTATAGTGTCGCCGTCAAGTAACAGTAATTTGTTCTTTATTGATTCCAGTATTGTGTCGGTGTCGCCGCCGTAAAGGTCTGTCCTGCCGACTGATCCTGCAAAAAGCGTATCGCCTGAAATAAGAGTGTTACCTGTTAAAAAGCAGCAGCTGCCCTTTGTGTGCCCGGGAGTGTGGATAACTTTTATTCCGATACTTCCTAGATTGATTAATTCCCCATCTGAAATAAATCTGTCAGGATATACTTTAATCGGTTCACCTGTCATTGAAGAATAATTTTTCTCCGGTTCTTCCGCGTATTCTTTTTCTTGTTCGTGAATTATAAAAGGTATAGAATACTTTTTTTTCAGATCATTCACCGCACCGATATGATCGTAATGGCAGTGTGTGTTGATTATCAATTCCGGCTTACCGCCTATGGATTCTATAAATTTAACGATCTTATCAAAATCATCTCCAGGGTCGAAGACCGCAATCCGGGAAGTTTCAAGGCATTTTACAATTATGCAGTTTACCTCAAGTTGTCCTACTTCGATATGAAAGATATTATTATAGGTATTCAAATTATTTTTCGATCAGGTTATATTTTTCAAGTACTTTTTTCAGCTGGGCGGTTCTGGTTTCATCCAGTTCAACGAGAGGCAGTCTTAAAGACCCCATTTCATAACCCATAAGGTTAAGAGCTTTTTTAACAGGGATCGGATTTGTGTCGGAGAACATGGCATGGCAAATCTCATTAGTATATTTTGCAAGAGAAAGTCCTTTATCATAATCCTTTGCCAGCATAGAATTTACCAGAGAAGTCATTTGCTTGGGAATAACATTTGAAACCACACTAATTACACCTTTTCCGCCGATCGCCATGATTGAATATGTCAGATCGTCCTCGCCTGAAAGTACAGTGATCCTGTCTTCCACTGCAAAAATTATTTTCTGAACCTGTGATACCGAAGCGGAAGCTTCCTTTAATGCTACAATGTTCTCATGGAATGACAATCTCTCGACCGTTTCCGGAAGCATATTGACACCGGTACGGGAGGGGACATTGTACATTACGACAGGCAGAGGAGATCTGTCTGCCACGGTTGAAAAATGGCGGTAAAGACCTTCCTGATTAGGTTTGTTGTAATAAGGCGTAATAACTAAGGCTGCATTGCAACCTACTTCTGAAGCCATTCTGCAAAGTGAAACAGATTTTTCAGTGGAATTACTTCCGCAGCCGGCAATTACCTTAAGTCCTGTGTCCTGCGTAAATCCGCAAACAAGAGAATAAAGGTCTCTGAATTCCTCATCTGTAAATGTGGGATTTTCACCGGTTGTGCCTCCCGGAACAACACCGTCAACTCCGGATTCTTTCTGAAATTTTAAAAATCTTTTAAGACTGTCATAATTTATTGTTCCGTCTTTTTTAAAAGGTGTCACAATTGCGGTATAGAGTCCTTTCATGTATCATACTCCCGATAATTTACCGGTAAATTAACAAATTTCCGGATATAATAACAAGTTTTATTTACTCCAACAATAAATTAAGTTTTCATCATCAAAATAATCAAAATAATTTTTGCAAATTTGCAGATAATGTTATAATTTTACTACTCCTGAAAAAAAAGAGGTATTCCCGAGAGAAAATGAAACAGGTAACAATTTACGCTGACGGCGCATGCAGTAAGAACCCCGGTCCGGGAGGATGGGGAACGGTCTTGATTTACGAAGATAAAATTAAAAAGCTGTCAGGATTTCATGAGATGTCAACAAATAATATAATGGAACTTACAGCCGTGATCCAGGGATTGAAAGCCCTGAAGGAGAAATGCAGGATCGAGGTTTTCACAGATTCGAAGTATATTGTCGATTCGGTCACAAAATGGCTGCCCGGCTGGAAAAGGAACGGCTGGATCACATCATCGAAAAAGCAGGTAAAAAATATAGATTTGTGGCAGGAGCTGACATCGCTTTCTGATCTGCATGAGGTCAGCTGGAACTGGGTTAAAGGGCATAACGGGAATTTATACAACGAAGAATGCGACAAAATGGCAAAAGATCAGATAGAATCTAATAAAAAAAGCAAGCCGGAAAATGACCAATAATTTACTGTCAAATAGAAGGAACACACGGGAAAATCTGCTAATGTTCTTCTACAGCAAAGAATTTCTGAATAATAACACAGTTTTCTCGGATGATGACGCAAAGTTCTTTTTAAACACGATTACTGAAATTAAGAGAGAGGATAAGCTTGACAGTGTCAGGGAATCAATAAAAGAAGTGTTCGATAATGTGAAGATAACAAAACTTGATCCGAACGACCGTATCGAGTTTCAGCTTCCATTTATCAAAGACAAGGTAACAATGTCTTTTGAAGAAATGGATAACCAGAACGTTGCCGACGGATTTATGAACTGCGCACAGTTTTTTATTGATAAATACAAGCTGAACGAAACGGATAAAACCGATGACGAGACACTGATGAGCAACAAAGAAAATCTCGTTTTTTTCCAGACCTATATTAAAAGCTACTTTATTAACAAAGACGCTATTGACACCGATATCAAGAACAATCTGGAAAATTGGGATTTCGGCAGGATATCAATAATTGATAAAATAATACTCAGAATGGGAATAGTCGAACTCAGACACTTCAATGAAATACCTCCCAAAGTAATAATAAATGAAGCGATCGAGCTGGGCAAAAAATACAGCACAGAAAAAAGCAATATTTTTATAAACGGAATTTTGAACAAACTTAAAGATATGATCAGGTTAACAGAGAAAAAATAAATTGCAAAGGATCTTATGAAACTGGCGGTAATCTCGGACATACACTCAAATCTTGAAGCTCTTGAAGCGGTTATAAGAGAGATTGAAAGTGAAAAAGCCGATAAAATTTATTGTCTTGGGGAT
Source organism: Candidatus Delongbacteria bacterium (assembly GCA_003477045.1). GTDB lineage: Bacteria > UBA4055 > UBA4055 > UBA4055 > UBA4055 > UBA12480. Next base: position 8,494 of record DMTS01000045.1, read on the forward strand.
ATTGTAGGCTACGGACCAAGCCCGAATGAATGCATCGATCTGGTAAAATCCGTGACTGACAAAGTTGTTGTCGGAAACCATGACAGCGCGGTTATAAACCAAACCGATATGATGCTTTTTAATTCTTACGCCAGAGAATCGACCGAATGGACCCGTCGCATGATCAAGGACGAGAATTATGAATATCTTCTGAATCTTCCTCTAAAAATAAGCGATCACGATCTGCTGTTCGTGCATTCCACTCCTCTAATACCTGAAGACTGGAGCTACATCCTTACGCAGCACAGTGCGGAAAAACATTTTAACTATTTTACCGAAGCCGCTTGTTTTATCGGGCATTCCCACAGACCGGAAATGTTCAGGTCGGTTGATCAGAGGATGATAGTCAATGTAGGATCTATCGGACAGCCAAGGGACGGAAATCCAAAAGCATGTTATGTCGTTTGGGATACAGAAACGAATGAATACGAACTCAAAAGAAAAGAGTATGATATAAAATCAGTTTACAAAAAAATAGTTAAAGCCGGATTGAACGAATTTTTAGGTGAAAGACTGATGGTCGGAAGATAAATTATAAAAAACGGACAAAAATGTTATCAGGAATATTGAACAAAGTCTTTGGTACCAAACAGGACAGGGAAGTAAAAAGATTAAAACCGTTAGTCGAAAAGATAAATGAATGGTACCGGTCTTACGAAAACATATCTGAACAAGATGTGAAAATCAAGACACTTGAATTCAAAAAGCGAATTTCAGAAGGTGCAGGCGAAAAGGAAATTCTTCCCGAAGCCTACGGACTTGTGAAGGAAGCATGCAGGAGAATGGTCGGCAGGTCGTGGATGATCGACGGCAGAATGCAGGAATGGAACATGATCCCCTATGATGTTCAGTTAATGGGTGCTATTGTTCTCGCTGAAGGTAAAATCGCTGAGATGGCCACAGGAGAAGGAAAAACACTCGTAGCATTATTTCCTGCTTATCTGAATTCACTTTCAGGAAAAGGTGTCCATATCGTAACTGTCAACGATTACCTTGCAAAGCGTGACAGGGAATGGATGGGATATGTACTTGAGTTTCTCGGTTTAACCGTCGGCGTTATCACATCGGAATCGAAGGATCATTCGTTGAGAAAGCAGGAATACGGCAAAGATGTTGTTTATGGCGTTAATCATGAATTCGGATTCGATTATTTAAAAGACAATATGGTTGTCGATGTTGAAGATATGGTTCAAAGAGGGTTTAACTACTGCCTGATCGACGAAATCGACTCTATTCTGATAGATGAGGCAAGGGTTCCGCTTGTTATGTCAGGCGCAGTTCCCAAAAGCAACAATCTGAGGTTCGATCAGCTGAAACCGCTGGTTTTTGATCTTGTCAAAGAACAGTCCAGAATGATCAACGAATGGCTTAGTGAAGCGGAATCTATTATTGAGAAAACCCCCGAAGACAGAAATGCGCTTCTTCTTATATTAAAGTCAATGAAAGCGGCTCCGAGAAACAAAAAGCTCCAGAAACTGCTGAACATCTCTTCGGTAAAAACTAATGTTACAAAGCTGGAGAATGATTATCTCAGAGATAAGATATTCGATCAGGTAACTTCCGATCTTTATTATACAATAGAAGAGAGATCAAATCTGGTGGACATATTCAAAAAGGGCCACGAACTTCTTACAAAAAATGATTCCGATAAAAATATGTTCGTAATCCCCGATCTGCCCGTTGAACTTCAGACGATTGAAAAATTGAATTTGCCCGAATCAGAGAAAGAATCAATGATCGAGAATCTGCATTCAGTTTATGCGGAAAAAAGCGACAAGATACACACGATAAACCAGCTCTTGAGAGCATACTCGCTGTTCGAAAAAGATGTGGATTATGTAGTTCAGGACGGCAGGGTAATTATAGTTGATCAGTCAACAGGCCGTTTGAAATACGACAGCAGGTTCAGCAACGGAATGCATCAGGCTATCGAAGCGAAGGAAAGTGTGAAGGTTGGAGAGGATACTCAGACTGTAGCTTCAATTACATACCAGAATTATTTTAGAATGTACAGAAAGCTAAGCGGAATGACCGGAACTGCTATAACCGAAGAAAATGAATTTTTTGAGATATACAATCTTGTGGTAACAGTAATTCCTACGAATGTTCCTGTGATCAGAGACGATCAGCAGGACTTTATCTACATGACAAAAAAAGAAAAATACAATGCCGTTATCAATGACGTTATCAAACTCAGAAATGAAGGCAGGCCGGTTCTTCTCGGAACTCCTGATGTTGATGTAAGCCAGATAATGCATAAACTTCTTGAGATGAGAAAAATTCCGCACAATCTTCTTAATGCTAAAAATCACGCGAAAGAGGCGCAAATAATTAAGGACGCCGGTGAAGCCGGCACTATCACGATCGCTACTAATATGGCGGGAAGAGGAACTGACATTAAACTCGGTAAAGGCGTTAAAGATAAGGGCGGACTTGCCATAATCGGGTGCGAAAGGCATGATTCAAGAAGGATAGACAGACAGCTGCGCGGAAGAGCCGGCAGGCAGGGCGATCCGGGCTCCTCCAGATTTTATGTTTCGCTTGAAGACAATCTCATGAGAATTTTCGGTTCTGAAAGAATTTCTGGGATAATGGATAAATTCGGCAGGAATGAGGGAGAAGCGATAGTTCATCCGTGGATCACTAAATCTATTGAACGCGCGCAAAAGCGCGTGGAGATGCATAATTTTGCTATGAGAAAGCATATTATTCAATACGATGATGTGATGAATAAGAAGCGCGATGTGATCTACCGAAGAAGAAGAGCCGCCCTGATAAAAGGAGCGATCAGCGAAGGTAAAAATGTACCTTTTGCAAGGGAATACGGTATTGAGCCTGATGAGGGAATGATTAAAGAAGTTGCAGACATACTTGAAGAGTACCTGAAAGAAATTGTTTACACTGCATGTTCAAATTCCAGGTCGGCGGAAAACTGGGATTGGGATCTTTTGAATTCAAGTTTGACTAAAACAATGCTGATATCTTATGACCCGGATATGTCCAAGCTGAATGATCCTGAATATCTGCTGAATGATCTTATAAAATCCGCATCTGACAAGATCAATTCAAAAAGATTACACATCGGCGATAAAATGATGGATATAATTTCCAAGATAGCTATCGTAAAATTAATTGATATCAACTGGCAGGAACATTTGAGAGAAGACGACGATTTAAAAAGCGGTTTGTCGTTAATGGTTCACGCTCAGAAAGATCCTCTGATCGAATATAAAAGAAGATCATTTGAAGCTTTCAAGGAAATGCTTTTTAAAATAAATCAGGAAATTCTTGAGTTTATTTTTAAAGCTAAAATAGAATATGAAATTAACCAAGAAGAGGAAAACAAAAGAAAAGAACAGGCAAGAATATCCGGTCTTCAGGCTTCTAATGAACCTCCCAAACCGAAAATAGTTAAGAATACTCAACAGAAAGTCGGAAGAAATGATTTATGCCCGTGCGGAAGCGGTTTAAAATACAAAAACTGCCACGGAATAGCTGAATAGAATAAATATTAAGTAGCAGGGAATATAAAATGAGCAAAAATTTAGTAATACTGGAATCCCCAGGTAAAGTGAAAGCGGTAAGCAAATATCTTGGAAATTCTTACACGGTAATTGCAAGTAACGGCCACATTATCGATCTGCCTGCAAAAGAGCTCGGTGTTGACATTGAGAATGACTTCAAACCGACATACAAAATTATCGACAATGCAGGTCAGGCGAGCAAGATCATAAAAAAAATAGAAACAATGGCTAAAGTTAGTGACAAAATTTTAATTGCGACCGACCCTGACCGCGAAGGAGAGGCCATCGGCTGGCATATAGCGGGAAGGTTAAAAGACTGTGCTCAGAGAATTAAAAGAGTGACATTCAACGAGATCACTAAGAAAGGTATAGAAGCCGGTTTGAAAAACGAAAGTTCTATCGACAAAAACCTTGTCGATGCCCAGCAGGCAAGAAGAATAATGGACAGGCTTGTCGGATATAAAATAAGCCCGTTTCTCTGGAAGGCAATATCAAATGGATTGAGTGCAGGGCGGGTTCAATCTGTTGCGCTCAGAATAATTTGCGAAAGAGATAAGGAAGTTGACAGCTTCGTTCCCGAAGAATACTGGACGATAAAAGGCGAGTTTGCAACTTCAAAAGAGCAGTTCTCTGCGGATCTTGTAAAGATAAATGACGAAGATTTTAAATTAAACACAAAAGATGAGGCGTTCAGAGTAATTCAGGATATAAAGAAGTCAAAATATTCTGTGACAAATATCAGTAAAACAAAACTTAAAAAATCCCCGATGCCGCCTTTCATTACTTCTACTCTGCTGCAGTCCAGTGTAAACAAGCTGGGGTTTTCATCCAAAAAAACAATGCAGATCGCACAGCAGCTTTACGAGGGTGTTGAGCTTGGCAATAAAGGGGTTGTAGGTCTTATCACTTATATGAGGACGGATTCAATGCGTGTCTCGAATGAGGCGGTTGATGAAGTCAGGGATTTTATAAGTAAAAAATTCGGGGTGGATTTTGTTTCTATCAGTGCTAGAAAATTTAAATCTAAAAAGAATATACAGGATGCTCACGAAGCCATAAGGCCTACTGATGTAAGTTTTGAGCCTAAAAAACTTCAGGCACACCTTACGAAAGAACAGTTTAAGCTTTATCAACTGATATGGACCAGGTTTGTAGCTACTCAGATGAAAGAAGCGATATTTGAGCAGACAGTAATAGATATATCAAGTCAAAGCTATAAATTCAGGATCACCGGAAGAAAGAACATTTTTAAAGGCTATCAACAGGTGTTCATGGATAGCGATGTAGGAGTTGACAGCGAAGATGAAGAGAGCGAAGTTAAACTCCCGAGAAATATTGATGTCGGCATGATGGTTACTTTAAATGATATTGAATCTGAAGAACATTTTACAAAACCTCCCGCAAGGTATAATGAAGCATCAATCACTAAAGAACTCGAAGAGCAGGAAATCGGAAGACCTTCAACTTATGCAACTATAATTGACAGGCTTATATACCAAAAATATATAGACAAAAAAGAGAAAAAGCTTATATCGACTGAACTTGGAAATCTTGTTAATGACATTCTTGTCGAGAATTTCGGTGAGATCTTTAACATAAAATTCACTAAAAAAATGGAATCGAATCTTGATAAGATCGAATATGGCGAAGTCGATATGATAGAGATTCTAAACAAATTCTATAAGCCTTTTGAAAAAACGCTTGATGCAGTTATAAAGAAAACTGTTGAAATAAAAAAAACCATGGAACAGCCGGTTGGTGAAACATGCCCCAAATGTAAGAAAGGTGCTTTAATTTATAAATGGGGTAAGAACGGAAAATTCATCGCCTGCAGCAATTTTCCAGCGTGCAAATACACAAATTCGCTAAGTACCGGTGATGAAGCAAAAGCAAATGAAAATAAGGCTACTGATCATGGTATTTGTCCTAAGTGTAAAACAGGAAAGCTTGTTGAAAGAACTGGAAAATTCGGCAAATTCATTGCCTGTGACGGTTATCCGAAATGTAATTATATTTTAACGGAGCATGTAAGTATCAAATGCCCGGAGCAGGGTTGTGACGGATTCATCAAGGATAAATCAACAAAAAAAGGGAAAAAATTTTACGGATGTTCTAACTTTCCGAAATGCGGGTATGCATCATGGAACAAACCTGTCGACAGAAAATGTGAAAAATGCGGGTACGCAATACTGGAAGAACAATACGATTCAAAAAAGAAAATTACAAAAATAGTGTGTCCGAAGTGCAAAAACGAAATCGGTAATTAGTTTTTTTTACTTTTTTTGTTGTAAATGCAAAAGTTATAGTGCATATTTTAGACAGTTTATTTGTAAGGGAGAAAAAAATAAGCTTTAAGACTAAAAAAATAACTTGACAAAAAAGAATGAAAACATTTATATTCAAGCTGATGTTTTTAATATAAGGTAATAGGTTGGTTTATGCGTAAAATTGCTATTTTATCTTCAAAGGGAGGTACCGGAAAAACGACTACCTCGATCAATCTAGCTCACGGTCTTGCACTTATGGGCAGGAGTGTTTTACTAATTGACAGTGATCCTCAAAACACGATCGGGATCGTGTTTAACGTTAATCCGGAAAAAACTCTCTGCGATCTTCTTCTGAAAAGAAGAGCTTCTATAGTCAAGGTTAGAGAAAAGCTTCATGTGATCACTTCCGGCGGGAAATATCTTGTTGATACGGAGGTCAAGCTTACTAAAGCGTGGGGTAAAGAATACAAACTTAAGAAAAATCTTTCAAATCTCGAAGGTGTTGACTATGTTATATTAGATTGTGCTCCTTCAATTAATCTTATAAATGTTAATGTTCTGACTTATTGCGACGAAGTTGTCATACCCATTTCAATGGATTTTCTGTCGCAGATCGGTGCCAACCAGATACTCGGTATGATCGACAGTGTAAGTAAATCATACAATAAAAATCTTGATATACTTGGCGTTCTTCCGGTTTACTACAATGAAAAAAGAAAGATATCACTTGAAACGGTTGCAATTCTTAAGGATTTCTTCAAGGAGAAACTGTTTAGTACATATATTAGGGAAGATGTAAACCTTAAAGAAGCTCCGAGTTTTATGAAAACAATATTTGAGTATGCTCCTGATTCGTGGGGAGCTCAGGATTATTTTAAGCTTGCAAACGAAGTTGATAATAAATAAAGCCACTGAAGGTTGATCGATATGACTGACGATTCGCAAAAAGAGTCTAAAAGTATAGGGAGGAACATTTTCGCAGAAGGGAAAAGCGACTTGTTTAAAAACAAGCCGGATTCCGGAAAAAAAGACGCTCCCTCGGTTGATAGCTCACCAAAAAGTTTCGGAAGAAACATATTTTCAGAAGTTCAGAAAACTCCTGAAACATTCAAAACTTCCGCAGGGAATGAAGACCTTAAAATAATCGAAAAATCTTCGAAAAGAGAAACTACAGATAAAAAACCGACAGCGGACACTTCAGGTTCAAAAAGATCGAAAATTAATGCCGTTCACATTACTAAAGAAAATGTAACTTTTGCCCAGACTACATTTGACGGAGTGCAGTATAAATTAACCAACCTGCAGGTTATGCCGATAGAACTTCCGCAGATCACAGAAGAAAATCTGCTCAAGGATAAAGAAGATCCCGAAATTGTAATAAGAAGACTTCAGGTAGAGGCTATTGATAAAGTTTTCACAAGAGCCGGGGTTTCAAAGAAAGATCCTATGATAGTATCGTCTCTGAACGGACCCAACATTATTATTAGGCAGTTGTATGTACAAAACACACCCACAGAAAATGTTGAAATGGAACTTCCCAGACTTGTAAAATCTCCTTTTAACGAATTGATAAGCAGATACGAGTATATTCCCCTTCACTCTGACGGCATGAATCACGATGTTCTTGCCTCGATAGTTGAAAGCTCGACTTTTTTTAATGCGCTTACACTTTTTAACATGTCCGGAATAGAATGTCAGGTATTAGATATCGACAAGATGGCAATTGTTAACCTTTACAATGAGTCAGTAAAACCGCCTAAAGGAACAGTTTCTTGCATCATAGATATTAATAACGATTATTCCCACATTATAATAATACCGAGCGGGAACGAAGAGCTTTATATAAGAAATATTGAATTTACCTACAGTGCGTTTAAAAAAATGCTCCAGAAGAACAGGGACATTTCTGTTGCAGAAACAGAAGAAATGATTAGAACCAGGAACTTCTATGATTATATTACAAACGCTTTTGAAGCTGAGACTACCGAAAATCTGAATCAGCATTATTCGGTGAAAAAGTATGTCAGAATGCAACTGCTAAGAGAGTTGCAAAAAACATTCCAGTACTACTCACAGCAGAATCAAAATAAGATCCCTTCGAAAATTTATATAACCGGCAAAGCGCTAGAGATGAGTAAATTCGCCCAGTTCATTAATAAAAATACTGACATCCCGTGCGACAAACTGGATGTGACAGGATTCTTCAATGGAGATTCGACCGTACTTGATTATGCCGGCGAAAAGGAAAGCATAGCCTATGTTGCAATAGGTTTGGCACTTAGATATGAATAAATTCAGGAACAGTTAGTAAATGTACAAATTTAATTTTCTAAATAAGATCAACCTGGAAAAACTTGAAGAAAAGAAAAGAAACAGGTTCATTAAAATGATTTTCCTTTCTTCTACAAGCTGCCTTGTATTACTTCTGATCATTTTATTCCTTCAGTCTCTAAATATAGGTTCAAGTTTTAATGATGCTCAGGATTATCAAAAACGAATTACAGATAAAAGCGCAGCTTTCAGAAATGGCGATTTTTTCAAATACAAAAGTATTGAAAATGCTTATAATTCCGCTTTGAAAAGAAGGAGTATCACGTCGATACTCAATGCTATTGAAACTTCGCTGGACTCAACATTGATTTTAGATAATTTTTTAATCAGCGAAAAAGGTTATGAATTAAGATTTATATCAAGAACTTCTTCAAGTAAATCTCAGCTGATGTCAAGAGTGAATATGCTTAAAGACGAGATTAACGGGAAACTTTTAAGAATGGGCTATATTAATGATAAATCGGAGATGAACCTTCTCAGAAGCCCGGACATTAAAAAGAACTTTGATGAATTCCAGTACTGGGTGTTTGATTTTGGCGGAGATTTCAAAAAGCCAGCACCGTCAAAAACACAAGCACCGCAACCTGGTTCTGGCTCCGGGTTAAACCTGAAATGAAATTAATGATAAAAGAAAAATTGTTATGAAAAAAGAAATAATCTACATATCGGTACCTGTAATATTATGCCTGTTGGGAATATTATTTAAATCGTTTTTTTTATCAGATACGCTGTCTGATACTCAGCAGATTTTGGATATAAGCAGCGACCTGAGCGCTAAATTTTATAAAGACAGTCTGGTACAGGATAATGTTAAAAACATTAAAATGCTGTACGAAAAAAACAAAAGAGGCGATCC
>DMTS01000045.1:17665-19201 GCA_003477045.1 Candidatus Delongbacteria bacterium
AAAGACACAGAAGTTGATGAGTATAATATTTCCGCTCCGGTAACAATGAAGGCAAGACTTGAGTTCGTTAAATTCTTATAATTTAAATGGAAATGACCTACTAAAATGAAGAAATTTTCAAAAGAACAAATAACCGTAATAGCAGTTTCGATAATAGCGATGATAATACTGGCATTTCAGGTTCTAACTCTTGACTCAAGTGTTAATGATGAAGATCTGAAGAGCAAATATAAATCAAGTATAGACAGTGTCGTTCAGGCTGATACATTATTTAAAAATTTTACAAAATCCGTAGCTTTAAACTCAAGAGATATTTTTAATCTTAAATCAGTGAAATTAAGAAAACAGGTACAGGAAACAGAGTCTGACACCGTTAAAACTGTCAGAGTGAAAACCAAATGGGTAAATTCTTCAGATCTTGAATTGTACGGGAAAGAGAAAGTTTCATATTCGTTTTATTTTAACGGTAAAGCCCGTTTTACAATTAACGGTAAAACACAGGAAGTTAAAGTTGGAGATATAATTAACGTCGGAAGAGCCGTGTCGATTGAAGTTGCCGAAGGCACTAATGAGCCTACCGGTAATACTAAAACCGGAAGAGAATACAGCAATAAAATCCTTGTAATTACTGAAAGAGCGGTTTATGTGGACAGTGATGATAAAAAACGGGTAATAAGGTATATGCCGAATGCAAGTGCAACTTTTTTCGCGCGAAATCTTATGAATACATCCCAGGGTGATGAGAAAGGATCAAGTATTGAACCTGCAGATACTCCAGGAAGAAGACCCAGAGGCGGAACAAGGCCGTAAACAGCATTTTTATTTTTTGAGATAAATAATTTAGGAGGAATGATAAATGAAAAGATGTATGGTATTAATTCTGATGATCAGCGTTCCAAGCCTGATCTTTGGATCGAAACTGCTTTATGACACAACATCGGACAATTTCAGGACGCCGATTTCTTTGACTGCTATTGACCAATCGGTCGCCCAGGTACTTGATGCGTTAGCTGAAAGAGCAGGAGTAAATCTTGTTCAAAGTGAAGAAACGATCGGAAAAAAAGTCACTCTTACTCTGAATGAAATCCCGATCAAAGATGCGCTGGATCTGGTTGTAAGAGCTACAGACCTCAGCTATCAGATAATTGATAATTCCATAATCGTGGCGACGCAGAAAAAGATCGACCGCGAGATAGGTCTTAATACCGCAGTATTCGATCTTCAGTACGCAGATGCTAAAACCGCAAAAACCATGCTCTCGGACATTTCAAAAATGGTCCAGGTTGACGAACTTGGAAACAGATTGATCTATCAGGCGAGTCCGAAAGTTTCAAAAGAAATTGAAAAAGTTCTTATCAGGATCGACAGGCCTCTGCAGCAGGTTCTTTTTAAAGCCAGAATTAAAGAAGTGGGAAATGACAGAGAAGAAAGATACGGCCTTGAGTGGGAAAAACTGAACAACTATTCTACTACCGTAAGAGAAGGCGCTTACCAGGATTGGGGTACTTGGGATTGGGACGGAACAAACTATACTTT
>DMTS01000063.1 GCA_003477045.1 Candidatus Delongbacteria bacterium
AAAGACCAAAGCTGTCTTTATCAAAAGTAAAGGTGAAGTAGCCTTAAACAAAGTAAAAGCTGAAAAGAAATCTGTCTTTACTGCAAATAACGGTGTTCTTGAGATCAAGTCATCGCCTGAATTCGCGCCTTCAGTCTATTCATTAACTTATAAAGGCAGAGAATGGCTCGCTACGGATTATCCCGAAAGAACGAACAAATCGTGGTGGAATTCATGGTTCGGCGGAATTACCAACAGGCCTACAGTAATCAAAGAGCATCATTGGGTAGCTGAAAAAACGAAGGCTGCTTTTGTTAAAAAAAGCGATTCGCTCGGAAACATATGGGAAGGGATCAAACTGACTACGACTATGGAGAAATTCGATGCTCTGAAAGGTGTCACGGTCAAACAGTATTTCCTTATGATGCNNAATAATAGCGGTTATTTTTATCCGGAATATAATCACATCGGAGGATATGCGTTCATTAACTACGACGGCGACATGAAGAATATTGTAACTAAAACCGTTGAAGACGGCAAAGAATCAGTCATAAAAAGCGGCTATGATACAGCTGAAATGAGTTTTAAGTCCCAACTTATAATGTTCAGGAATAAAACACGCAGTGAAATGCTTCACTTTTTCAACGGCATTGCGACAACATACGGCGAGCGCTATACGGATAACGCGGTCATTATGAACGCTTTTCATGAAACTCACAAAGTTAAGAACGGGCAAACGAAAGTCTTANNCCGATCTGCAGAATGTGAGATTTTGAAAAAAATGAGGTAAAAATAAAATGAATAAATATTTTGAAGCTAATAGAAATAATTGGAATGAACGGGTAGGCATTCATAAGAAGTCGAAATTCTACAATGTGGAAGGATTTCTTAAAGGTAAGAGTTCACTTGACAGTCTTGAGCTTGAAGAACTCGGAGATGTTAAAGGTAAGAAGCTGCTTCACCTGCAGTGCCATTTCGGAATGAGTACGCTTTCTCTTGCGAGGATGGGTGCGGAAGTCACCGGAGCTGATTTTTCTGATGAGGCGATCGAGTTTGCAAAAGAACTGACTAAGAAAACAGGGCTGAAAGCAGAATTCGTATGCTCAAATGTGCTTGAATTGAACGAGCATCTTAAAGGCGAATTCGATATTGTATTCGCTTCTTACGGTGTATTCTGCTGGATACCGGATCTAAGCAGGTGGTTTGAAATAGCTTCACACTTTCTGAAACCTGGCGGAAAACTGGTCATTCTTGATGGACACCCAACCAACCATTTGTTCGAATATAGCGAGCAAAAGAAAGAAATCGAAATGATCGGACCTTACTTCAATACGAAAGCACATCGTTATATAGAGGATTACACCTATACCGACGGTGACAAGAAGATGGTCAACAATGTCGAATACGAATGGGCTCATCCCTTTAGCGAGTTCGTCATGTCCGCAATCAACAACGGGCTCAGGATCACATCTGTAAAAGAATACCTGTACAGCTCGTACGAAATGTTCCCGAACATGAAAAAGATTAACGGAGGTTTGTGGATACTTGAAGGTTCCGATCTGCCGCTGACATTTTCTATGAAGTGTGTAAAGGAATAGATGTAAATATAAATATGGAGAAGTAAAAAATGAAAAACGATACCGACTACACCGATAATTCGCTCACAAAAGAGCAGGAAATGCAAATTGATGCTCTTTTCACTCAATACGATAACGCCGACACACCAGGCTGTGCAGTGGGTGTGATTCAGAACGGCAAATTTATTTACAAAAAAAGCTTCGGCATGGCCAATCTTGATTATGATATTCCGATTACTGCAGACAGCAAGTTTGATATAGGATCAGCAGCCAAACAATTTACTGCTGCAGGTATCGCACTTTTAGTTTTAGAAAAGAAGCTAAGCTTAAATGATGATATTAGAAAATATATCCCTGAGATGAATGATTTTGGCAATGTAATAACAATAGATCATTTACTGCACCATACAAGCGGTTTAAAAGACTATACAAGTCTGTTAAATTTATCCTTGAACGCTCAATTTTCTGAATTTTATTTTGACAATAATGATTGTTTAAATCTACTCTTTAAACAAAAAGATCTCAATTTTAAACCGGGAGAAATGCATTCTTACTCCAATTCAGGCTACCTTCTGCTTGGAGAAATTATAAGCCGTGTTAGTGGAATTTCTTTTGCTGAATATGTAACAGAAAAAATATTTAAGCCTATAGGCATGTACAATTCAATTATTGATGAAAATTCAAGGAAGGTTCAAAAAAATCGTGTTGCCAGTTATTACAAAATTGCTGATCACGACTTCTACCGTTTGCTTTGCACAAGCGATGATTTAGGTGCAAAAGGAGTTGTTACAACAATTAATGATTTATTACTGTGGGATCAAAATTTTTACACCGGTAAAGTTGGCGGTGATAATATGATTGAGATGTTAACAACTCAGGGACTATTAAATAACGGCGATCGTATAAATTATTGTTTGGGCTTAGAAGTAAATAATTATAAACACCTTCCAATTATAGGTCATGATGGCGGCTATCTTGGATTTACTGCTTCGATGATGCGTTTCCCTGAGCAAAATACAAGTATTATTGTTTTATGTAATTGTGCGGAAAACATATCCGGTTTAGCTTATATTATTGCCGATATTGTTTTGTCTTCTACAATTAATAGCTTTATTAAACCGGAAACACTAATGGAGACTAAACCGGAATTACAAATATTTAACTTAAATGTAGGTGAGTTAGATCGTTTTTGTGGGTCATTCTGGAGTGAAGAAAAAAAATTACAAAGAAAAATCTTTCTGAAAGATGGAAATCTGTTTTATTGGCGAAGTGAAGGCAGCGAATCAAAACTTGCACCGATTAGTAAAAATGAACTTGCAATAATAGGTAGTGCACATTTAGTTTTAAGGTATGAATTTAATAACGATTGTAAAAAATTCAGTTTTTTTGAAAACAATATCCTTAAAATGACACTCAATAGCTATGATCCTATAGAATTTAATGCAGAATACTTAACAAATTATGTCGGTAACTATTTTTGTGAAGAAATGGATGTTGTTTATAAATTGGAAATAGTATCTGACAAATTAGTATTGTTTTTAAAAGGTAAGCAGATATCTGAAATTCAAGCAGTCATGCCAAACCTGTTCAAGGTTCTTGAATGGGACTGTATTTTTGAATTTACCTACAATGACAAGCAAGAAATCGCCGGATTTCAATTAGATTCGGATAGAATAAAAAATATCAAATTCGTAAAACAATCTTGAATTCGATTAAAGGAGTAAAACATGTTAACAAAAGAAGATAAAGCATTGATAGAAAAAGCTAAATCTCTGGCAAAAGAAACAAATATAAAAAATGGGATTGTAAAAGAAGTAGGTTGTGTATTAATCACTGAAAAGGGTGAAACCTTTTTAGGTGTCAGCCTAAATCTGCCTTGTGGTATTGGTTTTTGCGCTGAGCATACTGCCATTTCACAAATGATAACTCAAACAGATGAAACTCACATAAAAATAATTGTAGCTGCTAGTGCTTGGGATGTATCTGCACCTTGCGGCAGATGCAGGGAATTGATAAATCTTTTAGATGAAAGAAATATGGAAACAGAAGTTATTGTTTCTGACGAAAAAAAAGTAAAATTGAAAGATTTACTTCCGTACAAATGGACTTAATATTGTAGGAGCTTGTTTAAAATGATAAAAATTCGAAGTATGAAAGAATCGGATATTTCAGTTATCTCTAAATACATCAGCGATTTAGGTTGGGGCTCAAAGACAGATACCTTGAAAAAGTATCTCTTTGAGCAGAGCTCTGGTGAAAGAGATATTTTCATTGCTGAATACGATGGAGAACTTGCTGCGTATGTAACTATTCTGTGGATACCGTCATATAAACCTTTTAATGAAAAGAACATACCTGAGATCAAAGATCTATTCGCTTTCTATGAGTACAGAAAAAAAGGCATCGCAACTCAACTGATGGATAAAGCAGAATCACGGATCAAAGAAAAAGGATATAAAACTGTTGGTCTCGGAGTAGGACTTTATTCAGATTACGGTACAGCTCAGAGAATGTATATAAAAAGAGGATACAATTTTGACGGTCTGGGCATTAATTATGACGGAGAAATTCTGAAATCCGGTATAGATGTTCGTGTCGATGACAGTCTCGGTTTGTGTTTAACGAAGGAGTTATGTTAAAGGAGTAAATTAAATGATACAAACAAAATTAATTCTTGTTGACGGGATTACCGGCTCAGGAAAATCTACAAGGGTACAAGATAAGTGTCCTTTCTGTTCAGGGAAAGCAAACATCTCTCAACTTGATGAAAAATTCCCTTATAAGATCAAGTGCTATAACGGGTGCGGGACCATCCGCTCTGATAAACTTGATTACTCTGCTGATATTACGGAACTTAGATTAAAATGGATTATTGCATACAATAAGAATTTAAATTTCAACGATATAATGAATTGTATAAATTCAGATATTTTGAATGAATTATTTTCTGAGCACGAACTGATCTTGAAAACAGTTACAGGATTCTCATTGACCGATCCGGAAATTGAAAATGCAGGAGGCTGTGACAGCCTTGATCCGTTATATCTGATCAAATCAGGGGAAGATAAATATTCTCTGAGACTTTATGACAGCAGAAGAGATCCCTCATCAATCATGGCAGAATTATTCTGGCTGGATACGCTAATCGAAAATAATATCCCGGTTGGAGAAACAATAACTGATTCAAAAGGAAATAAACTTCACCTGATCGAAGATACCGGCAGATATTGCGTTATGCGCAGATGGATAGATGGCAAACCGCTTTATAATGCCTTGAAAACAAATAATCCGGATGATCTAGCAGAAATGCTTGGCGATCTGATGGCAAAAATGCACAAGATTTCAGAAGAACTGATACTATCTGATGATCTTTCGGTTGAAAAAAGAGATTTTAGCTATTATGAGAGTTTGTTCAATGAGTATAAACAGTATGAGTTTGATTCTGATGATCAGAAAAACAGTTTTATCCGAAGCGGTGAGGAATTTTTAAAGATGCTGGCTGAAAACGGTCATGATCAAAGCTCTTACGGGATAATTCACGGTGATATAACATTCCGGAATCTGCTATATCATGATTCTAAGCTCATCCCTATTGATTTTATGAGCGTCAGACACGATCATTTTTTAACGGATATAGTCCAGCTGTTTCATTGCGATTTAACTGAAGAAAATAGAGAGGCATTTTGGAACAGTTACAAAAAGATCAGGCCTATACCGGATAACTGGCAGATACTGTTGCCCGTATTTCTCTCTGCCAGAGCTGCCGGACTCTCTAAAGTCAGAACATTTTTATAAAATAGAAGGTATATAATGAGCACTAACGAGCACATAAAAGAACAACTGAGCGAAGTAGTTTCTCACTGGGGAATAAAAACACTTAATGGCATAGAGAAGGTATGGGAGACAGATGTTTACAGCCTTAATCTACCGAATGGACATAAAGCAGTCCTTAAAAAAATCGGTGCGGCTAATGAAGATAATATCAGGCGTCACACATTCTGCCATGAAGTAATTAAGCATCTTTGTGTATATAAAATACCGGTGGCTTTGCCCATACCGGACAAAGAAGGAAATACTGTTGTAATACATGATGATCATTTATATATGCTGATGCCGTATGTGCAGCACAAAAAAAACACCGGTGAAAACGATCCTTCTGAATTTAGTCGGCGAATGTTCAACACCGGAAAATCTTTTGCTCTGATGCACAAAGCTCTCGTCTGCTACCCGGAAGATAAAATTAACGAACATGTATGGCGAGCTCCGTTGTCAGAAGAAATGATCAACTATCGCAGCAGTCAAATGTTGCCTTATCTTGATGGTGTTGATCGAATCAGAGTCGAACCGATATTAAACGACCTTGTTCCGCGCATGAACGAGGCATTTAGAGAATTAAGTGAACAGCTGATACATCGGGACTGCCATTACGCCAATATACTTCTCAATGACAATGACGAAGTAGCCGCATTCATAGACAATGACCATTTCAGCATCGGACCACGCATTCTTGATGTGGGTTATTTTCTGAATTCACTGTTAAAGTTCCATCCCGAAGGTTTTCTTGAACCTAAAGAGTGGTTAGAGTTTGTCAGTCCTTTCTTGAAAGGTTATATCAGCCATATTTCGTTGAATAAAATTGAAAAGAATGCACTACATTTGGCAACGATTTCTATACCTTTGCAGTTTGTAGGCTGGTGTTTTGAGACTGGTAGAACTGAATTGGGAAGATCAATGCTCTCAGCGATGGAATGGATGTACTTACATATAGATGAGATTCGACTGTGTGTAGAAGATGTAACGAAAACTAAGGAGAGATAATGTATTATTTAATTACAGGTGCAGCAGCTTCAGGAAAAACAACAATGGTTCGTAATCTGATTGAAAAACTACCGCATATTGAATGCCATGATTCAGATGAAATTTTGGTAATGGACGAAAAGGAAAGGTGCGAAGCGCTTGAAACATGGATCGGAAGAGCAGTGAAAGCTCAGGAAGAAGGAAAGGATTTCCTCTTGGTGGCGCATAGCCCTCTCGGAGAGTTCCTTGCCTCTCCTTCTGTTATAAAACTGGACGGTATTTCTGCCTGTTTACTTGATTGTAATGATTTTGTAAGAACTGCGAGATATCGAAGCCGTCCTCAAATGGAAGAATGGCCTTTGAATCAGGATACTCTCTGCTGGGCAGTTTGGCAAAGAATGCACGCAATAGAACCGGAGTGGGAACAGCATGTAATTGTAAAACCTGAACAAACTGATTATAAATGGGACCGCTGGACTAACTGGACAAAAGGCGATAAACGATGGGATGTCAAAATCATTGACAGCTCTTATTTGGCTCAGGAAGAAACATTAAAAATTCTGATTGATTGGGTTAATGCAAAAAAGAAAGAAAAGAATTATCTTACTATTGAATCAAAATGGTGGGAAAAATAGCATGAAGTACAAATATACTCAGAATGATAATTATGGCGATTTCGCGAGCGGGAAAGTTCTGTACAGTCTGCCGGGTGCGTCAGCCTTCCCTATCAGGCTGATGAGCGAGATATTTCAGCTTTGTTATGATCAGCTTAAAACAAAAGAAAAAGTTACGATCTTTGATCCATGTTGCGGAAGTGCATATCATCTTGCTGCATTAGGATTTCTTCATCCTGATAAGATCAAGAAAATCGTCTGTTCGGACATAAATCCCGACATTCTGAAATCAGCAAAAAAGAATCTAAGCTTGTTAACAGATGAAGGTATAAATATACGAATTTCCGAAATAAATAAAATGATATCCAATTATGGTAAAGATTCTCACAGAGAAGCTTTAGCCTGTGCAAGTAAACTTCAAAACTTAATTAAAGGTCATAATATTGAGACCCTCTGCTACCATAATGATATACTCGAATACGGTGCATTTGAAAAATTGATCGATGCTAATATAGATATAGTTTTTGCAGATACTCCTTATTCAAATCTTGAGCATTGGCAGGGAGAAACAGCTGACGACAACATTTTTTTGATGCTTGAGAATATGTTAAATATTGTGACCCATTCAACCGTAATTGCTATTGCTACGGATAAAAAGCAGGAAGTTGAACATGAGAAATTCTCTAGGATAAAGAAGCTTATTGTAGGTAAAAGAAAAATAACGATATTGAGAATGAAATAAAATGAAGGAGAATAAAATGGCAAAACACAACCATTGTATCATTACACTATTACAGCAAGCGATATTTTGTAACATCAAAAAGATACAAAATACTTGACATAGTAATTTTTTAGAGTTACATTATGCATAATATAACTTGAGGATTAAGTATGATAAATAATAGAATTTTATTGGACCAGCTTGATGCAAAAATATTAAGATTCAATGAAATTGAAGCTGTTACCGCTCCGGGCAAAGGCTGGATACACGCTATTCGCTCAGCGCTCAATATGACTCTGAATCAATTAGGAAAAAAGTTATCTCTATCAAGACAGAATTTGAAGGCTATGGAGGATAGAGAAACATTGGGCACCATTTCATTGAACGGTCTAAAGAAATTCGCTGAAGCAATGGATATGAAATTCGTTTACGGATTTATTCCAAAGGAGGGATCGCTGGAACAAATGATAGAGAAAAGAGCTTATGAAAAAGCTGAAGAAATTGTGCGCCGGACATCAGTCAATATGAGCCTTGAGGATCAGAAGAATTCTGAAGTAAGGCTTAAAAAAGCTGTCAGGGAAAGAGCTGAAGAAATAAAAAGGGAAATGCCGAGGTATTTATGGGATTAGAATTAGAATATGAATATGGTCAGACCCCAATATCGGAAGAAGAGAAAGAAGGCTTACTCATTAAGACAGTTTCGACAAGACGAGAGCTTGATGAATTCGAGCAGAATAATATTGAGTCGGCTGTTGAATGGTCTCTGAGGCGAAAGTTCAATTTAGGCAGGATACTTACGGAAGAGTTCATTTGCGAAGTTCACAGGCGCATGTTCGGAGATGTATGGGAATGGGCAGGAAAATTCAGAAAGACGAATAAGAATATCGGTGTAGATAAAGTTATGATCGGTACGGAGCTGAAAATTCTTTTTGATGACTGCAGATTCTGGATTGAGAACAAGACTTTTTCAGAAGACGAGATCGCAGTCAGATTCAAGCACAGGATAGTTAAGATACACCCCTTCGCGAACGGTAATGGCAGACATTCCAGATTGTGCGGTGATATTCTCGTGTCTCATGGTTTTAACAAGCCTGTATTCACATGGGGTTCTGCGAATTTAACTAAAGCCGGTAATACAAGAAAGATATATATTGATTCAGTAAGGAAAGCCGATCAGGATGCCATTAAACCTCTGCTTGAATTTGCCCGGAGTTAAGTGCTTATTAAATTAGTAAACATAGGCTCAAAATCGTATTCTGTACCGCATAATTGTCGTTTCGTCGCATTTTTATATGTTTAGATAATGATCAGTATTAGATTTCTAGTGAAAAAACGCATAGTCGAATTTATAAGAGGAGTTTAACGAATGAACAAAGTAATTTTACTGTTGATAATGACCTGCCAATGGCTTGGAGCTTTTACCATACCTTTTTCTGAGCAGCCTGTGATCACCGATGAAAATATGTGCACAGAGTTTTTTGATGCGGATAGTGCAGACACGCTGAAATGCGCTCAGGTTAACAAAATCTGGTTCTGGCACAACGGCGAAAAATTATTTATGCAGTGGGAAGCTGATATTGATTCAACTTTCGGCGAAAGCAGTTTCAGGAAACGGGATGATTTCTCAAACGACAACAACCTTCGTTTACAGATCATTACAGACGCCAATAAATGTTACGGATATGCTTTTTATGCGTATCCTCTGGGCGGAAGAACGGACGGTATCAGAACTGAGGATATGAATATTGACGGAGGGTGGAACAGCGGTTATACATATCAGAATAAATTTACTGATAAAAAGTGGACTTGCAATATGGAAATTCCTTTTAAAGATCTGCGATTTGGCGATGAAGCTCCATATAACTGGAAGATAATACTGTCAAGGTATGATAAACATCTGAATGCATTTTTTATTTGTCCATATTTAAGAATAACCTGGGGTAAAGATTATTTTAAAAAAGCGGAAGATGTTGTAATAAAAGAGAAAATAGCGGCTAACAGCAATATTCTTTTCCGTCCGTATTATTTAAAAAAATATGATATAAAAAATCAGAAATTTTCACCTGATCCTTCATACGATTTCGATAAGAACAAATTGAATGACCTCGACAATATCGGTTTTGACTTTTCTTATAATCCTAACAATGCGATCAAAGCCAAACTGAGCGTTAATCCGGATTTTTCTGACGCACCCTTGGATCTTGCGCAGAACACATTCAATATGCGTTACGCACCTTATTATGCCGAGAACCGGTATTTCTTCAACGAGGATCTCGATGCGTTCGGAGTAGGCAGCAGTTTGTTTTATACCAGAAATATTATGCAGCCGAATTATGCTTTTAAGGTCACAGGCAGTACTCCGGGCTGTTCTTACGGATTTTTGTCTTCAATGGANNTTTTTTTAATATCATTGCGCTTAAACCTACTCTCGATAATTTGAGCATGCAGTTCACATTTCTGAACAGGGAAAATAAGGATTATCATGCGGATGTTTTTCATTTCGTGCCGAAATTCAGTTTTAATCAGCATCATTCAGTATGGGGCGAAGTTAATTTTTCATACCTTGATGACAGTATAAGGGAAATCAGGAAGGGATATAGTGCTTCTGGAGGCTATTATGGCGACAGCAGACAATGCAACTGGTCACTGGGCGGCGGAATCGTTTCGGAAGATTTTGAAGCAGGCATGGGCAGAGCGGAAGATGTGGGATTTTATTACCCGAGCTACAGCTTTAACTGGAGAAACGAATCTCCCACCGGATCAATAAAAAGCTACGGCTTCAGTACTTGGAGCAGTATTTCTTTTTATACCGCAAATGATGAAATGCGCTATTTGAATTCCGGAGTGAATTTCAGTATGGATACGCAGTACAAATTTTCATTTAATATCAGCGGAAATTTTAATCAGGATAATTTTACGGGAACTAAGTTCGATGTCCCTAATTGCTCTTTTTATGCCTCTTATTACAATTGGGATATCCTTACTCTTGAAGTTTACGGCGAGCTCGGTAAAACAGTAGTTTATGAATTATATGACAAATATTATTACGATCTTATTTCTGTCTCTACAAGCGGCAAGATCAATAAATATCTGTCGTATAATGTCAGCGGAATTCGCTTTAGCTATGGAGTTTTCCCGCAAGGCTGCGGCTATGATCAGGAGTACTGGGTTGATAATGCAGGAGCTACGATAAACTTCTCGAACGATGTTTCACTGACTAACGGCTTGCGTTATAATAACTACGGCGGTATTGATGATGCCGGTTTGTTTTCAAATTTCCGTTGGGAATTCAGGCCGGACTGTAATTTTTTTGCCGGTTACAGCACCGCCGGCAATAATCTTGAAAGCAGCCATTTTGTGCGTAGTTATGAGCAATCTTATGTCAAGATCAATTACAGCTTCTAATTAACTGTACATAAATAAATTAATCTTTTCAGTTTGCTATTTAAAATAAATGAGCTTACTTTGTAAACGCAAAAATATGCGCGAAAGTAATAACCGTTAAATAAATGTTCTATTAACAGGAGAAGTTAAAATGAAGA